>CAMAVF010000040.1 GCA_945861445.1 Planctomicrobium piriforme | reverse complement strand
GGCCAATTTCGAAAAATCGTAGGCCCGACCCCGGCGTTACGGCGGCGATTCGAATGCTGCTCGATCGATTTCCTCTGTGGACTGACCCTCGACCAGATCCGGCTGATCGACCGAGCTTTTCGCAGGCGGCAGCTCTTCGTAGGAATCACTCGGCTCTTCGGTTTTGGGCTGCGTGGCCGGCAGCTCCTCTTCCGGGGGGAGAATCTTCGCCGGAGGTTTTACTTCGCGTTTTTGCGGGAATTGGGGTCCTTCCGGTTTGCCTCCGCCGACCTGTGGCTTGGGCCTGGCGAGTGGTCGCGGTGCTCCCTTCGGCAATTTCGGAGCATCCAACGGTTTCTCGTCGGGATAGTGTTCCAGCATGCCGGTCCAATACTGGGGTCCCAATTCCTTCAAGCGTTGGGCAGCCCGTTCGGCGTACGAACTGTCCGAGAAGTCTTTGAGAATGGACTCCAGATAGATCGCCTCACCCTGCGGTTTCTGGCGGTGTCGATAGTATTCGGCCCGCGACCAGTTGCGTTCGGCACCACGATCCTTGATCTTGACGAGCTGAGCTTGCAGCTCTTCCTTCTCCGCAATGTTGGGGAATAAGTTCAGCGTGCTGTGGATCAAATCGTCGGCGTCGACCAGATCGCGGCCGTCGTAGCGCGGGCCCTGGTAGGACACCTGTTTGATGTGCGAGCCGACGACAAATGCGGCCTGGGTGTGTTCGCTCTTGGGGTATTCGCGGCGCAGGACGTCCAGGTAATGGTCGGCATCCCGCAACTGATTTTTGCGGATGTGATAGACGGCCGTCATCATCAAGGCGTCGTCAGCCAGCGGACCCAACGGATCGTTCAGCCAGACCGACTTCAAGGCCTTCCGGGCATTCCCCGGCGTGTCGAACGTCGGGCGAGTCTTGTCGAAGAAATTGGGAACCAGTGGCAAGGCGTGGGGAATCGGCTTGCGTTGGACCTTTTCGGGTTCGGTGACGTCGGTCGAGCTGACCTGAATCAGTTCGTCGGTTTTGGTTGACCCATCTCCGTTGAGCCAGATCGCCGCGATCGTGTAGAGCCGGCGAGTCGATTTCTCCACGTAGCGGCTGGACGGAAATTTCTTGATCAAGCCGTCAAATTCATCCTGAGCCCACGCATAGCGCTGGTCGGCATAGTAGCACTCGCCCACCATGTACATGGCATCTTCTTCGACGGGGTAGTCGTAATACTTCTTGGCGATCGCTTTGAATTCTTTGGCTGCGGCCTGATATTCCTTTTTCTCGAACCGCGCCATGGCGGCGTCGTATTCGGGGAAGCCGGCGTCTGGATCAACGATCTCACGTGCCTTCTTCTTGGCGAGCGGGTTCTTGAAGAAGGGTTCTTTATTGGCCTGCGTTATTCCCTTGCCTTGCGTGGAAGCACAACCTGCACCCCAGCCGAGCGCGCAGACCAGCAGCCAGCACGTGGCAATGCGTGCTGGAGAGCAATAGCGGGGAGCGTATGGCGACGCATCCATGCGTCGGGTTTCCTTGGGGTGAAGTGACGGTTGCGACGGGTGCCGCGAGGGGATTGTCTATGGATTCATGAATTTCAGATAGCCCAACATCTTGGGCCGCTTGCCGAGGACGTGGCAAATTGTGGGGGTCATGATTCTCCGGAGCTCTCGTTGCTGCGGGGCCGAGACTACCAGGCGTTGCCAGGCGGCTTCTTGTCCCGTCAGCAGTTGATTCAGAATCGCGAGAGTCCCGGGTTGAATACGGCGGGCATGATCAGCCTCGGGGTGGCAGTCAGGGCAGATCAGACCTCCTTGTCCGACGCTAAAATCAAACCAGACATCGGGAGCCACCTGCCGGCCGCAATCGGCACAGCCTTCCAACATCGGCAACTGACCTATTTCTTCCAACAGCACCAATTCCCAGCGCAACACGGCCAATTCCAGTGGCCCGTGGCCTGCGAAGCGGTCCAGCGACTTCAAGGCTTCGACATATAAATCGGGATGCGGATCATCCAGTTCCGTCAGGCTGTCGAGCAATTCCGCGAGGTAATAGCCTGCGTAGAGACTCTCCAAGCTTCCGGGTCTGGCCGTAAATCGTTTCTGAAGTTTCGCCTCGGTCAGAATATCCAGACCTCCGCTCGACTTACGGATGAGGACTATATTGCAAATCGTCAACAGGTCAAGAGCAGACTCGAACGCGCTCTTGAGCCGTTTGGCCCCCTTCGCCACGGCGGCCAGCTTGCCCATGTTGTTGGAAAACAGGGTGACGACCTTGCTGCTCTCGCTCCAATCGGCAAGTCGGATGACCAGAGCTTCGGTCTTTTCCAGCGACACGTGGGGAGCCTTTTCGTAGCCAGACTCTGAGTCGGGTGATTGAATTTCGGAGGGACACCCGACACAGAGAGTCGGGCTACAACCTACCACTTCCAATCCGTTCTCCCCTTCAAGTTGCGGATGCATTCCGTCGGCCAGCCCCCTTGCGACAAAGTGATGATGGTCTCAGCGAAGCGGACCGCGATGTCGTGATTGCTCTCTTGATCCAGACCAGCGACGTGACCGCTCAGCAGGACGTTTTCCAGTTTCACCAGCGGACTGGACACAGGCAGCGGTTCCTTATGGAACACATCCAGCCCGGCGGCAGCGACGTGGCCCGATTCCAATGCGGCACACAGGTCGTCTTCGTTGATCAACTGACCGCGACCGGTATTGATGATGATCACGCCCTTTTTCATCTTTGCGATCGTTGTTTTGTTGATCAGATTGAAGGTTTCAGGGGACATCGCCAGATGCAATGAGATGAACTCGCTGCGGGCCCAGAGTTCGTCCAGCGACACGTATTCGATGTTCCATTTTTCGGCGAAAATGGTGTGCGGATAAAGATCATAGGCAATGACTTTCATCCCCAGCCCGACAGCCTTGGGAACGACGGCCTGACCGATGCGGCCCAGTCCCACGATGCCGAGCGTTTTGCCGGCGGCACGCGGATACGCGACACGCTTCCAGCGTCCTTCACGCACCTGATGGTCCAGCCCAGGGAAGCCGCGGGCACAGCCCAGCAGCATGGCAATGGTGTGTTCGGCGACCGATTCATCGAGTACGCCAGGGGTCGTTGCCACGGCGACATTGTGGTCATCTGCAGCCTGCAGATCGACGGCATCGAACCCGACGCCACGACGGGCGATGATCCGCAACTTGGGCAGCGATGAAATGACCCGGCGGGTGTACGGTTCCGAACCGGCGACGACGGCGTCGCAATCCTGCAGGACGGAAATCAAATGATCTTCATTGAACATATTCGTGCCGACCGGCGGCAGCACGACGTCAAATCCCGCCCGGCTGAAGATTTCCAGATGCGGACCTTCGTCCGTATTGAGCGCAGTACAAGCAACCTTGGGCATCGAAGTCAGACTCCCCTGAGGAAAATCGTAGATTGAGTTTGGCTGAGCAAATTGCAGGGTAAGTGAAACCGCGTGCCGCCGCAAGGAGAGGGAGGGAATGACTAATGTCTAATGACTAATGTCTAAAAGGAGGGCTTCGTTCTTCTTCCTTATTAGACATTAGTCATTAGGCAATTAGCCATTCCTCGGTCATTTCTTCGCCGCCAGATCCAGACACATCATGTGGTCCTCGCAGCGCAGATAGAGGCGCTTGCGTGACAGCACTGGTGCGGCCCAACTGGGGTACTTCATGCCGGGGAATTTCACGCGTGCGATTTCTTTGAACTCTTTCGGATTGACTTCCACCAGGGCCAGCAGGCCGCGTTCGCCCAGGACGATGAATTTGCCTTCGGCCATGATGGCCGAGCCGCGGCCGTAGTACTTGGCCGAACTGGCTTCCACGTCGCCAGGCTCATCAGGGATCCCTTCCGGCAAACCGTCGGTCTCCCAGACGATCTCGCCGTCCTTGATGTTGATGCAACGCAGCCGGGCTTCCCCTTCGTGCCGGCCGCTGAAACCGTAAAGATAGCCAGCGTGATGAATGGTCGTCGACCAGTGTGTCTGGAGATTGGGACTCTTCCAGAGTTCGATGGCACCCTTGCCGTCCGGCTTGATCTTCAACAGTACGGCACCGGCTTTGTAGGCTGCTGAGAGCAGGACCTCATCACCGATGATAACCGGCCGCGCCGCGTTAACCGATTCAAAGGAATTCGAACGAAAGAAGTAGCTGAAACGGATCTTTCCGTCGGTCGGATTCAGTGAGACCAGACCGTCGCGCATCAGGGAGAATACGTGGTCATGGCCTTTGATCTTCGCCTCAATGAGTGACGAATAACTGGCCAGTTTGTCGTCGAGTTGCGAGCCGTCCGGTGAGGTCCACGTGTCCTTGTCGACATTCTGCCAGACCGTTTTTCCCGTGTCGGCGTCAAACGCCACGACGCCCGCGTTGGGTTTACCGCCGACCATCACAATCAGCAGTTTGCCGTGCAGGATCGGGGTGCTACCCACACCGAAGAACGCGTCAGGAATTTTCCAATCCGCCGCCGTGTCCCGCAGCCAGATCTGTTTGCCGGTCTGCAGATTGAGACACAGGAGTTTGCCTTCAGCTCCAAATGTGTAGCAGCGGTCGGCCGTCAACAACGGGCTGCAGCGGGGACCGTTGTTGTATCCATACGGGTCCGAGAAATTGCTTTCATACGCATGAGTCCACACAGCCTTGCCCGTATCGGCAGTCAGGCAGTCGATGATCTCTTCATTGCGGACCCGGTGATGGATGACAACCTGATTGCCGCGTACTGAGGGGGCACTGTAGCCGGTGCCGACAGCTTTTTCCCACAGCACCGGGGGACCTTTCGCAGGCCATTTGGCGAGCAGCCCTTTTTCGGTGGAAGTGCCATTGTCTCGTGGACCCAGGAAACGCGGCCAATCTTCCCCTTCACGGACCGCAGCGGCGGGTTCCGCAGTCTCAGTGGGAGCATCAACCTGGGCACGAGCCACCGTCTCACCGGTTGGCGAGGCACCAGTCTCCGTTGCCGCGGCGGCCGACGTCGCCTGGGTGTCGGCGGCTTTGGCCGTTTCCTTGGCCCCAGCACAACCCCCTGGCAGAGCACACCAGGTGACCAATAGCACCACAGAGCACAGGTTTTTCAATCGGTACACAGAAACCATCGCAGTTGGCTCTTCGGAAAATGTTCGACGGAATCATTCATCAACAGTCATGGATTGAACTCTGAATCGATCGAGGATGCAACCTCAGTCAGCAAGGGACCAGAAACGACCTCCAGGACCCACCTGCATTTAAGAATCACAGCCCCGCCGCGAATGACTTTCTGCGGTCAGCGACAGACCGCCGCAAATCGACGCTGGCACTTCCGCTTGCGGCGTTTCGGGGGGACACCTACAATTTGCCAGTTGGCCCATTTTCCTATGTCCAGTAAGCCAATAGACTTGGCGACAATCCCGCTCAGCGTGGCCACAAAGTCCTGTGCCGGATGCCTGAAACCATTGCGTATTGACCGTTTATGACCGATTCCGCAGGCATCCACCGCATCGCAGTCCTGGGATCGACCGGTTCCATCGGCACGAATTGCCTGGAGGTCCTGGGTGGGATGCGCAACGAGGTTCGCGTCGCCGGCCTGACCGCTCATCGCCGCTGGCAAGACTTGCAACGCCAGGCCGAGATCTTTCAGCCGCGGCGCGTGGTCATCAGTGATGCCACCTTGAAAGACCAGATTCCCCGGTCGTCGTTTTCGCCCCAGACCGAACTGGTCTTCGGAGCCGAAGGCATAGAAGCGCTGGCCGCAGACCCCGAGACCGACGTCGTCGTCGCCGGAATTGTCGGCGCGGCGGGCTTGAGAGGCACCTGGGCCGCGATCGAAGCTGGCAAGCGAGTGTGTCTCGCGAACAAGGAGACCCTGGTCGTCGCCGGACCGCTGGTGATGGATCTGGCACGGCAGCGTGGCGCGACCATCATTCCAGTCGACAGCGAACACAGCGCCGTCTTTCAGGCCCTGCAGTCGGGACGCCGGCCCGAGGTCAAACGGGTGGTCCTGACCGCCAGTGGCGGACCCTTTCGAACGTGGGACGCCTCCCGCTTGAAATCGGTCACGCCGCAAGAGGCACTCGCGCACCCGACTTGGAACATGGGACCCAAGGTGACGATCGATTCGGCGACCTTGATGAATAAGGCGCTCGAGGTCATCGAGGCCCGCTGGTTGTTCGATCTGGATGCCGACCAGATTGAGGTCGTCGTGCATCCACAGTCGATCGTCCATTCGTTTGTCGAATTCGTTGATGGGTCGATCATCGCCCAACTGTCCCCGCCCGACATGAAATTACCGATCCAGTATGCCTTGACGTATCCCGAACGTAAGTCAGGGAGTGCGCCCAAGTTGGATTGGAAAACGGCGTTCCATCTGGATTTCTCACCCCCGGATACCGATCGTTTCCCAGCCCTGTTGCTGGGGTTCGAAGTGGCCCGTCGGGGTGGAACCAGCGGAGCCGTCTTGAATGCCGCCAATGAAGTCGCCGTAGCGCGCTTCCTCGCAGGCGAATTGGCCTTTTGTGACATCCCCCGCGCCTGCCGCGCGGTGCTTGATTCTCATCATTTTGACCCGAGCCCCACGCTGTCGGAACTGTTCCGGCAAGATGCCTGGGCCCGGGAGGAGACGCGTCAGTGGAGCTCTTAGCAGCGGGTTTTTCCCTTTCGAGCCTCCCCAGCATCATTTACACCGCGCTGGGGTTGGGATTCGTGATTTTCGTCCATGAGCTGGGCCATTTCGCCGTTGCGAAGTGGTGCGGCGTACGCGTCGAAAGGTTCAGCATCGGCTTCGGTCCAGTCATCCTGAGCTTCATGAAGGGGGAGACCGAATACGCACTCTCGATTATCCCGTTCGGTGGCTACGTGAAGATGTTGGGCCAGGATGATATCGACCCCAATCAGATGGCGAGCGAACAAGTCGCCCGCGATCCCCGGTCCTACACGGCGAAAACCGTACTGCAGCGTATGGCGATCATCTCGGCGGGCGTGATCATGAATCTGATCACCGGCACGATGATGTTCTGTGCGGCCTTCATGATGGGACTGGAGTCCGTCCCGTCGTCCATCGGGGCCGTCAGTCCCGGTTCTCCCGCCTGGGTGGCTGGGATTCAGCCCGGAGACAACATCTATAACATTGACGGCTACCGCATCGTCACGTTCAGCGACATCATGCGTCGCGTCACGTTGTCGTGGGAAAAGGTCGATCTGCGCGGCAAGCATCACGACGGGACCGACTATCATGAAATCATCGTGCCGTTCAAATCAAGCGACAACCGCAGCGCGATTGGCGTCACCAAAGCCAACTCGCTGAAAATCGTGGACTCTCCGAACGAACTGATTCAACACGTTTTCGCCGGCACGGCAGCCGCCAAGGCGACGCCCGAATTCAAACCGGGCGACCTGGTGAAAAAGGTCAATGACAAGCCGGTCAAAGATCATTTCGAGTTCCGCCAGGCTCTACTGGGGAAGCCCGGTGAATCTGTCGACATCATCGTCGAACGGGCGACTGGCAAAGAGCCGGGAAAGACTGAAGAAGTCAAAATCAAGGTTCCCGCCAATCCGATTCGGACCCTCGGTCTTCTGATGGATATTGGCCAGGTCTCGGCCGTTCGTAAAGGCTCACCTGCGGCAGGCAAACTTCAGAAGGGTGATAAAATCACGCAACTGGATACGTCCGACGGCAAACTCATGATCGGCAGCGATCTCGATCCATTGCGGTTGCCGCAGGTCCTGGGGGAACTGCACGGTCAGGAAGTGACTCTGCATATCAAGCGCGAACGTCACGAGGCAGACCCGGAAAAGCTCGAGATTAAGCTCACCCCCGAAAACCGCCCCGGCTGGAGCGAGTTCCCTTTCGATGATGATTCAGCCATGTCGATCCCCTCGATCGGGATTACGTGTTATGTGCTCCATTCGGTCATCAGTGTTGATCCCAAGGGCCCGGCCGCGGAACTCGTCAAACCCAAGGAGCAGATCAAGAAGGCCGAACTGATCCTGCCCCCGGGACTGAAAAGCGATTCGCATGGCAAAGAGAGCCTCGTTTTGGACTTCGATAAGGGCAAACGCAGTTGGCCGTATCTGTTCTGGATGATGCAGGAATGTCCGCTGCGGCAGGTCAAGTTGACTGTGGCCTCACAGGGAAGTTCCCGCACGGTCACATTGACGCCGACCCCGGCCGACAACTGGTTTTCCGTGGAACGCGGAATCCATTTCGAATTCCTGGTCGATTTCCACCGCGATAACAACCTCAGCGTCGCCATGGGCCGGGCCGTGGCCGAGACCCGCAACTTCATGGGTGAGATCTATCTGATCCTCTACAACCTGCTGACGGGCCGGTTATCGGTGACCCAGATGCACGGACCCATCGGGATTGTGGGTGCCGCAGTGCAGATCTCCGACCAGGGGTTTGCCCCGCTGCTCTTCTTCCTGGCCTATCTGAGCATCAACCTGGCGGTGCTGAACTTCCTGCCAATTCCCGTCCTGGACGGGGGCCATATGGCATTCCTGTTGTACGAAGGAATCCGCGGTAAACCGCCCAGCGAACGCATCCTGATCCTCCTGACATGGATCGGACTGGCCATGATTGGATCGTTGATGATCACCGTATTGGGAATGGATTTCCTCCGCTGGTTTGGATTCATGAAGTAGCAATTCCCATAAGTCTCATAGGTCCCATTCGTCCCATAAGTCCCATGCATTTTGATGGGACTTATGGGACTTATGACACACAATCAAACGACCAGCAATTTCCCCCAAGATAGTGACCGCACAGTGGCCAACCCTGCAACCAATCCCCTGGTGGCCTGCGACAATGTGGGGCTGACATTTCCCGGGCCCGTGCAGGCTCTCGCCGGCACCACGTTTCAATTGCAGCGTGGGGAACTGGTCTCGGTGGTCGGTCCTTCCGGCTGCGGCAAATCAACCTTGCTGCGCTTGATTGCCGGATTGATTGCGAACACGTCCGGCCAGTTGCAAGTTGCCGGTCAATCGGCGATCCAGGCCCGGCGTCAGGGTCTGCAGATTGGCTTCGTCTTTCAAGATGCGACGTTGCTCCCCTGGCGCACGATTCAGGACAACATCCGCCTGCCTCTCGAATTGCTGCGAGTCCCACGGTCCCAGCACGCGGATCGCATTCATGAGGCCCTGGAACTTGTCGGCTTGCAGGATTTTGCTCGCGCCTTGCCAAGCCAGCTATCCGGCGGGATGCGAATGAGAGTCGCCCTAGTGCGGGCACTCGTCACGCACCCGGAATTGCTGCTCCTCGACGAACCGTTTGGAGCACTCGACGAAATCACCCGCCAGCATCTCAATGAAGAACTGCTGGCTCTCTGGCAGAGTCAAAAATGGTCGGGAGTCTTCATCACGCATAACGTCTACGAGGCCGTGTTTCTCAGCCAGCGAATTCTGGTGATGAGTCCCCGGCCCGGCAAGTTGATTGCCGACGTCCCCATTCCATTCGAGTTTCCCCGGACACCCGAACTGCGCGGCACGGCCGAGTTCGCCAGGCTGGCGGCCGAGGTGAGTTTGCTCTTGCGGGGGATCGCCACATGAAGTTCTCCCTCCGCAGCGTGATTCAGTGGCTGGGGCCCCCGTTGGGACTGTTTCTCCTCGTCTTGCTGGGATGGCAATTCGCGGTCAGCTTCTTTCGAGTGAAGCCCTACCTGTTCCCCTCGCCGTGGATGGTATTACAAGCGGCGCTTGAACGACAACAAGATTTGACTCAAGCCTTATTGCTGACCGGGGCGGCAGCCAGTTTGGGCTTCTTGAGCAGCCTGGGGGTAGGGTTTGTTATTTCGCTCGCCTTTTCACAATCGGCCTTCGTCCGCCGGAGTTGCTATCCCTATGCCATCTTCCTGCAGACCGTGCCGATCGTGGCCATTGCCCCGCTGATCATCATTTGGTTCGGCTCCGGATTTCGCAGCGTGGTGATCATCTCGTTCATGATCGGGCTGTTTCCGATCATCACCAATACCACCACCGGGATGCTGGCCGTAGACCACCGTTTCCTGGAACTGTTCGAGATCTACAACGCCTCACGCTGGCAACTGCTGTGGAAGTTGCGAGTCCCCAATTGCGTCCCATTCCTGGTCGCCGGGGCGAAGACTTCCAGCGGTTTGTCGGTGATCGGGTCGATCGTGGGCGAGTTCTTCGTCGGTTACGGCAGCCAGTCTCACGGCTTAGGCTACTACATCATGCAGTCCTCCGGACAGCTCAAAACCGATCTTCTCTTCGCCGCCGTCCTGACGTGTACCCTGCTGGGCCTGACGGTGTTTGTGCTAGTGAACCTGGTGAGCCAATTCGTTTTGCAACGGTGGAACACGCCCTGACCCCATCCCACGACAGACCGCTCTCCCCATCCATCCTCCGACCGCCTATACTGAATCCACGAGGCTCGACGAGACTCCAACGCCTTAAAAACCTTCTGATCTTCTCAAAAATGCCGAAATCATTGACCGGAAGTTTCTTGATCGCTGCCAAGCACCTGCGTGATTCGAATTTCTATCGAACCGTGGTGCTGATGGTGGAGCATAACAAGGACGGGGCGATGGGGCTGATCGTCAACCGCCCGTCGCAAGTCACCGTCTCGCGAGCACTCAAGGGCCACTTCGAATTGCCCGACACGGGCGACGTCGTCTTCACCGGCGGCCCGGTCGAAAAGGCGGCCCTGTTTATCCTCCACAACTCCGAGGACTTTGACGGCAACGAATCACCGGTCGTCCCGGGCCTGTACGTCGGCAACAGCGCGTCGGTGTTTGAAGACATTGTCCTGTCTGTTTCCGAGGGCCATGACGAACTGAAGTTCCGCATCTTCGCCGGATGTGCAGGCTGGGGCTCCGACCAGCTCGAAGGTGAAATCAGTCGCGGAGACTGGCTGACATTCCCCGCGACCACCGACATGATCTTTCACGAAGACCCCTACGCCATCTGGGAATTGCTCTGCCAGGCAATCTCTCAACAGGGCGACTTTTTGCCCTCGATTCCCAGCGATCCCGAATTGAATTAGCGACCCCTCGTCCGTCAAGACAGGATCGGGATTGACGCGCTGTCGACTCTCCGAGATGATCCCCGCGTGTCAGGGGGCGCATGGATTGCGCAATAGGTTTCCATGAAACCTCACAAAGACTTACGTCACGGATGACGGTGCCATGTCGTATCAATTAATCGATCTCGTACAACGGCTCGAGAATCCCCATATTCTGGTACTGGGCGACCTCATTCTCGACCGTTACATCTGGGGTGATGCCGAACGCGTCAGCCAGGAAGCGCCGGTGATTCTGCTCCGGCAGGACAAGCAGGAAATCCGACTCGGCGGTGCCTCGAACGTCGCCAATATGCTCGTCGGATTGGAAGCTCGGGCGACCCTCGCCGGCGTTGTCGGACATGATTTCGACGGGACCTGTGTGCGGCAGGAACTCGCTCGAGTCGGGGTCTCGACCGAACTCGTCTTCACTGATCCCTGCCGTCCGACCACAGTCAAAGAACGTTTCATCGGACGTGCTCAACAGCGTCATCCTCATCAAATGTTGCGCGTCGACCGTGAGGTCCGGACTCCGTTGGACGCGACGCTCGAAACCCAGTTTCTCGGGCAGATCTTGCCGCGGATTGTGGAATTCGACGCCGTCCTGATTTCCGACTACGCCAAGGGTGTCTGCACGCCAGGCGTGCTGCAGTCGGTCATTCAAGCAGCCCGTGCGGCAGGCGTCCCCGTGCTGGTCGATCCTTACCCGGGCGAAGATTACAGCAACTATCGCGGAGCGACCGCCGTCACTCCGAATCGCCTGGAAACCAAGCGGGCGACCGGAATCGAAATCAAGACCACCGAGCAAGCCTTTGCCGCCGGTGCCAAGCTGTGCGAGATGCTCGATCTCGAATATGCTTACGTCACTCTCGACAGTGACGGTATTGCATTCGTGCGGGCGAATGGCCAGGCCGAAATGCTGCCGACTCGCAAGCGCGAAGTCTACGACATCACCGGCGCGGGCGACATGGTTCTGGCGATGATCGGCGTCGGCCTCGCCGCCGGCTGCGATCCGATGGATGTCGGCCGCATTGCCAATGTTGCGGGCGGATTGGAAGTCGAACAAATCGGTGTCGTCACGATCAGTCGCGAAGAGATTCTCAACGATCTCCTGATGAATTCGCGGAACATCGAAGGCAAGATCTATCACCGCGACGACCTCGCGAGACAAGTCGCCGCCCGGCGTAAAGTCGGCCATAAGGTTGTATTCACGAACGGCTGTTTCGATCTGCTGCACATCGGGCACGTGACCTATCTGCAGCAAGCGGCTCGCGAAGGGGATTGCCTGATTGTCGCCATTAATAGTGATTCCAGTGTTCGCCGCCTGAACAAAGGCCCCGACCGTCCGATCTTCGCCGAGACCGACCGGGCAGCCATGCTGGCGGCCCTGGAAGCGGTCGACTACGTCGTCGTGTTCGATGAAGCCACACCAAACTCCCTGCTGGAACAACTGCGACCCGACGTCCTGGTGAAGGGGGGCACCTATGCCACTCACGAAATCGTCGGCCGAGACGTCGTCGAATCCTACGGCGGAGTCGTCAAACCCCTCACGCTGGTCGAAGGCATTTCCACAACCCGCATCGTGCAAGGCCTGCGGGGCGAAGGACCAGTCCCAAGACCCCAGTTGTCACTGGTGACCTCGGACGGCGAAAACAAGGTCATCACGCCGCCAAATACGGTTGAACGAAAAGCCGGCTGAAATTCAGTAGAACCTTTTAGGTCCTTTTGGTCCCTTGGGTCCTTTCCGTCCCTTCGAATTCCAAAGGAACAAATAGAACCCAAGGGGCCAAAAACGGTTATCGCAAGTTAGTGTTCACACCAACAATCAGCCATCAGACCTCCGAGAACAAGCCCACATGAAAATTGCCCTGTTTCTCCCCAACTGGGTTGGCGATCTGGTCATGGCGACACCCGCAATGCGGGCCATTCGAAATCATTTTCCCGCTGCCGAAATCACCGCCATTCTGCGACCGGGTGTGGCCGATGTCTTGTCCGGTCTGACGTTGGTCGATCGCAAGTTGCTGCACGATCCGCGGGGTGCCGACCCCGGTCTGCGTGGTCTGCCGTTTGCTCAGCACCTGCGCAACCAGAAGTTTGATCTCGCGGTCCTGTTCCCGAATTCCTGGCGCAGTGGCTGGCTGGCCTGGATCTCGGGTGCCGAACGTCGCGTCGGATTTGATCGCAACGGACGCAGTTGGATGCTGACCGATGCCGTGCTACCGAAGTCCAGGAAAACGCCGCATCCCGTGCTTGACGAGTATTTGCGACTGGCCGAACAAGTGGGTTGTGATGTCACCTCCAAGAACATGGAACTGGCCACCACGCCGCATGATGAGCTGCGACTGGATCGTTTCTGGTGGAAACAACCCTCGATCGCTCAGCGCTACGGCAGTGGGCACAGTTACGTCTGCTTGAACTCGGGCGGTGCATTCGGTGCCGCCAAACACTGGCCCGTCGAACATTTCGCCGACCTGGCGCGTCGCATTGCCTGGAAGCTCGAACGCCGCGTGTTGATCAACTGCGGACCCGCCGAACGCGATCTCGCCCGCCGAATTGCCGAAGAAGCCGACCATCCCGCCGTAGTCAGTCTGGCTGAAGAAGATCTCAGCCTGGGCCTGACCAAGGCCGTCGTCCGGCGTGCCGACCTGCTGGTGACGACCGACTCCGGCCCCCGCCATTTCGCCCAGCCCTTCGATGTCCCAGTGATCACCCTCTTTGGCCCGACACATCAAGCCTGGAGTGAAACCGACAATCCTCTCGCCACTCATCTGCAACTGCGAGTCGATTGCGGACCGTGCCAGGAGCGCATCTGTCCCCTGCAGCACCATCGCTGCATGCGAGACCTCAGTGTCGAAACGGTATTCCGAGCAGTCCAGTACCATTTAAATGTCGCCGACCTGCTACCCCTGACCCGCGCAGCATAAAGGCGAGCGTCCGGCGTAAGCCGGATGGTTGTCAGCGCCCCCTCAACAATCAGCGAATTGATTTTTTAAAACCCAGGCGAGCCGGGCGGCGTAAGCCCCCGGATTCCCCGCAATCGTAACCCCGGGCTTCAACCCGGACGCCACACCAAGGTCCCGACATACCATGCACATCGCCCTGGTTCGACGCTGCTACTCACTCAAGAAGGCCGGAGCCGAACGCTACTGCGTGAACCTCTCCCGCCAACTGCAGCGGCTCGGCCATCGGGTCACTATTATCGGCGAAGAGATCGATCCCGACCTCCGCGACTCCATCGAGTTTCTGCCGGTCAAAGTGAACCATTTTGCCTCGTGGACCAAGAATCGCTCGTTCGCGGACAACGTCAACAAGGTCGTCCAACAGCACAAATTCGATATCGTTCACGGCCTGTCGCGAACCCCCGCAGTCGACACTTTCCGCGTGACCGATCCGTTGCAGGCGCACTGGTTGAACGTCTTCTACCGCAACAGGCTGGTACGCCGGCTGCAAGACTGGAACCCGCGGCACCGCACGATTCTCGACATCGAACGGTCGGTCTACCAATCGGCAACCGTCCGACGCTACATCACGCAGTCGAAGCTGGATACCCGGCTGCTCGTCGAATACTACGGCGTCCCCGAAGAAAAGATCGTGCGCGTGTGCAACGGAGTCGACACGCTGCAGTTTCAACCACAAGCCCGCCAGGAATCCGCCCTCGTGCGTGAGGAACTCGGCGTCCAGCCGGGCGAGCCGTTATTGGTTTTCGCCTCGATGGACTTTCGACGCAAGGGTCTTGGACCGTTACTGAAAACATTGACACTCTGTCGAACACCGGGAGTGAAGCTGCTGGTGCTGGGAAACGGCGACTGCCGAACTTACGGTAAGCTGGCGACGCAGTTGGGACTTAAGGACCGCGTGATCTTCGCCGGACGCAAAAGTGCGATGGCCCGATACTACGGCGCGGGTGACTTGTTCGTTCTCCCCACGATTTATGAACCATTTCCCAACGTGAATCTCGAAGCGATGGGCTGCGGCACACCCGTGCTGACTTCAGCGACGGCAGGTGGTGCAGACATCATCCGTGCGGGCGAAAACGGTTATCTCGTGGCCCAACCGGACGCCGTTCATGACATGGCCGAGTGCATTGACTATCATCTCTCGCGGACCAGCCGCGAACGTCAGGCAATGGCCGAGCATTGCTGGCAGACAGCCCAGGGCATGACTGTCGAGCAAAACGCCCGGAATACAATGGCAGTTTTTGAAGCCGTGGTGCGAGAGAAAGCGGCGTAGCACACAGGTCGACCCTTTCGTCATGCCCACCCCCTTCACCATTGCCGATTGGGATTCCGGTCGCCTGCAGATCAATACGGAATTCGCGGACATCCTGCGGAGCAACGGCCTGACCACGTTCGAATCGCTGATGCGCTATTCCGGCGGCGAAGTGGCCAAGCATCTGATCGCAGAACGTCCCACCACGCGGATTGAACTCCAGGGACCTCACGGCCCAATCGTCTGCTACTTAAAACGACACGCTCCAGCGAAGCTCAAGGAATACCTGAAACCGCTCATCCGCCTGCGTTGGCCGCGAATTGGAGCTCAACCGGAATGGGCCGCCATCCTCGACTTTCACGAGGTCGGCATCCCCACCATGACGCCGGTTGCCTGGGGCCGGCAAGGTCGTGAGTCGCTGCTGGTCACCCTCGCCATCGACGGCTGCGAAAAACTCTCCGACTGGATGCAACGGACACCTCGTCCGACGACCCCCGAGCAAATTGGCACCACCCGCCGCATCATTCGTGACGTGGCAGAAGTCGTCCGCAAGATGCATCACGCGGGCCTGCATCATCAGGACCTATACGCAGGCCATATCCTCTTGCCGTACGATGCCTCACGAGGAATCCACATCCTGGACCTGGGCCGAGTCCGCCGGGTCCGCAGTTTGGGGCTGATCTGGATTGTCAAAGATCTCGCACAACTGCACTATTCCGCGAACTGGTTCACGGCGGCAGATCGCCTGCGTTTCTTAAAGATCTACCTGGGCCGACCACTGCAAGCCGCAGATCGAACGCTAATCCGCCGCATACTCAGAAAAGCCGCCAGCATCCGCCAGCATTCGCGTAAGCATGGCTTCCGATAATGCTTTACGCACCTATCGATGATTAACCGAGCGTTACAAGTTAGTCTCCAAAGTCGAATGCCGGTCTTCACATTGTCATTATAACATAGGCTTGGAGTTCGCCCAAAAATGAACAGCCAGCCTATGGTGGTTTGACGGCTCAACCAACGAAACAAGCCCTGAAGAGACGTGTCTCTTCAGGGCTTCATTCCATTCGATAAGTCGGACACTTGGGCATGCCTGGCGAATCAATGTGTGACCCGATAGCCGGTCACGAAGTGATCGCGAATACAAGCTCGAAGCGCAAGCGAGTGCATTTTAATGGCGATGTTGAACGGGATGCACTCGCTTGCGCTTCGAGCTAGTATTTAACAGACACGCAGTAGCCCGTGTCGACCTTTATGCCACCAACTGTTCCTGCAGCCGAGTCCCGGTCGATCCGAATTGGTCGCGGTAGCCGTTGATTGATTGCTGGTGCAGGCTCTCCAGGCCCTCGCTGATCAGTGGCAGTGAACACCCCAGTGCCTTGCGAATCTTCAGGGACTGCAGGGACGTCTCGCCCGAACCGAACTGCGTTGAGCGTTCCGTCAACGGTTCCAACGGCGCGGCTGGTGTGTAGGGGCAGCCAAACGTGTTGGCCATCAGCGTGCCCAGGCGATAGGGATTCAGCCGTTCGGCACCGCCAATGTGATACGTGCCCGACAGCTCGGCTTCGTAGGCCTGATGCAGGATCTCGGCGAGATCCGTGGCCAGGATCGGCGTGGCGTGCCGCACGCAGTCCAGGTTCAAGCGGCGGCCGGCGTACATCTGCGAGAGGGTTTCTTCGATGAATCCGGCTGACTGCGTCGTCGGCGACCAGCCAAACACGTGCGAGCGGACCAGCATCGTCGCCGGCGAACAGGCGGCAATGGCCGCTTCCATCTGCAGGAGTGCTTGTGCGGCTGCGGTGCCGCAGAAGTGGTCGCTGGCTTCATCATGGAACATCCACGGGCCGGTGAAGACGGCGTCTGACGAAATCACAGTGGATGCACATTCGATCGCTTGAGCCGCTCGGATCCAGGGTAGCACGGCTTCGCTGGCGTTGAGGTATTGGGATGGATTCTGTTGTGGATTCCAGGCCGATTCGGTCCACGGGCCGCAGTAGACCAGCCAATGCGGGTCTGTTGCCGTCAGCCAGGCTTGAATGGCCTGCGGATCACGGCTGGGGCAGGCGGTTGTCGAGCAACCGGCAATCTGCACGCGGTCGCCGAAAGTGAGTCCGATGATTTCGTATCGATCGGACAACCAGGCCGCCATATTTCCGCCAAGAATCGTATCGACGCCGGCAATGACAAGTTTTTCCACGCGAAGCCTCCCTGCATGTGCGTGTCAATTGGTGGCTGGCGTGCTGCTCGCCGCAAGGGCCTTCAGCGTTTCACCATCACCAACAGAAATCGTGCGGACATCCGCCGCACCGTCCCCCGCGCCAGATGGGTCGATCAGGCGCGCGTGGCGAAGTATAAGCAGTCGCTCTACATCCACCAAGGCCAGTTTGGAAATGACTAAGGACCAAGGACAAATGACAAAGGACCTCCTTCAATAGACACAACTCCCCTCCAGCGTTAGTGTGATATCCATCTGCAAAATCCCCTTTGGGATCAATCTTTCATGAGCATGCCGAGTGATTTGTGGTGGCGATATCTGTGGTCCCAGGTGGTGGGCTTGCTGCTGCTGGTGATCGTCGTGATGCCGCTGCTGTGGGCGTGCGGTCTGCTGCCCGGATCGACCGGCATCGCCATCGTCGTGGGAGGGTTGCTGACCGCCTGCGGCGCGACCCTGTTCGGCGGGCAACAGGCCCGGCGCATCGGAGGTGCGTTGTCGGAAGTCCACACCGCCCTGCTGAAGGCGGAAAAGGGAACCTTCGACTCGCCCCTCACCTCGGAATCCCACACCGTCCTGCCCGATGTAGCCTCTGTTCTCGAACGAGCCCAGGCATCTGTTCGACTGCAGGTTGCGCAACTGTCCGGCCAGCGAGATCGCCTGCAGAACGTCATCAACAGCATGGCCGAAGGGGTCATCGGTGTCGATCGCGAACAGCGGATCCTGTTGATGAATGTCGCCGCCTGCGAGATCTTTTCCCTGCGTGAAGGGGCCGCCATCGGACGTCCGGTGTGGGAGCAGGTCCGCTCGCCGCAGTTGCAGTCGTGGGTCGCGGAAGCGGTGGAAAAATCGATTCCCGCCGGTGGTGAAATGCATCTGCGATCTCCTGTCGGTCGCGACCTGGCCCTCAGCGTGTCTGCCTTCCACGGCCACGAACTGGCCGGCGCCGTCATCGTGGTGACCGACGTCACCGAACTCCGGCGTCTGGAACGAGTCCGCCAGCAGTTCGTCGCCAATGCTTCACACGAATTGAAGACGCCCATCACGTCCATCCAAGCCTGTATTGAAACCTTGATCGATGGTGCCGTGGACGACATCCAGTGTCGCGACCGGTTTCTACAAACGATTAATGAACAAACGGCCCGTCTCGACGCATTGGTAAAAGATCTGCTCTCGCTGGCTCGCCTGGAATCGGAACCACTGCTACGCGAACCACGGCCAGTGTGGGTCGAGTCTCTCGTCCGAATGTGTTACGAACGGCATCTGCAGACGGCTCAGCGGAAGGGGCTCAACCTGACGATGCAGCCGATCGCCACCGAACTCCGAGTCCTCGCCGAAGAAGATGCCCTGGAGCATATCCTCGATAACTTGATTGATAACGGGTTAAAGTATACCGAGCCGGGTGGCGGGGTCACCTTGTCGCTGCGGATCGATGGGGACTGGGCAATGATCGAGATCAGCGACACCGGCATTGGGATTCCACAACAGCATCTGCCACGCATTTTCGAACGCTTCTACCGAGTCGACCGGCACCGCTCGCGCGATGTCGGGGGGACCGGTCTAGGTCTATCAATTGTCAAACATCTAGTCCAAGCCATCGGCGGCAGCATCTCAGTCACCAGCCGCCTCAATGAAGGCAGCACGTTCTCGGTAAAGTTAGCCTTGGCAGAAAGTCGCCAAATTCCGGCACATTAATAGAAGCACGATCGCTACCAGTTCGAATTGCCCAACGATCCTTTTGGACATTAGTCATTAGAAACTGGGTGATTCAAAATCAAAGGTCTCTGCTGTTGACCCTGGCCCCATCATGACCTACGACTTAGTCCTCACTCCCATCGAACTTCCCGCCCGCCCGATCGAAGGCAACAAGGGCACGTTTGGCCGAGCATTCATCCTCGCCGGCAGTGTTGGGATGAGTGGTGCGGCGGCCCTGTGTGGTATCGCCGCGTTGCGTGGCGGAGCCGGCCTCGTGACGGTCGCCGTCCCCGCCCCCATCCAACCCATCGTGGCGAGCTTTGAGCCCTCCTACATGACCCTGGCACTCCCCGCGACGGCCGCCGGTCAATTCTCTCGAGCCGCACTGCCGGACCTTGAAAAGCTCCTTCCCAACGCGAGCGCTGTCGCCTGCGGACCCGGCTGGGGTCAATCGGCCGAGCTCTCGGACATTCTCACCTGGCTACAGCAGACGGTACGGCAGCCGCTGGTGATGGACGCAGACGCACTCAACATCCTGGCGCGATCACCCGGCCTATTGGACCAGTCCGCCGGCCCGCGCATCCTGACACCTCATCCGGGTGAATTCGCCCGCTTGATCAATTCCGACGTCCCCACCGTGCAACGCCAGCGAATCGATCTCGCCGTGGAATTCGCCGCCAGGCACCAAGTGGTCCTCCTGTTAAAAGGGGCCGGAACAGTCATCACCGACGGCACCCGAGTCGCCGTCAACACGACGGGCAACAGTGGCATGGGGACCGGCGGCACGGGCGACGTCCTGACCGGCTTGATCACCGCCCTGCTCGCCCAGGGTCTCGACCCCTTCGCCGCCGCCCGCCTGGGAGCCCACCTGCACGGCCTCGCCGGAGACCTCGCCGCCGCCGACTTATCCCAACCCGCGCTCATCGCCTCCGACCTCCCCCACTACTTCGCACCAGCCTGGCGACAGTTGCTCGCCGGACAGCATGCGTAGCCGCGTTCGCCAGAACGCGGGCCTTTGGACTCAACTCCTACACCAGTCCGCCGAATAAAGTAAACAAGTCAGAGCGGTTTGACTTAATGCATGCGCCATCACGGAGTGATGAGCGTTTCCAGGCGAGCGTCCCGCGTGAGCCGGATGGTTGTTGGCGACTCACGTCAATCAAGCACGCGGCACCTTTTTTATAGGTCGCATTAGGTTCTCTATTTGCATATACCGTTAAGAACAGCCGAAACTCGCTAAAAACCATCCGGCTTACGCCGAACGCTCGCCTACGAAGAGGCGCGATCGCGAAGTTCCATGAGGATTTTCCCGAGCATGTTCTGGCCAGTCCCGTCGCCGCCATCGCCCCAATAGGCATCATTCTTCGTATGTTCGACGAGCGTTGCCTGGCCGGTCGAACGCAACAAGTTCCGCAGTTCTTCATGTTGCGTGAATTTGGCCTCAACGGCCGTCCGCATGATGTCATCTTTCACAGCGTCCCAATCGGGGCGCAAGGGTCGACTGCGGTCACGTCCCATTTTCGCGGCCTTCATCGGAGACGGTTCCAGCCGGACCGCTTCCGCATGGTCCGTACCAGCGAACTTCTGCGCTTGAAAGTAGTGCTCCGCCGTCGGCCACGTCTGACCATCAAGCTCGATTGGGTACGCAGCGAAGTTGGAGAATTCACCGAAGTCTTCGTCGACAAAGTAGAAGTTGATGACCGTCACCATCGTGTGTCCTTCGCATTCCGAGTTACTGATTTGTTTTCAGATTGGCATCTGTTGACGAATTCACATCGACCAACCGAACACGCGAATTTTCTCAAGCTCTTTGATCCCTGGTCATTGACGTCCTTTCAATGCCTCTCAGAATAAGGGACATTAGGGACCCAAGGGGTTCCCGGACGCATTGATCTCTCAGACGAAGCGCTGATTGTAGGGGTTCATTGTCGTCTCGGGCGACACTTGTTTGAATACGGTACGCAATCGCAACCTTCCCCCACCGAGTTCTTCACGCATGACCTTGGAGCTCGCACGACAGCGGATCGTGGTGACGGGCGGCACGGGTTTTCTCGGCCGGGCCCTCTGTGCGGGACTGCGTCAACGTGGCTGCGACACGCTCGCCACTCCCACGCATCAGGACTATGACTTGCTTGACGCTCAAGCGGTCGAACGTCTGTTTGCCGACTTCCGGCCGCAGATCATTTTTCATCTGGCGGCACAGGTCGGCGGGATCGGAGCCAATCAGCGCGAACCGGGACGGTTCTTTTACGAAAACCTGCAAATGGGAATGAACCTGATCGAGGCTTCCCGACGGCATGGCATTGAAAAATTCCTGCAGGTCGGTACGGTGTGTGCCTATCCCAAGTTCACCCCCGTCCCCTTTCGCGAAGACGATCTCTGGAACGGCTATCCCGAAGAAACCAACGCCCCCTACGGCATCGCCAAGAAGGCCCTGTTGGTGATGTTGCAAAGCTATCGGCAGCAATACGGATTGAACGGAATCTTCGTACTGCCGGTAAACCTCTTCGGCCCTGGAGACAACTACGATCCGGACTCCAGTCACGTCATTCCGGCCCTGATCCGCAAGTGCGTAGAAGCCCAGAGTGTCGGAGCCCCGGAAATCGTGGTCTGGGGGACAGGCTCAGCCTCGCGCGAATTCCTGTATGTCCACGACTGCGCGGAAGGCTTGATCCGGGCGGCAGAAAGATATTCGTCTCCGGAGCCCGTCAACCTGGGCTCCGGCCAGGAAATCTCCATCCATGATCTCGTTACCCTGATCGTCCAACTGACTGGCTATCAAGGGCGAGTCATCTGGGACAGCTCCCGTCCAGACGGCCAACCCCGCCGCAGCCTCGACACATCCCGGGCGTTCGAATCATTCGGCTTCAAAGCCCAGACGAGCCTGGTGGAAGGCTTGAAAACCACGATTCGAGAATACGTCGAGGAAATGACGAATGACGAAATCCCAAATCCTAATGACCAAGGACAAAGGACCAAGGACCAAGGACATATCCCTCACTCTTCATGACCCACCTGGGTCACTGTCTGTGCTTGATCAATCACGCCTTCTTTCAGCATCGCCTGAACCAGTTTCTTGGCCAACGGACCGGCCATCCTGCCTCCTGAGCCCCCCCGCTCCAGCACGACGACAAGTGCATATCTGGGATGGTCTGCGGGCACGTAGCCGGCGAACCAGGCGTGGTCCTGGCCTCCGCGTGCTTCCGCTGTTCCGGTCTTACCCGCGATTGCGACCTCGGGCATACGCACCGTCTTGTAGCCCGTTCCTCGGGGATGGGCGACGACTTGCTCCAGGCCCTGCCGCACTGCGGCGAGGGTCTGTGATGACACGCCGGGAATCGAACGTGTTTGTGGGGCGAGCAGCAACGTCGATGCAGATTCCGCCGGACTCTCCTCTGAGACCACTGTCGAGCCCGACCGTCTCGCCAATCGCGGGGTCAATAACTCACCCCCGTTCGCAATCGCTCCCATCATCCGCACAATCTGTAACGGGGTGACTGTCAGGGCAGCTTGTCCGATGGCCACGCCGAGAAAGTCGCACGGCATGGCCGGCAAATTGCCCGCCGATTCGATCGGTAAATCCACTCCCGTCGGCTGCCCGAATCCAAACTGCGCCGCACTGTCGAGCAATCGGCGGCCGCCGATCTCGCGAGCACCGTTAAAGAAATAGACGTTGCAGGATTGCGCCATGGCGAGCGTCATGTCGACGGGACCGTGACCGACTCCCTGATGCACAAACGGCAGACAGCGTCGCTTGTTCGGATGATCCAAGTACCCTTGGCAGTCGAACGGATCATGTGCCTGCCGCTTGCCACCCTGCAACATCGCTGTCGCCGTCAAGGCCTTGAATACTGAACCGGGGGGCAGCGTCATCTTGTGCAACCGCGGATACAGCGGAAACTTCGGGTCGGCCTCAATCGCGTGCCGCTCGTCCGGGGTTCCGTTGAGATAGACGTTGATGTCAAACGTCGGCCAGCTCGCGGCCACCAGCAATTCGCCCGTCCGCACGTCCATCACGGCGATGCAGCCACTGCGAGCGGGTGCAACGGTCGTTGGAGCCGCTTCAGGCTGTCCCGCATTCGTCGTCTTCGGGGAAGGAGGATGGACGGCGTCCTGCAGCAATTGTTCGGCCTGCCGCTGCAGTTCCAGATTTAAGGTGAGTTCCACATCCTGACCGGGTCGCGCGGCTCGAATCTCGCGCTCTTCGACGATTTCACCCTGCGAATTCAGCAACAGCTTCCGCTGACCGCGAACGCCCCGCAGGTGCCGCTCATGAAACAGTTCAATCCCCGTCTGGCCAATGCGGTCACCCGGCTGATATCCCAGCGGATCGCCCTGCGGCAGATGAGACTGCCGGGCCACCCATTCTTCCTGCGTCAGCGGCTTACGAAACCCCACCACGTGCGATCCCAGGCTGCCCAGCGGGTACGTGCGATGCGTGACGTCCACGATTCTCAGGTTGGGATACAGCTCCGGATGCTGCTTCAACTTGCCCCGCAACTCAGGGGTGATCTCGGAAACCACCGGGTAATACGACAGTTCCTCTTTGAGCACAATCTGCTCCGGTGCCTTGGCTTCCGGGGCCTGCGCCACCCATTCCACGAACAAGTTCTGGGCAAACCCCAGCCAGGTCGAGGTCGGAGCCACGGGCGGCAACGGTTCCTGAGCCGCCAGGGCGCGAGTTCGCTCGACCTTTTTCTTCATGCTTTCCACACGGCGCTGATGAGCTGCCCGCCGTGTCTGCAGCTCGGATACCGGCACACCGGTCGCATCAGACAACTGCTGCCACAATGCGGCCCGTTCGGCCAGAAACCGTTCGATTTCGGTCTGGATGCGTTCCGGTTTGCGGCGTTCTGCTCGGGGAATTCGCGCGATGATCTTCTGCTTGACCCACCGCGGATCGGGAGGCTCTTCGATCCACCGATAGTGCACGTGGACTTCCAGGCTGGGAACGTCCTCGGCCGCGATCTGGCCATCTGCGGTCAGGATTCTTCCTGCGAGACAGGGGATCTCTTCCAACTGTTCCGTCAGCCGCGAGAACTCGCTCGCATAGACTCCCGCCAATTCCATCTGCAACCTGCCGACTCGCCATCCCACCACCACCAGCGGGCAGACGATCACCGCAAACAACAGTGCCAGCCGGACGAGCGGATACCGGTCAACTTGCCAGGCAAAACCCAGCAAGCCGGTCCCTTCATCGTCATGGTGCAGTGAACTGACAGCACGGTTTAGCATACGGTCAAAGGTCCTTTGTCCTTTGTCATTGGTCCTTTGTTGATTGCTCTACGATGTCAGGCGATGCCAGCGGTTCAATGCCGGCTGGTGCCCCGAGTCCGTCGTTCTTCGGCCCCAGGCGATGATTCCCAGTACGGGCACGGCAGCCAGCAGTGCCGAATACAATCCATCGCCGAAAGTCGTCAGCGCATAGCGCAAGATGTCCGTCGGCATCGAGATGTCCCGACTTAAAGTCCCACGCAAGGCCATCGTCGAGACTTCAATCAACACCGTGGCCAGCAGGGCCAATCCCAGCAACCAACCGGGATGCCGGACCAGCCGCGGGGGACAGACCATTTGCAATACGTTCGCCACGATCAGGAAGCAGAACATGTCAGAGCCCAGACTTCCATTCGCCAGGCAATCGGACAGCAACCCTAACCCGGCCGCTGCCACCAAGGCCGTGAGATCGGTCAAAGACCACAGAGCCAGCAGCAGCGCCAGCACCAGGAAGTTCGGCGAATATCCGTTCCAGGCCAGTTCCGGCCGCAGCGACGCCTGCCAGACAAACGCCAGATACCCGGCCAGCAATAGTAAATAAGGCTTCATCGCTGAATCGTGTTCGACCTGAGTCCCGCCAGGGACGATGAAAAGGAGCCGTAAGTTTCAGTCCACGGCGTGCGAATTTGTCGAATTCCTAATTCCCCAGCATGCGGACGGCATTCACTTCCGGCTTCAGTACCCAGACAAAAGTCGGCCGCACATTCATCGCGGCCGGCTCAACTTCGATCTCCCAATAGGTCGCCCCGGGGTTGAATTTGGCCTGGACAATATGCCCGTAGAACATGGGCGGCGGCATGACCGTATTCTCGCTCTCGGATCCCGCAGGTTGACCCGCCAGCAGGGGGTCGGCGGCCGGAGTGTAGACCTCATCTCCCACGGCGACTGACTGACTGGAGCCAATGCCCGTCAACCGGCACCGTTCGCTTCCCGTCCCTTCAATGACCCCTTCCGCCCCTGCCTGCCAGCCCGATTCAGTCTTACGCAACAGTTGCGCGGGACTTTGAAACTTGGCATCCGTGACCGCCTGCAGCGAGCACGAATAACTGCCACAATTCGCAGTCCGGCCGAGGACCACCTCACCCGCAAACACCGGCTGATGGATGGCGATCCCGTGATCCGTTCCAATATCCAGAGTGGGCCGGCCTTGATCCAAAACCAGCAGATTTTCGCCGACTCCCTGAGACGTCCCGGTGCTCAGTAATCGAGACCCAGGTCCTTTGCGGCCAGCCATCAGGGCCACCGTTTCACTACTCAGCACGCGGGCCGCAACCAGCTTGGGAACTACGAGCGGCTGAGTCGGAGTGCCGGAATACTTCGCGGCCACCTGCGCCTCGGCACGTTCCAGTCTGCGAGTCAATTCCGACATTCGCGCCTGGTAATCCCGTTCCCGGTTCGCCTGGATCGCCAGTTGTTCCTGCAAACGATCCAATTGCACGCGGCGAGCCTGCCAGTTGCGAACCATGCTCCAACCAGCCTGACACAACTCAATTCCCGCGCGCGTGACTGTTTGACCCGGCCGTGACAGATCGCGCCCCGCCAAGCGGATTGGCCGCGAAAAATCGGCTGGCAGCGACAACAATCCCAGCGCCATCGCACTCAGGGCGAGAGTCGTGATCAACCAGGAAAATAAGCCGGAACGCCGCATGATGTCATCCGACTCGCCGAGTCGGGAGCCTTGGTTGTTCGTAGAATGGCCACTCTTGGCCGTCTTCCCCTATCAGCCTGTTGAAAAAGGTGTCTGGAACTTTGCCAACCACACGGAATCGAGCGTTTTTTCGCCGTTCGGAGAGTTCCAGACACCTTTTTCAACAGGCTGCTATCCCTTCCTCACAAATGCCAGACGGGCAACCAACCCGGATCACCCTTCACCGGTATCCAGGCTGTCGCGCCATTCACTCAGATGTTCGAGGCAAATTGCGGTTCCCCGAGCCACCGTCGTCAGCGGATCGTCGGTCACCCGGACTGGTATCCCCAACTGTTCGCTGAGGAACAGATCCAGGCCACGGAGAAGTGCCCCGCCACCCGTCAACACCAAACCGTTATCCACAAGGTCCGCCACCAGTTCGGGATGGCAATGTTCAATGACATTCTTGATGCAGTTCAAAATCGCGGTGACCGGCTCACGCAGCGCCTCGCGGATTTCTTCGCTGGTGATCAACGCCTTTCGTGGGATACCGCTGATCGTGTCCAGGCCCCGCACTTCGCTCGTCAGCTCTTGTTCGAGAGGATAGGCGCTCCCCAGTTCGATCTTCAGTTGTTCGGCCTGTTGATTGCCGATCCGTAACGAGAACTGCTGCTTCAGATACTCGACGATCGCATCATCCAGTTCATCGCCCGCGACGCGAATCGACTTTCCCGCGACAATTTCCGTGAGACTCAGAATCGCCACATCGGTGGTCCCGCCGCCAATATCGCAAACCATGCTCGCGATGGGTTCGGCAATGGGTAGCCCCGCACCAATCCCGGCGGCTTTGGGCTCTTCGATCAAGAACACCTGCCCGGCACCGGCCCGTTCGGCACTGTTGAATACCGCCCGTTTCTCAACCGGGGTGATCCCACCCGGCACCGCAATAATCACTCGCGGCCGGAATCCGTGACTCGAACGGAGCGCCTTCTGAATGAAGTACCGCAGCATGGCCTCACACAATTCAAAGTCGGTGATCACACCATCCTTGATGGGCCGCACTGCCGAAATCGTATCGGGCGTCTTCCCGAGCATCTGCTTGGCCAGCTTCCCGATCGCCGTGCCGCGACCGAGAACTTTCCGGGTTCCCTTCTGGAGGGCAACCACGGAGGGCTCATTGATGACGATCCCCCGTCCGTGAATCGCCACCAGCGTATTCGCGGTCCCCAGGTCAATCGCCAGGTCAGGGCAGATCCAACGTCGTAAGCGGTTCAGCATCCGTGCTCAAGCAGCCTCTGGCGCCTGCATCATGAAAACTACCGATCCGGGCTACAGACGAAACCTTGGAATCGGGCGTACATCCTTGTCGCAACGGGTCTTGTAGCCGAAAATCCAATTTCCGACAAGACCGGCAATTTTGGCCGAAAGCCAACCAGATTGTCCTTGGTCCTTGGTCAGTTGTCCTTTGTAAAAACGCAAATCCAAAGCACAACTGACCAAGGACCAAGGACAAATCCCAATCCTTGACTTACAGCAAACAGCGGAGTATCGTTGCCTACCATCGGGAGCAACTTTGCATCACGATACTCCAACGCGGGTGTAGCTCAGTGGTAGAGCGCAACCTTCCCAAGGTTGATGTCGAGGGTTCGATCCCCTTCGCCCGCTTCCAAAGACTCGTTGACACCAGGTGTCAGCGAGTCTTTTCTATTGACACTGTAACAACTTAGGGCGAGGGTGGTAGTGTGATCG
>CAMAVF010000039.1 GCA_945861445.1 Planctomicrobium piriforme | reverse complement strand
TGATGATCTCGAACAAGTACTCGCCCGAGCGCTTCGGCAACTGCTTCATTCCCATGTCATCGATGATCAGCAGATCCGGCTTGAGATAGTGCTGCAGGATCCGCTCGTGACCTTCCATCGCCTCGTCGTGCAGGAAGTCGCGGACCGTGACGAAGATCGACCGGTAGTACACTGTGAAGGGGGCGTCCTCGCGTAAGGATTCGCAGTCTATTACCAGACTGGTCGGACACAATTATTCTCTCCAGCTATCAACCGCATTGCCTCGTGTAGAGCTTCTTCGGTGCTGGCGCGTTGGGAATCCCGGCAGTCAATCAAAGGCTGTAGAATGCAACGAATCGTCGCGAGTCGATCGGGGTCTAGCGACAGAGCTTTTGTCAGATCTGTTTTTCCGGAGCGAATCAAGTGATAGAGAAACTCCGCAAACTCAGTCAGATTCTTGAAACTTCGCCGCTTGTCGGACCTTCGGAGAAGAATTGACTCTAATCCGTGTCCAAGTTTGTCTTCGGCTTTTATCCAGTTCCGCTTGATCACGTGCTCTTGATGTGGGTTATCGTAAATGTAGGCTGACGATTTGATCGCACAGAAGTGCCGAACCTTTGAAACGCTCTGCCCGAGTGGCAATCCAACAGATTGTACGGACTCGCCGGTCGTTTTCACAAAGCGACGTACCGCTTCCATAGCTGGATTAAGCGTGAGTAATTGCACATCTTGAGTAACGGGGGCGGGAGTATAGACACTGGTGTCCGTGTAGGACTCTTTTATCCATTCCACGATGCACGCTTTGCTCGCTTTTCCGTAACCTCGCATCTTCGCGTCTTTCATGACAAGTTCGTCTTCGACCGACACAAACTTGACATTATTGCCGGCGCCATCCACTGCAAGGGCGTCAAAGGACTTAATCGACTTCGAAATCTCTTTGTGCTCGAGAGTGACCGGCAGAATCGCCTCCAGAACTGTGTCATCGTCGATCTCAAAAAACATCTTGACATGTCGCCGAAGCCATGCGTTAAACTTAGGATCGTCAAGACTGGGCACTTCATCTGGCGGGAGAAAAGTGATCTTGCTTGCTTCATCGGCATGCCGCAGTGGGTATTCCGGCTGGATTTGCAAGCACTCTCTCAGCGTGCAACCTGGGACCCTGTCACGGCGATAGGTCGCTCCATCAGTTATGGTCTGCACGGAATTGAGTGCCAGCGTTAGGACGTAGGCTATGGATCGTCCGTAGGCTGTGATCACATTTCCGGCGACGACGTTTTGCGTCACCATATGAGGACTCACCAGGTTGCCGTAAATCGTGTTGATCGTCAGCTTGGCCGCGAGCTCAGCAGCACTCCCTTTACCGAATTGCTTGATGGCATCAGCTCGCTGTGTCTGAAGCCGCGTTATTAAACTACCGAGATCAAATTGGAGTGATACATTCATGTGTCCGAAGGTTTCTCTTGTAGTTCTCTCAAGCCTCGTCAGATCGATCGTCTGACGGAAGGGTAGGTCGTTTGATTTAACCTCGGCTGAAATCTGATCAAACGCGCCAGCACTTGCTGCGATTAGCGGGTGCGGATAAAAGACCATCGATTCCACTGGCAGATTAAGAAGCTCCTCGCGGGCCTCGCAAGGTAGCAGATTGATGACGTGCAGAGTCGACATAGTTACGATGCCACTCTCAATTCGACGTGCATAGAGTCGCGCGGAGTGCTTCGCCTGGGATTGTTCTGATTTGCGATCGTCGATACGTACCTGACGTCGGTAGTTGTCGACTGTGGTAGCACCACGTGTGCTTGGTATCAGTACGTTTAGCATCGCCTCAACGTCGCCTGTAACGCGAATATACCAGGCGTCTTGGGGGGAATGAGTGCTTAAGTACTGCACCGCTTCCGAAAGACTCATCTTGGCATTTCCCGGCATTAACAGTATCGGACTGCCTGTATAAATGTGGATGCCACTCATGATGTTGGCGTAGCAGCCTACGATATCGACGTCAAATAGTTGATCTGGCGCTACGTGCATGAGACAATGCGATGATCTGTTTATCAGCAAGCCGCCGTGAACAGCACCTGCTTGGGCCGCAAATTTGATACTCGACTGTTGCGCCAGCGCTAAAGACGAGGCACCAGTTTGCAACTTCCTGAAAGCAGAGCGTTTCGACAGCAACTTCGATTCCGTCGCGGCTTGCGCTTGTGCGTCTGCAAGAAAGTCTGCGACGCGCCTGCCAATCGTCGGTCGAAACTTTGACCTGCTCAGTTCCTCCAAGCCAAACGCTCGGCGCAGTTCACATTCGGCTCGATACATACCCTCGTACGTCAATAGGGTCACTGGGGCATCCCAAGCCGCATAGGTGTAAGCTGCCAGCGTATTCGTTTGGAATTCATGCAACATCCTGGACTTGTCAAGTCCCATATCCAACTTGTCCAAATTGCCGAAAACTTTCGCAGCTGCCTCCAATTTCATCGGGCCAAATGTCGAATTGGTGTCGAACAATTCAATTCGGATTTGGAACATACTGCCATCCTCGGTGCGAATGTATTCCACGGTCGGTCGACTGTTGAATTGGGAAGTTCCGATGAGCCTTAGTCCCCCGCGGTCGACCAGGTGTAAGCTAGTCCGGCGGCCATTGTTTGCACCCAGGATTCGTTCGTAGAAGTCGGAGCTGAAAAGTCGTGTAAAATCAGCTGGGAGAAAGTGTCCAACGAGCCTCAGAACAATTCCAGGCGGAAGCTTCCAGATCTGTTCTCGCTCATTCCAGACGCCATTCGGAATTCGCTCATTCCTGTCTTTCAGACGCGTGTTGCCCTCGTCGAGCGAGAGCCGAGAGTAGTTGGATAGGCACAGTAAGTCAGCTATTAAGTAGCCGGGGGTCATCTCGACGTCCATACAGCATGCCGGCCGTAGCACGATCTCGTCCAGACTGTCGGGCAACCGATTCGCTAGGTCGTCGGGTTGAGCAGGTATTAAGTTGGATGCATAAAGTTGGATCGCAATTTGGCCGTTGGGTAGGCGCGCCGCGGCTTGAACCAGCAACGTCACCGTCCCCTCATACTCCGTGTCCACGGCAACCACAAAAGGTTGAGCGCACAATGTTTCTAAGAGTTGTCGGTCGTCGCAGTGGCGAGATGTCCCCGTTTGTTCCTGTACATGCGGGCCAAGAGTCGACGTGCTTTGGGAACTGTTTCCATTGCGCTGCGGTTCGTCAACTGGAATTGGGATGTACGAAAGGGTGTTTTCTACCGGCTGATGTCGATCTTCGGTGAGCGTCGACCGTGTACTTGCTGGCTCCGCGTTGTGGTGATTATTGAAATGAGCTGATGTCATAGTATTCTTCGAGACTCCGGTGTTTTTGCTGAATGTGGGTAAGGGTCGGTTTTTTGGACCCGCGTGAAGTAAGTCCCGTTGTCAGCCGCTTATTGTGATTCGGTCCGACTATTGATCGTCCGCGGGGGCCGGTTTTGCCGCTGCGCTGGACGAGTCAGCAGACTCTCGAGTGCCTCGTCAGCCGCCAACGCTTCATTGCTGTGGATTGTTTCGCCGGATTTCATGCTAGTTTCGCAGTTCGTACCTAACGGTCTCTGCTTCAGTTGTTGTCGAAACTTTTCCAAGTCTGCTGAATCCACAACTCTGCGGCCCCCATGCAGGTAGGAAATCAACTTGACACCTTTGACACCCGTCAACGCCCATCGCCATGCCGTAGGACGACTGACATTCATGACGTCAGCGACCCCTTGCATCGTCAGAGGTTCTTTGTTTGTTTGGTCACCAGCCGGCGGGACAGGCGGATTGACGGGAGTGGGAGCTTGCATCGTCAGAGTTTCTTTGTTTGTTTGGTCACGGTTCATGAATCGGATCCTCAAAATGAGGGAAACTTGCGTGTGAAAGTTGGCTTGACCCGTGGTCCGACTGGAGACACGGTTAAGGAATGCTCTCTTCTATCCCTTGTTAGTGTTTGGGAACAGCGGTCACGCGGAAAGAGGCACGCAACCTGCGCGGTGACACTGTCGGAAAATCAAAGGATCGCTAGCAGCGATTTCAATTTGTCGAGTGAGTGGCACCGGTGGCAACGTGCGACGTACAGGTCCGATTTAAGGTGATTGCGGGGTGATACGCAGTCACCTGGGGAGGATTTATGCAGATCGCTGCAGCTAGATCCACCTGCCCAAACGCCCGTTTCCTACAGGCGGTCGGGTTGGCTGGGCTGGTTTGTGGTCAGCCCAGTAGGGTGTCAAGCGCTGTCAGTTGAAAGATGACACGCTCTCCACTACTCCTTACCCCTTGAGTCCTTACAAGAGGTTCGGAGCTCCATCACTGGAGTTCTTCCGGCATGGCACATTAAGAGGCCACATGTGTAGATCAAACATGGCACCGTAAGTAAGCGATTGGTCCCGATGCTGTTTGCAACTACTGACCAGGTCATTGCATTCTGACCTGCACGCTCGCACCTCAGGTAGCAGATCTCGTGCTGCGATGATTCGCACCACTAATCGCCCCAATCCGGCTATCGCAGGCGACACATTGTTGTCGGTCACACGGTAGGCAGAGGTCTATTATCGCTGACGAGCGTTGCTTCACGACGTGCGTCAATCATTTTCGACCAACACAAGTCCAGCTGAAGTCATAATTAGCACTGTCATTTTGATTGTCAAGCCCATCGTTCCCCCGAAGAACTCAAAATTTTGAAGAAAACTGTTTTCAAATAAAACTGTGTGTCTGGACAAGTTGACGAGCGAATGCCAATCTCAGGTTCGAGGCACCCGCTTGTCAACCAATCTCGGCCATCACACTGCGTGCTTTTTCCCAGTCCATTTCCGCATAGATCTCGCTGGTGACAGCGGACGAGTGTCCCAGGATAATCCGCGCCATTTCAATCCCGTACGCGGCTCGAATCCGGCTGGCTGCGGTATGCCGTAATTGATTCGGGCTCCAGCAGTGTGCTTGACGCCACTCCGCCGCTTGCTGTTTCAATACCGAGATTTGGGGTTCGGTCAATTGTTTGGAAATACGTGAAAGGTGCGGCGGCATCCCGAATGCCTTCTCGCAGGCCTTACTGATGGCATGGCCATACGCCAGCGTTGTGTAGTGATCGCCCGGAGTTCGCTTAGGACGCGACTTCCTTTTTCGCCGTTCCTGGCTGGGGGTTAGGGGCGTTTGACGCGACGCGCGGCGTTGCGCCAAGTGCCACTCACGCGACGCCTTTGGTGAAAACAGAAATGCATACGGGTCGGCGCCCAACCAAGCCCGCAGCACGTCCTGCGCATGATGTCCGAGAAAAATCACACGCTCTCTTCCATGATGCTCTGTCTTGTGGGACGACGGACGGTACTCCCAGATTGTTCCGGTCATGTTGATGTCGGCGAGACGCAGTTGACAGACTTCTCCAGGACGGCAGCCAGTCCAGAGTTGAAGTTGTATCATGGCCCAAATCTGCGGTGTCAGATATGGTTGGACTGCAGCGATAGCAGTTTCTGAGACCGATTTCACAGGTCGCGTTTCATGGGCTTCTCCGCGACGTAGGCCGGTCACGGCACACAACGCGCGCCAGACAGTTTCTGGGACCAGTTCTCGCGCGACACCCCACTTGAATACCTGGCGAATGCGGCCGACATGCTGATTGATCCGCTTGCGGCAGATCCCTTGTTCGATTAGTCGTTGACGGCAGGCGATCAAAGCCAGGGGACCGAAACTGGTTACGGGGAGCAGGCCATAGAGTTCCTTGACTGGCCTGAGCGCGACGCGAAAGCTGCGAGGCTCGCTGGTAGGGCGACCATTTTTCAGGTACCGCTCGTCCGCGTATGGGAGAAATGCCAATAAGAGTTTGTTAACGCTGGTGGCAGTCTCAGCCTGCAGCTGAGACGGAGGCAGTTTGGCACTGGCGAGCCACTCACCGACTACGCGGCGATACTTCTGTTGGCTGCCAGCCGAGCCATGTTTGCCGAGATAGATTCGTTGACCGTTGATTTCAACGAGGGCCTGCCCGCTACCCTTGTGGAGTCGGTAGGACGGAGTATGGATACCCACAGTGATGCTCCTGATTCATGAAGCATGCGGGTAGTACTACCCGCATGCTCGATTTTCAGGCCGCACTTCCCAACGTGGGCAGGTATCCTAAGTGTAGGATTCGGCAGGACTTAAGAAGCTCCCCGAGTAGGACTCGAACCTACGACCTAGCGGTTAACAGCCGCTCGCTCTACCGATTGAGCTATCGGGGAATGTTTACTGACAGAGATTCATTCGTCTCGCACGAACTGCGTCTTGTGAATCGCCCAAGTGGATGTTGACGTTGTTGCAACTTCCTTGGACGGTTTGACTTGCGTCTTGTCGCAGGTCTGTTTGGGACGAGTGAGTCAGAATGGTAGCACGGTGTTTTATCTTGGTCAAGAGTTGTCGTCATAAATCCCTCGTCGACTTTACCGGCTTCGCCGGAATATCTTGTGACATTGTCATTCCCGTTACGACCTCCTGCCCGACACCGAAGGACCGCACTGTCTCGCAAGTGCTGCCCGTGTCAGTGTAGATGGATCGGGTAGGGAGCGGTCTCCAGAAAAACTAAAACCCGGCTCGCGTTCCGTGAGCCGGGTTTTAGGATCCCTGGTGGGGGGCGAATTGTCGGTCTCTCACGTTTCAGGCTCCCTGAGATTTGAGATTGCTGTGAGACTGATGGCCGTCGTGACCATCGGATCTCAGACAGGTCTATTGTTATTCTGCTGCTTTTGACACCGGTTCTTTTGATGACGCTGGCACTTTTGACGACACTGGCACTTCTGACATTCTTAACTCTCGAAACTCAGTCTCTTCAGCGGCCCGTGGGCAGGTACTGGGGTTGGACGAATGGTTGAGGAATTCTAGGCTGTGCATAGCCCTGCATGCCACTGAGGTTCTGATTGCGTTGCAGGCCCCCTTGCTGAGCGACGTTCAAGGCCGCCTGGACATCCTGGTCCATGATCCCGAAAGCGGGATTGTTGCCGGAACTCTCGGGAACCTGGACGTCGGGGACGACGCCACTGCCGGCCATGACTCGGCCCGACGGTGAGTAGAACCTGGCGGTTGTGATTCGCAGGCTGCAGCCGGCGGTTTGCAGTGGGAACTGCGTCTGGACTGTCCCTTTGCCATAACTGGTCCGGCCGACGACGACTCCACGCTGATTCTCCTGGATGGCGGCCGCGAAGATTTCACTGGCACTCGCACTGTTGTGATCAACCAGGACGACCAGCGGGATCTTCCAGGTATGGTCCTTGGTCGCGTGCTCTTCGGTGTTGTCTGCTGAAGTCCGGCCGCGGGTCGCCACAATGGTGCCTTGGGGCAAGAACTTGTCGGAGATCTGGATCGCAGCCGTCAACAGTCCGCCCGGGTTGCCTCGCAGATCGATGATGAGTGACTGCATGCCTTGTTGATAAAGTTGCTGCATGGCGTTTTCCACTTCTTCCGTCGCCGTGCCGGTAAACTTGTCGAGCTTGAAGTACCCGACAGGCGTGCCGTTCAACATTTGAATGTCGTTGACGGCGTGGAGTTGAATTGCCTGACGAGTGACCGTGACCGTGAACGGGCTCTGGCTTTGACGTTGCACCCCCAGGACGACTGGCGAACCGGCGGGACCGCTGATCAACTCCACGGCCTGATCGACACTCGCCCCCGCCAGTTGCTGGCCGCTGACAGCCAGCAGGACATCACCGTTCTGCAGGCCGGCAGTTTGGGCCGGGCTGCCGGAGATCACCTTGGCGACTTCGGCCCCCTGCGGCTTCATTTCGATCTGCACGCCGATCCCGACCAGATTGCTTTCCAACTGCAAGCTGGCACCAGGTGTGCGTTCCGGCGGCACGAAGGCCGAATACTTATCGAGCGATTCCACCGCGCCGTAGACAAATTCGAGAGCGGTCGCGGCCGGTCGCAGTCCGATTTGCTGGTGAGACATTTGCATGGCCCAATTGAGCATGTTCGCGGCGTCTTGTTCCGACTGTACCGGAGCCTGCATTGCCTGCTGTAACGACTGGCGATAAGCCTGCACGGTCACTGGTTGCAGCATCAACCGGTTCGTCTGCACGAAGGCCGGGACCTCGAGGGCAAGCATCAGATTGCTCAGGGCTTTCTGCACTCGGACCTGCGGAGTCGACGGTTCGAGGTGGCGGGTGTTGATCATCTGCATGACTTCGCTATACAAGGCCACCGACTGCTGCGGCGGTAGACTCAACAGTGAGAGGAACCCTTGGTTTTGATAACGTCGCGTAATGCGAGTCTGGGCCTCCTGCACCGGATTGACGGCCTGTTCCGCAGGCTGTTGTCGCGGCTGAGGATTCTGATAGCTGGGGCCTTGAAAACCGGGGGCTTGAAATCTGGGAGTCGGGTAGCCGGGAGCCTGATAGTCAGGCCCCTGAAAATTCGGCGTCTGGAAATTTGGCGATTGAAACGCCGGACCCTGGTCATTCGAGTTCGGCGACTGCGGGGCAGGGCCCTCGAAGCCAGGGTTCGAATAACTTGGCCCCTGATAACCAGACGCCGGTTGACTTGGCCGTCGATGGCGGGGACTCACGAACAGCGGGTCTTCATTGGCGGGCGACCGGTAACGGCTGGTGCGGGGACCGTAGCTGCCACCGACTCCCCAGCCATCCTGCGTCTGCCGTGGGAACTGGCTGCCCTGGTCATCACCACGCCCTTGATCGGGAGCCCGGTTCCGCAAGAAGCCGCCAGACTGCGGGAAGGTGTCCCCATCGTCCTGGTTGAAGCTATTGTCAACCGGTGCGCCGTACGAAGGCTGATACGTATTCTGCTGAGCATCCACCGGGGTACTCAACCAGGCACAGACGCCGGAGAGCACGAGGAATTGCCACCACCCAAAACTTTTGAACATTCTGCTGGTCAGTTTTCCGAATATCGTCGTGATCATGATCACAGTTCCTATGTGAGGCTCGCTGCCTGAAGGCCATCTTGAGCCTGTAAATTTGAAGGGGATTTTTCGTTGTGTCCCACCGGGGATTGCCCGGCTATCAGTGGCCAGTTCTGGCAAACCTAATGAGCGGCCAATTCGACGTCCGCCAAGTCGATCCGGCTATGGCGAGCCTGGAGCAGATCCGCCAACGAGGTGATGGCTTTCTGCTTCTCATCACCGACCAGTTCCCCTCTCAAAACCCGCACATCCGAGGGTGCTTCAATCCCGATCTTAACGGTGGATCGGCCGGTCTGGATCACTTTGACAAAAATGTTCTCGCCGATTTGAATCATTTCTGTCCGCTTGCGTGTGAGTACCAACATAATCATGCTTCTTTCTGACTGAAAATCCGTTTTAAGGAGTGAGCCGCGATTCCATTCAGGAGTTTTCTACACTACCGACCCCCTGCAGCGAGTCACATTGACACACTCTCTACGCATCTCACATGCCAAATCGAACAGACCGACAACAGAATCACGATCAATCAGCACAACTATAATATTAAAAGACACTTACACACAATCAATGAAACACACAGATGCGATTCAGTCTTTTAAAACCACATAATGCGACTGAACTCTACAAACCCAAAACAGACATTATTTCAAACGAGGCGATGGTCGTAAAAATCAATGCGATCCACAAAGTCGCAGAATGCATCTTTTACATTGCAGAAATGTAAAAACGACACTTGACAAACAGTACATTTTAACAAATGGCCGTCTCCAAACACGTTGACACCTCTTCTATATCGCGACTTTTTGAAGAAGGATGAGTTCGCGAATTGGCACGCGTGTTGCGTTAATGATGCACCGTCTGACGCAGGGTGCGACAGACAGGTCTCAGCGGACTGATCCGCGTGTTTGCTCAAAGAGAGAGCAGAGTGAAGGAGTTCAAATCATGAAGAAATTGCACACCCTACTGACGATCGCCGTGCTGGGCTGGAGCGGCGTGTCGGCGGGTACGGCGGAAGCCGGGAATTATCGTCCAGTTAGCCCTGGTTCAACGGCAGCGGCAGCGCCGGCGGTCGCTCAGCGATTCATTGGCCCGCAGGCTCCACAGACGGCAAACGTGGATCAGGCTGGAACAAAAACAGCTTGCTTCTTCGGGTCGTGCTACTCGGGCTGTAATTCGTATTATGTGCGGCCGTACTTCCCCGCAGTGACGAATTGCGGCTATGGCGGCGGCTGCGGCGTCGGTTACGGTGGGTATGGCGGATACGGCGGATATGGCTATGGAGGGTATGGCGGATATGGTGGCTACTACGGAGGGTACGGAGCCGTCGGAGCTGTCGGCGTCGTGGGTGGCTACGGGGCAGTCGGCGGATACGGAGCGATGGGCGGATACGGCTATGGCATGCCGATGAACACCGGCTATGCGGTCCCGTATGGCGGGATGTACCAGTCGAACTATTATGGCGGATACGGTTGGTAGTCCGTTCCGCTAATGAGATCAGACTTGCTTCCGCCAGATTGACTATCCGATGTTCAGACAACTTGATTCGACAGCCATCGGCCGCCGGCCATCCCGGCGGCCGATTTGTTTCTTTGGGGGTGGAGCTTATTCGCTTTCGAGTTCCAGCAGCCGGGTTTTCAAGCTCAGACCTTGCGGGGCAGAGTAGCCTCCCAGCCCGCCGCCGGCTCCGACGACACGATGGCACGGGATGATGATCGGAAAGCGATTGGAAGACATCACAGTCCCGACAGCGCGCGCCGCACGCGGACGGTCGGCTCGGGCGGCGAGTTCCCCATAGGTAATGGTTTCGCCGTACTTCAGTTTTCGCGTCACGTCCACAACCTGTTGTTGAAACGACGTACGCGGCGGATGATAAAGCTGGATATCATCAAACTTCACTCGATCACCGGCGGCATAATGTTCCAGCCGCTGCCGCAGTCCGGGATACCAATCGCTGACCATCGGGTCGATGGGCAGACCGTCAAACGGATTGGCAAACGAAGACTGGGCCGCACGCGCGTCGGGCTGGCCGACCGTGATGGCATACAACAGCTTGTCCCGCCCCAGCAGGGCCCAATACCCAAGTGCAGTCGCAAACACTGAAACCTTGAGCAACTCAGGACTTGAGGCGATCTGCTGAGCGCCTCTTTGACCCACGCGGACACCCTTCATATAATCCTCACAGACCGCTGGCGGTCATTAAGTCGAGTTCCCAATCCCACGGCCACATGCGGTCCATCCATTTCCAGCCTGCGAATCCAGTCGCTGGGACCTCATTGAGGTATCCTTCATGCAATCCTACGAGTCCCTGGCGGACGACTATTACATCAATATGCACCTCAATACCGAGATGCAACTTCCCGCGAGCCGAGAAACGGTACTGGGATTTTTTGAGCGGATTCAGAAGTCCTATCCGACCATGCGCAATTTCTACACCCGCGAGAGTGGTGATTTTGTCCTGGAAGAAGACAAAGAACAAGGACACTACCGCTGGGTGACGATCGAATCGCGCCGCATCTGCAGCGGCTATGTCAATCCGCCGAATCCCGAAGCGGCTCTTGAACAACATCTGCTGGTGCTGGATTTGATTCCCTACATGCTGTCTGTCAGCCCGCTGGACTGCGAAGCCCTGGATTTGATGCTCGGCTTCGACTACGTGTACCGTGGGAATCACGACGCGCTGATTGCCGAGGCACTCGGATTTACACCCGCCCTGGAAAGCCTGCTCAATATTCCCGGTGCCCAGCCGCTGAACTTCGAGCCGTCGATCACGATGACGCTGGATGAAGCCTGCCGCCTGCAGGCGCGGCTGATGGTGGAAACGCGGACGAACGCACACCACGTGCGCCGCCGAGAATTCCCTGAGGAACCAATCAGCGTCTACTTTACAGTACGGCAATACGGCAGCCTGCCAGCCCAATCGTCGTTCAAGGCGGCCATGGAAGTGATCGCCGAGAAGACGGCCGAACTGTTGGAGCAGCACGTCGTCGAGCAGGTATTGCGACCGCTGCAGATGGCGATTTCAGCGAAGTGATTCGTCAAGCGCTAGTCGCCTTCAACCCGTAGTTGGGTGATCTGGTATGCGGCGCCTGCGGTATGGATTGACCAGACGATCTCGCGGCCGGACTGTGCGGCGAGTTGTTCCGTCGTCAAGAAGCGTTTGTGGTCCCAACTGATGACGATGCGGTTCCCGGTCGCGACCACACGCAACTGTCGTGCGGTCTTGTTCGACAGGGGGACGGTGAGTGGTTTTTCGATGACCACCTGCGCCAGTCCATTTTCAGTCGCCACAACTGAAAGGCGTCCGTCGCTGAGAATCAAGCTCATCACGACTTGCGCATTCCGAGTCGCCAACTGCAGCTCAAAAGTGCTACCGGGTTCCTCGGCCCCCAGTATGTCACATTCGAACATGAGCTTGTGATAGTGGCGAAGAAACGTCGCTGAGGCTGGTCCAATGCCGGCGGGGCGCATCGATTGCGGAGTAAACGTCCAACCTGATGCATCCCAGAGATCAGAGGCAAAAGGGTCTTGCCAACTGGAAGGTGATGCCCCGGCTGTGTCGCGGGCAATCTTGGGTTCTGTCGACTTTGGCGATGGATTGACGTGTGGATCGGCAACCGCGGTGAGTTTCGGAGGGGGCTGCGAGCCAGGTGCATCCGCTTCTGGCGTAACTCGGACGATCTCTACCTCAGGCGGCGTGACAGCAATGGCTGGCACATTTTCCTGCCGGAGCATCTCAGGTGAGATGAATACGACCGCTGCGCTCAGCAGAGCGAGACAGGTCAGCGGAAGCAGGATTCTACCTGTTGACATCATACTAGCTTGGTGACATTCGCGCCGAATGTCAAAGTGTGGGGCCGGTTTGTGATGCGTCGACCTGCACCCGGAGGCGCCATCCACCGGGGATGCCTTGAAGAATGTGCGTCGATCTGACATTCTAATGAGAGTCAGATGGCGGTCTAATCGGCTGTCGTCTCGTGACTGACTTCGAGTACCACGAAGCCCTCACGCGGTTCTTTCCAGCGGGCACACCTATCTGATGACCTTTTTGATCCTGATCGCCGTGGTGCTGCTGGCGTTCGCCAACGGAGCGAATGACAACTTTAAGGGTGTCGCCACCCTGTTTGGCAGCGGCACGACGAATTACCGACGCGCTCTGATCTGGGCCAATGTGACGACCCTGATGGGTTCGGTCGTGGCAGTCTTTTTTGCCGAACAGTTGTTGAAGAAATTCAGCGGCCGGGGATTGGTCTCTTCCGCACTCGCCGGAAGTCCCGTGTTTGCCGCATCGGTGGCCGTGGGAGCGGGCTCGACCGTCCTGCTGGCGACGCGACTGGGGCTGCCGATTTCGACCACCCATGGGCTGATCGGAGCCATCATCGGCTCGGGGTTGGTCGCCGGCGAGATCGTGAAGTGGGAAAAACTGTCGGTGGACTTTGTTGTCCCGTTGCTGTGCAGCCCATTGATCGCGGGGACCGCCACCGTGGTGGTGTATTGGCTGCTGCATCGCAGTCGTCAGCGGTTCGGCATTTGCCAGGAAACGTGCTTCTGCGTCGGAACGGAAATCATCGAGGTTGTTCCCGACCGGCTGAATTCGGTCGCCGCCGCGACTCGTGTCGAAGAGCTGACGATAAGTGTGGGTAACGCGGTGAGTTGCCGATCGCGGTATCTGGGGCGGGCGTGGGGAGTGGAAATCGGAAGTGTCCTGCGGGCGTCACACTTCCTGTCGGCCGGCCTGGTGGGATTTGCCCGCGGCTTCAATGACACCCCCAAGATGGCGGCCTTGTTATTGGTCGTGCCGTTCATTCCGATCAAGCTGTGCGGGTTGTTGGTCGGATTCGCCATTTTGATTGGCGGCTGGCTGGCGGCTCGACGTGTCGCGGAGATTGTCAGTCACAAGATCACGCCGATGAACGACGGGCAGGGCTTCACGGCGAATGCCGTGACGAGCTCAATTGTGATCGCCGCCAGCTACTTCGGCCTGCCGGTATCGACGACTCACGTGAGCTGCGGCTCGTTGATGGGGATCGGTGCGGTTTCCGGCGAAGGGAATTGGCGTATGATCCTGAAGATTTTGGGAGCCTGGGGAATTACGTTGCCAGTCGGCGCGGTCCTGGGGGCACTCGCCATGTCCGCCTGCCGGATGGTCACGATCGGCTAGTGCGAATAAAGCTTGGATGTTACGGCTTGTGCCACTTCTGCTTCGCGACTGTACTCAGTCGCTAAGCAGTGTTCAATCGACGTTCGTGGGCACTGCTTGTCCGCCGAGTACAGCGGAAAAGCAGTGGCACAATTTCATTCTGATTCCGGAAGACTTATGCTTAAAGCACTCTAATGCTGCAAAGAACGCCGACACCCGGCTTCTGCATCAGAAACCGGGTGTTGAAATAGGGGACGCGTTCAAATCATTTGAACTATGCTGGGTATCGCCGTCCGTAACGATTCTTCGTGCTGCTGCTTAACGGTGATAGCCGAGGTCGCGAACGACTTCCAGGACTTCACTCCAGGTCGGAAACATCCGACCACTACGACGTTTATAGTCATCCATGGCCTTCATGAATTCCACTTCGTCGCCCGTGTAATCACGTTCGCACGTCGTGGGGTCAATTTGCCGGCGGCGTTCCACCTTGACTCGCCGTTCGCCAACTCGTCGCTCTTCAGCGAGGAATTCTGGCTTCGTCTCCAGCTTGCGACGATCGGTCACCACTGCGCGCCGCTCCCGGCTGCGTTGCTCGGTCACTGCGGTTGATTCCATGCTCTCAATCGCTTTCATCAAATCTCGATCCTTTATGCCCGGTTTCTATCACGTCTGGTTGGGGAACACTCCATCCCGCATGCTCCGCGGGTTCCTACACAGCCAACTGTAGCCCGAGTTTGGCGACCCGGCAGAAAACGCGGATCAGAAAGGTTGAGCAATCCACAGAGAATCTGAGGAACTGGCGAACATTCCGGATGGCGGGATTTTCTCGAGTCTGTGGAGATTAAGGTCTCTCACTGTCGTCCCAACTATGCCAATCCCGAGGGCGTCATAATCGGTAGAAACATTAAAGTCCCCGGACGACTTGCATCAGCCACCGTTGATTTTACTCAAGTGTGGCCGGCCGGCATCACTCGAGCTTCCCTTTCCCCATCCAACCTGAACAGCACCTGCACACGGAAGAGCCGGCCAAACCCATGAAACGAGGACGAAGTGCATTCCGTTCGGCGCAATTATTCCGGCATTCCTGCTTCGAAGTAGCAGTGCCTGAGATCAGGCAAGTGTCCCAGTCAAGTTGGGGCATCCGGGGTCGGGTGCTCCAAATTCAAAATTCGCACCAGTTTCCCTGCTGTGTCAAAACTGATCCCACACTGGTTGGAACCAATTCGGCATCTCGTCAAATTTCAACTCGATCTGCGTCCCGTCGGTCGTCTCGGCAAAGTACCACGGATCCTGTTCGCTGGTGTCGAACAGAACTCCTCGATTTGCATAGCGGATTGCCTGTGACAGCAGTTTCAGCGATTTGTGGTAGCGGGAAACGATTTTCTCTTCGGGCACGTCATGCCCACCGTGGGCAACGCGATATTTGACTCGCTCAATATTGATCGCAGGATCTTCAGTCGCCACATAGTAAAGGTAGGTACGGAATCCGGCGGCTTGTGCAGCTCGCAATAGATCGATTTTGTCGTGAAATGACATCACCGTTTCGGTCGAGAATGACTGGGATGTCCGTAGTAATTGCTGGCGCAGAAAATCCGCCAGTACGGACGCGTAGTACGAATTCATCGACAGACCTTCAAAATCGATGAGTCCCGACCGACATTTAATGCTCGTTACCTGGGAAGCTAATTGGGCTCGCTGGATGAGGCTAGAATTCGCGAACCAGCTCTGGATTTCTGCCGAATTTGTTGTGAGGCCGAATTGTTCCAATGACAGCACCCCGGTTTCGAGAACCTCGCGTTCGAGATCATCCGGATTGATGTAGGCACCGAACCAGGAACTTGGGCGAGCCAGCCCGTTCTTCACGGTCGTTTTTCCCGATCCATTGGGCCCGGCGAACATTCGCAGACGAGGTGGCTCGCCGGTCACGATTTCGCTTTCTTGACCCGAGTGGTCACTTTTCTGCGAATGGGAAGCTGATTAAGAACGGTCTTGCCCATGGGGCCAATTCGCACGACTGCACCATTCTCGACATAAACCATTGAGCGGCCAGACTCACGTGCGCGCCTGGACGCTACAGCCAGAGCCTGGATCGCCGACTGCGCTACCTCATCGTCTTGTGTTCTCAATTCACCGATACTCATAGCCTGAATCTCCTGATAACTGTGTTGATTATACCAGCCGAATCCTTCCAGTGAGAAGATTCTGCATCATACCTTGCTTGATCTGGCGGGCTTTTGCCAGCCCCCTCTCGACTCGTGGCACTGATGGAGCCGGGGCTAGCCCCGGATTATTCAAACCCATGAAAAGAGGACGAAGTGCATTCCATTCAGTGCAATTATTCTGGCATCGTTGTTGGCGAGCGATCAGGCGATGCAATTCGGATTGGTAGACCACTCCGATATACGGGGCGTATTGGGTGAATACAGGCTCGAAGCGCATGCGAGAATCATTGCGAAAATTCAAATGAATGCACTCGCTTGCGCTTCGAGCTTGTATTCGCGGTCAGTGCGTGACCGGCTCATCGCTGGGCGGCGGCAGGCGCGGTGGGTCGGGCTTGGTCCAGTGGAAAGTTGTTGGCAGCTCGCTGTTCGGATCGTCCTGCGACACTGCGGACACAAATCGGCGCATCAAGATCAGAGACAGTACGATCAAGACTACAACAGAAAGCAACAGGACAACCGTGACAAGACTTCCAAAAAACGTCAGGAGTTCCCACACCTGCCGGGGTTGATAGATCAATAACGGCGTCAGGATGGCCACCACGCTGATCGTCTGGAGGGCGCGTCGACGTCTGGCATAGATGCTGAATTTCGTCCAGCCAAGTTGCGTGGCCACGAATGCCCCGGGCACGGCCAGCACCGCACACAGCGCCCAGATCGCTAAGGCACCAATGACCAGAAAGAAAGGAGACAGCAGCAGTGCGGCCAGTCCATAGAGGATGGCCCACAGCAAGCCGCCTTGCTCCCAACCCTGCCAGGTGACAACCGTGATCGTCCCGCAATATGCAATGGTCGCCAGGAGGGTTGCCAATCGAACGAGCGGACCATTCACTCCTGATGTCGACGAAATGAAGACTACTCTGGACATTCGATGCACGTCTCAATCAGGCCCGGAACCGAGATCACTTCTTGGCCTTGTCGGCCTCTTCCATCTTGGCCAGCCAGCGTTTCGGGTCATCGTTGAAGGCCGCCTGGCAGCCGGAACAGCACACCCAGTAGGTCTTGCCGTTGTAGCTGACCGTGGAGGTCCCCAGGCCACCCGAAATGATGCACTTCTTCTCGCCGTAGTCTTCGTCGCTGGCCGCGAAACTGGTTCCCAGCCGCTGCGTGCCCACAGTGTCGGCCAACTGGAACTGGCCGCTGCCCCGTTTACGGGACAGTTGCACCAGGTAGCGATTGTTTTCCTGCTGGTCCAGAGTCACCTTCCACGCTTCGCCCCCTTGCGGTTCCGCTTCGGACAGGACGAGTTTATAAGTCCGTTGGGGCTTGTTGTCGTCGCCGGTGAATTCGTCCGGATCACGTTCGAATTTGCCCTTCAAGACATGCTCGACGCCGTCAGGATTCTTGACGGTGAATTGATAGACCTGATCTTGCGGCAGAAAGGTCAGCCGTCCTTCTCGAATATAGGGACTCTTGTCCGACTTCACCGTCAACGCTGGTTGCGCGCGATCGGTCCGGAAATCCCAGATCCATTCGAGCTCTTCGACTGCGCTGAAGCCTTTGAACTTCTGATTGGTCGTGCCCCGCCAGCGACCCAGCATGATCTGCATCGGCTTCAGGGCTTGCACGACCGTCTCCATTTGCTCGGCTTCCGTTCCAGCGGATGTCCCAGCGGCACCCGTGGAGGACTCGGATCCTGAACCCAGCGTCACGGCTTCGAATTTGGGTTTCGACGTGCCCGAACCGGATTTCGGCGAACCCTCTGCGGCTTCGCCCTGAGCAGAAGTCGTGGCAGGTGTCGTCGTCGCGGGTTTCGTCGATTTCTTCTTTTCCGCACATCCGGCGACGAAACAGGTCAGCGTTAAGGCTGACACGAGAATCGCACAGCGATATTTCCCAAAGTCGTAAACTGGCATGATAACGGCTGCACCTCAAATGGCATTTGTTTTAAGAGCGATCTCGCTGATAACTACAGGACCGCAGTATATCACGCCGCAGCAGGGGGGCGAAAGCGGAGATGAACTTGCGGCAAGCCAAATGGACGTAGCTCGACGCTCCAGAGTCGAGCGAATCTTTTCAGTTCCCAGAATCGGTTTCTGAATTGGAGGGGTCGTAAACGCCTTGTTGACAGAAAAATGGTACGACAGAAAAATGAAGACCGTTTCATGGTGTGAATCGACCGATCATGATCTTTCTGTCGTCACATTTTTCTGTCAAAAATGATCCATTGCGATCACGGGGTGCCCTGTCTCTCCGGTACGATTCGACGTATCATCGCGCACCGCGCAGTTCCAGTGGCTTCCAGGTTTGTAAAGGGCGTGCTCATGATCAGTCTCCGTTCGAAATTGATGATCCGACTGCGAAACTGCGGCGTCGCGGCGGCCGTTGTCGCCATCATCTGCGTGGCTCAATCGGTGCGAGCCATCGACGTGTTTGACCGTCACGATGCGGCCATTCTTAAGCAAGTCGTCGAAGCCGGCGCGGCGGTGACCGAGGTGACTCAAGCTCAGGTGGCGAAGCTGAAACCTCTGGCCCGGGATATCGACAGCACGTGCCTGATCGTCGAGACGAACGGCGGCAATCTGGCCAAGGTCCTGGTGAGTTGGGGCTTCCGCAAGCAGCGACAGGCCGAGAAGCCGACCCCCGTGTTGATGCTGGACCGATATGTTACCTACGAACAAGGACGCGGTGACACGTCACTGGCCAATGGCACGAATGTGATGATTTTCCCTGGCTTCAAGTTCGATTTCGATCTGGGCCAGATCGTTCCGGAAGGTTTCGATGCGGATATCGAATTCACCGACAAGGGTGCCCTGCGGTGTTTGGACACGGTCAAGATCCACACGGTGAACGGCTCGCAATTGCCCGCCACCGAAGCAGCGGCCCCGGTGAAGAAGACTGCGGAATTGATCAGCCCCGAGGATTTTTCCGGGGTCTGGAAGGTCGATGGAGACGGCCGCTGGATTGGGGAATGGGACCTGTCCGTCAACGAACAGGGTGAAGCCTCCGGCAAGTTCCTGTCGGCAGAAACCAAGTCGAGCTATCCCATCGTGGGCCAAATCGGTGGTCAGCCGCATCAGATCAAACTGCAAATCCAGTTCAACAACGCGATTCAGGTCGTGGAAGCCTATCTCTGGACCAAAGACAAGTCGAAACTGGCCGGCTCATTTTCGCTCGCCGGCAAGAAATTCGGCATCAGTGCCACCCGGCAAATGGAAAAGTAAGCGCGCGGTCAGCTTGTTTTTTGCGGGTCGCGGAGCGACCACCGAAGGTAGCCGTGGGTTTCAACTCACGGATCCAAGTCGCATTGATCATTTCGACGCGGAGCGACGATTGACCGGGTTAGCTTCCGGCATCGAAGGTTCTTATGGATCTGCCGTCGCAATTCACTTTTCAATCGTCGCTCCGCGACGAATTCTTCTGCCGTCATTCCAATTCCGTGGGTTGAAACCCACGGCTACCTTCAAATGTCGCTCCGCGACAGGTCAGATACACTCCGAATTCCCCGCGACACAGCACGGCAATTTACACGTAACAGAATATCTGAAGACAGGTTGCGTATTTTCGCTTGACGATAATCCGCCACAGGCGGTAACATATGTAGCACCGTTGATTTTATATCGACTCGATTAAGACGATACTTATCCAGCGTTCGCCGCTTTGGTCATAGATGAGGGTCTGGACATGCTGACGATTTTGGGTCGAGCACACTCACCGGCGCATGGTTTCTGCGATGGCCTTTCACGCCGCAGTTTCCTGACGGTCGGCGGTATGGCGCTGGGTGGTATTGCACTGCCGCAGGTCTTACGCGCCGAAGCGGTTAAGAAGTCGGGCTATTCGCACAAGGCGATCATCAACATTTACCTGCCCGGCGGTCCGTCTCATCTGGATATGTGGGACCTGAAGCCGAATGCCCCGAAGGAAGTTCGCGGCGAGTTTTCACCGATTGCCACTAACGTGCCGGGAATCGAAATCTGCGAGCTGTTCCCGCGCATGGCTCAGATGATGGACAAGTTCATTCCGGTCCGTTCGATCAGCGATTCCGATGGGGCTCACGACGGTTATCAATGCATGACCGGACGCAAGAAGGGCTCGCGTCAACCTCCGGGTGGGTGGCCGTCTGCTGGGGCCTGGGTCTCCAAGATGCAGGGCGCGGCCAATCCCGCGGTCCCACCGAACTTGGCGCTGATGTACACGACAGGCGAGCGACGTTGGGGTGAGCCTGGCGACGGTGGATTTGTGGGCGTCGCCCACGCACCGTTCAATTTGCTGGGTCGCAAAGCCCGGAGTACCGCCGACAATATGATCCTGCAAGGGATTTCGCTCGAACGGTTGCAGGACCGGACCAAGTTGCGGACCTCCTTCGACACCTTCCGTCGTGATGCCGATACCCGGGGCGCGATGGACAGCATGGATGTCTATTCGCAGCAGGCGATGAGCATCCTCACCGATTCCAAGCTGGCCGCAGCTCTCGATCTGTCGAAGGAAGATCCGCGGATCGTGGCTCGCTACGGTAAGAGCAATGAAGAATTCCAACGCGATGGTGCTCCGCAGATGGTCGAAAACTTCTGCATCGCCCGCCGCCTGGTCGAAGCGGGTGCCCGCTTTGTTTCGATGAACTACAGCCGCTGGGATTGGCACGGCAGCGACGGAATGAACTATCCAAAGTCACGTGAAGAGTTCCCGAAACTCGACCAGGCCCTGTCTGCCCTGGTAACTGATCTGCACGAACGCGGTCTCGACCGCGACGTGTCGGTGGTCGTCTGGGGTGAGTTCGGCCGGACTCCGAAGATCAACGAAAACAACAGCCGCGACCACTGGCCGCAAGCGAATGCTGCAATGCTTGCAGGTGGCGGAATGCGGACCGGACAAGTCGTCGGCAGCACCAACCGTCTGGGCGAGCATCCCCACGACCGACCAGTCAAGTTCCAGGAAATCTTTGCCACGCTGTATAAGAAGGCAGGGATCGACTCCGAAAACATCCGCGTGTTCGATCAGTCAGGCGTGCCGCAATACCTGGTCGACCAGGGCATTCATCCGATCCACGAGATCATGTAAGGTTTCGAATCGCCAACCGTCATGCCTGAATCTGAACTCCCGGCTTCGTCCGATATCGATCCGAAATGGAATCGCCGGTACGAGGCCCGGGATACTCCGTGGGACATGCGCATTCCATCGCGTGAGCTGACCCGCGTTCTGCATGACGGCCTCATTCGCGGACGGACGGCAATCGAAATGGGATGCGGCACGGGTACCAATGCCGTGTTTCTCGCCGAGCACCAGTTCGCCGTGACAGCGGTGGACGGTGCGCCGTCGGCCATTTCACAGGCCCGTCAACTGGCAGCCGAGCGACACGTCTCCGTCGAATGGATCCTCGGAGACGTCTGTCAATTGCCCGATATCGGCCAGACGTTTGACTTCGTCTTCGACCGTGGCTGTTACCACTGCGTGCGGCTATTGAACAAGCAAGGTTACCTGGAGTCACTACAACAGGTGACTCATCCCGGATCGCAGTTCCTGGTGCTCACGGGAAATGCGAACGAAACGCGAGAAGGGGGTCCGCCGCGGTTACACGAACACGAACTGCGAACTGACTTCGAACCACTCTTCCGAGTGGATGATCTCAGAACATTTCGGTTCGACGATCCAGACGGCCCAACAGGACCACTAGGCTGGTCCTGTCTACTAACGCGCCTGTGACAAGATCCTGACCAAACCAACGATTGAGTTTGGAGACATGCGACAATCAATAATCGATCCACAGATTTCGCAGATGACGCAGATAGGATTCTTCCTCTCTTAATCTGCGTCATCTGCGAAATCTGTGGATGATTCTGCTCGGAATTTAGAAACGGAATTCTCAATTGGCCTCCCTAATCCCACGATATGTTAGGGTGACTGAGCGTTTCTTGGATTGAAAGACGACGTCCGGAACCTTGGCTTTTTGCGTGTCGCCTCATGGTTTCGCGGCCTTGGCTAACAACCATTGGGCTTACGCCCAACGCTCGCCTTGGTTGTCGTTGTTGTTAAGTAGACATGGCAACAACAAAGTGCGCTCTCACCGAATAACGTCCACCAGCACCCACGCGGCGGCGGCTGTCAGACTCAACGTGACGGCACTCATTTTGAGCTGGCTCCACCAGCCGCTGACGTTCTCGGGATGCGCGGCGCGGCGGAAGTAGAAGGTTGCGGCGAAGAACATGCTGGTCAGCCACGCGAACAGCACTCCCAGCACCTGCAAGCGGTGCTGGACGATCTGCGTCTTCCACGCGGTCGTGAACGTCTCGCACACTGCGGGCGAGACATCCACACGCATATGCACCCGACAGATTTGGCCGGTGAACTTGCCGGTGGTGATGGGGCGCTGTTCTACGAACCGATTCTCGATCACGCGCTCGCGCACCTGGCTCATGGGAACCGTCCACGTTCCTTCCCAGGGATGAGTTTCCTGAAATGCCCGCTGCAGCAAGTAGGCGGCATGCGGCAGCAATTCGTTCTCGGCTTCCTGTTCAGAACTGTATTGCCCGCTCGACAAGAGGAACTGCCCGTTGTTGAGGAGCCGGTTCTTGAGCCAGTCGGGGACTTGCTGCCGGTCACTCCCCGTAGAGGCAGACGATTCCAGCAGTTCACGCAAGACCTTTTCGGTATGAGTCTGTTGCTCGGCGAAGGCGGCCGACTGGCGATGCAAATCGCTGTCTGCTGAAGGCAGCAGCGCGGGTCGTGCGAGATAGCCCAACACAACGATGGACATTGCCGGGACAACCAGCCAGCCATAGGCCGTCGACTCGCGCGCCCCAGACTGAACCGATGCCGGCGGCGGAATAGAAGTCAATGGCGCGCGGAAACGGCGTAGAACAGCAGCGCTACCGAAGACCAGCAGGAACGTGCCACAGACTGTAATGATCACTCGAATCAGGCCGTGATCAGTCTCAAAGACGATAGGGGAGGGCCGGGAACTCGGCCGCACCTCGCTATTCAAGCGTAAGACTTGTACCCCGGGCCCCGCTGGCACAACGATGTCCGTGGTTCGCCCGTATCTGCCTCTCACGCTAAATGTCAGAAACGAGACCGCCACCAGAGACGAAGCCACAGCAACCAACAGGACCGTCCAGTTTGACAGTCTCCCCGAGGACCACTTCCTTGCCAGAAACATCGCCGCCAAGCTGACACTACTCAAACCGAGTAGGATCACCAGGAGTACCAACCAAGATGGATACATTACAGATGTCTGTTGCATGATAATTTCCCGCGGTCTCGGACAGCCGCACGATCATATTCAGTCGGTCAGTCGGCTTCTCGATCACCGCGCAGACCCTGGCGGGATCTTTGCTCGATAGGAATCCAGACGGCGGACAACTGGACCACGCAGCAGATCACAGCGGCCCAGGTGACCGCCCAATCCCACGGAAAGGCGAAGATGAACGGTAACACGGAGGTGAAACCGACCGTCAGGACGACTGCGGCAACGCTGAACATCGCCGGGCGTTGGGGATAGATATGGCACCACCACCGGCGAACTTCGAACAACAATCCAAAAAAGACAGCGAATCCCAATAACGTTGGTTCATGATCCAGCATCAGGGGTTGTCGCCCCAAGCTCTGAAAGAAGGCTCCATTCTTTATTGTCCCCGTGACCAAGTCGACCATCAGCACGCGGCTCAACCACCAGGCAACGACTCCGACGAAGGCGCCCGACGACAGCGTCAGTATTCGTCTGAAACCGGGTGAGACACTCGTGCCCGGACTCAACTTCGAAACGGTCAACATCGCCCACACGGACAGTAATGTCGTGATCGTAAACAGGCCCAGCTTGCCCAAGTCGGGATGCAGGCTGCCCGCGTCTCCAAACAAGGGTGACAGCACGCCGGTGCCAGCTCCGAACAACACCGACAACACTGCAGACCAAGCCAAAGAGCCGCTGAGTTCGGCCAGCCGCTGGCTGCCACGCTTGAGTTGCACAGCCGGGACTTGCGCCGGCGGAGCAGGGCGGACCTGTTGCACCTGACGTACCGGAATGGCCACGGGAACGGCGACCGGTGCTGGCACTGGGGGCACAATGACTTGCGCGACCGACTTCGGAGTTGGGGGGGCAACAGGCGGGGGCATTGTACCACCCATCACCCTGACCCACAGCGTCCGTACTTTTCGGCGCAGCGATGGTGACATCCACAGGACGACTGCTCCGAGGGGTATGAAAATCACGAGTAAACCGCCAAACACGTTGGCCAGCCCAACCACGACTAAGAGTAACAGCAGACCTAAACAATACGCGGCGCCAATGAGACCCACAATTCGGGGCAACCGACTGATCCTGGATTGGACGTACAGAGGGTCGGCACCGAAAAAATCAGCGAGCCTGGTGGCCAGAACACCCACCCTGACGGTTTGAGTTCCTGCGGCTGGCCGCGGGCGTTCGGAACTCGCGTTTGAGGCCGGCGGGCTTCCGGGCGCTGGCACATTCGGATAGCCCGCAAATCCTGCCTGGCGAACCGGTGTCGCAGGGATCGGCCCGCCGCTCTTGGCCTGGCGGAAGTCGTTCAACAACTTGCCCATTGAGCCTGTGCGTTTCTTCGGATCCTTTTCCAACGCCGCGGCCAACATCGGCCGAAACGGTGCAGGCACGAGATTGAGATTGGGCGGTTCGGAGAGATGTTTCATTAAGATCTCGCCGGCGCTCTGGCCGTCGAACGGCAGTTGTCCGCTCAGCATCTCGAACAGCATCACGCCAACGCTGTAGATATCAACCTCGTAGCCGTACTTCCCGTAACTGACTTCCGGGGCCATGTAGTAAACAGTGCCGACGCTTTCGGTCTGGGCACTGCGCCGGCTGGGCGACATGAATTTCGAGAGACCCACATCGCCCAGCTTGATCGAACCCTGGTCCCAGAAGATGTTGCCCGGCTTCACGTCGCGATGGACAATACCGCGGTCGTGCAAGTAGCCCAGCCCGGCAGTCAAACCGACCAGCCAGCGTTCGATCTGGTCGATCGGCAGCGGACCGTTTTGAGTCTGCAGGACTTGCTCAAGAGTCTGGCCGCCGATGTATTCCATCACGACCCAATGGTCGCCGTCGGCATCGGTCTTGACGTCGAAAATCGCGACCAGATTGGGATGCCTTAGATTGAGGCACTGTTGAATGCCACGCAGCTCGATATCCAGGTTGTGCTGCAGCAGCTTGACGGCGACCTCTTTGCCCGCGTCGCTGAGGGCATAATAGACTTCACCAAAGCCACCGCGCGCAATCCCACGCTTCAGCGTGTAGCCTGCGAGCGGCCGGGATTCGGGCTGGAAGGTGAATTTCATGTTAAATTATCGCATTGACGCAACCCGTTGGGCTGGCCGTGAAGGATGTTTCGACGTGGCGGGAGGGTGAGGCTCCCGCCGAACCGCAAGCGTAATTCGACTCGCGCCAGACTATCCGGTTCGGCAGGAGCCTCACCCTCCCAGCGACTCGAATCACGAATTGGACCTGGGTTTTAGGCTTTTCAATTCCCTTTCCAATAAGAGCTTTTCATCGCAACCGTTCCGGCGTGCGTCAGAATTCTTAAGAATTCTGCTACTTTACTCCAATCGAAAACACCAGCCTTGTCCCGCATACACCTGGTTCAGTCCGCAGGCGACTTCCGTTCCGCAATCCACTCCATCCACCTGAATGCCCTCCGCCGCTTGACACCACAAACCCGTCGGCCGGCGGATCAGTAAAACCCGGTCGCTGCCTGTCGGGGCCGGGATATGGGCATCGGGCCCTGTTCCCATAACGCACGTTTCCGCAAATAGGATCACACCATCGACCGCCGTTTGCGTTTGATGTCCACTTTCGAAATCGATACGAGCCGTCCCGCTGAGCAGGGACGGCTGCCGAAATCGCAACTCGACACTTTCTCCCAACCGCACCAGATTCCCATCCTGCAACAACCGCTGCTTCGTCACCGGCCGACCATCAATCGTCGTTGGCCCCAGCGGTTCCAGCAACCACACCTCGCCGCTGCGCACGATCTGGGCGTGGCAGCGAGACAAATTCGACATCAAGGCAATTTCAGCACTGTCCGCCACAGACCGGGACAGCCCACCAATTCGCACCTGTGCCCCGCAGCACAGCAAATACGCACCCACAGAATCGACCCACATCTGGTAGGTCTGGCTGTGAGTCTGACTGTGGGATGGGTCACCTGACCCGTCCGAGTCCCGTAACATTGGAGCTGAAATAGCGTGTGCCCTCGCGAGTACCTCGACGTCAATCTGCCTGAGCACCTGCAGATTGATTTCGTGTCCAGCGACTCCCGTTATCATCCTTGGCGACTCGGGGAGCCCGCCGCACGGACGGGCTGGGAAGCCCGTCCCACAACGATGCTCATTTCAACCATCTTACAGCGCCGCGGTTTTCGGGGCAGCCGGCTTGGATTCGGATTGCGGGCCGAAGAACTTATCGATCTGTGCGGTCACGTCGGCCTGAGGCTCGGCGGCGACTTCGATCGGAATCAATCCCGTGACGTTTCCAGCACCGTCAACCAGCTTCTGCCGGACTTCGATCTGCTTGTTGAGGTGCGCGATCAACTGTCGCGTTCGAGCAATCTGCGAATCGTCCACATTCACCGTGCTGGCGACTTGTGAAGCCTGCAAGGTCTTCATGCGGGCGTCGAGGTTTTCGATCTGGACCTGCAGTTGCTCTTTGGAATCGAGCATGTTGTCGAGCTTCCGGCGGGCCGCGGCGAGCGAATTCTCGCGGGCACTCAGCACCTGTTGGCGGCTTTTTAGAGTCTCTTCGACGGTTTGATAACGGGAAAACCGATCGGCCAGATCTTGTTTGACTTCGCTGACCGTGTAAATCCGGCCGGCGTAGGTGTAAGAGGCTTTCTCCTCTTTGAGATCGCGCCGTTGGACCAGGATCTGGTCTTTGCTGCGTTCATGCTGTGCAACCTGGACGTCGAGTTCTTTCCGCAGGTCATCGACATTGACCTCTTCTTCAGCAATGACGTGCAGACATTTCCGGATTTCATTGTCGACTTGGGAAACCAGATCCCGGGCGCGTTGCACTTCGAATTCGATCGGGACTTCCCGCTTGATCGCCTGACGCATCGACGAAACTGACGTCGCGACATAGCTCCATGAGTCGCGTCCGAAAACCAGGCCACCGATCACAGCGACCACCGACGTTCCAATAATTGCTTTTTTCAACATGCTGACATCTCCCCTCGCACTGGTGGCGAACCCTGGAATCACATTCTGCAAGCGGAACCAAGTGCCACAACCTCTGTGAGCATCGCGGTTTCCGTTGTTGGCACGATCGCGGCGGGCCTTGCCTGCAAGACGTGCCCGCTGCCTGACACAGAGTGATTCGTGGAGACGTTCAGAATCTTGAACGATTCTTTACGAATTAAAAAAAGCCAGGTGACTTGGGAAAGTCACCTGGCTTGTCGAGAGGGTCTCGGCGGGCTCGCACTGACTGGAAAGAACTTGACTTGCAGCGCACAAGACCCAACAATAAGACGGGAGCTGTGCCTCGGAGCGCATCCTTGCCCTCCGATTGACAGACACCTGCGTGAGTCGCTGTCGACACCACTCACGCGAGGGGCATTGCATCCGTGCGCCCCTGCTCCTTCCGCACAGCCCGGCAGCCAGCGGTCTCAAACGGCCCTTCGGAT
>CAMAVF010000038.1 GCA_945861445.1 Planctomicrobium piriforme | reverse complement strand
ACCGCAGCCGATCTTCCTCAGAAAACGTCAGTCGAGTCATCCTTGACCCCTCACTCATCCTGCCCATTCCCCATCAGACACCAACACCCATCATCCCAAAAAACCAACGCCTCGCCAAGACCTCATTCCTTGCCGCGCGAAGTATAACCTTGTCATCATGGGGATCATCTCTTGAGCGGGCCGCAACTTGCCAGGGCCGCGTTGACGCCAGTCACTTTCCGGTCGTAAAATTGCATCTGACCTCCACTTTTGCCAGTTGACTTGTGTTATCGCAGGGCTGAATCGAGGAGCGTTGTCTTTGCATTACGATTGCTCGAGTTCGAAATACTCCCAGCAGCTCACACGGCGTGGGTGGTTGCGCGTTGGGGCACTCGGCGGCCTGGGCATGACGTTGCCGCGGCTGCTGCAAGCGGAAGCGGAACGCCCGCCCCAAGCGACCACGTCCGGATCGAACAACGCCTCGTCCAATCCACCGGCGAAAGCCAAATCGTGCATCCTGTTCTTCATGGAAGGGGGGCCTTCCCACGTCGACTTGTGGGACATGAAACCCAACGCGCCGGAGGAAGTCCGTGGAATTTTCCAACCCATCGCCACGTCCGTGCCGGGGTTGCAAATCTGCGAACATCTGCCCCGGTGGGCGCCCCTTATGAAGCACCTGACGACCGTGCGATCGGTCAGCCACTCCATTGTCGATCACAACGCCAGCTCCCATTACATGCTGACCGGGCAATATCCCATGCGGGGCACGCAGTTGATTCGCGGCCCATCGCCGCAAAATGCGCCCCCGTTTGGGTCAGTGCTTGCCAAGTTGCGCCCCAGCGAGTCGCCGCTGCCTGATTACGTGCACATTCCCAAACAGTTCTTCAACTGCGGCGACTTCATCCCCGGAGTCCTGGGCGGCTTGCTGGGGGACGCTTATGATCCGTTCGTCACGGGCGACCCGAGCTCGCCCGATTACAAGGTGCCTGGACTCGAACATGCGGCCGACATGTCCAATCAGCGGCTCAGCCGCCGCCAGGCACTGCTGCATGATGTGGACTCGGCTGCCGAGCGGCTGGGCCGCAGCCGCGCCATGGGTCGCATGGGGACGTTTTACGAGAAGGCATTTTCGCTGATCACTTCCCCCCAGATGCGGCAGGCGTTCGAGATCAAGAATGAGCCCGAGTCGGTTCGACTGCGATACGGACTGCCGAAGTCCATAGAAGGCGTGCGGGGGAATGGGTTGCCGCACCTGGGGCAGTCGATGCTGCTGGCGCGGCGACTGGTCGAAGCGGGGGTGCGGCTGGTGTCAGTGTGGGCGGGCGGACAAGCGTTCGATACACACGCGGGTAATTTTCAAGGCCTCGCGAAGGGGCTATGTCCCCCGATGGACATGGCGTTTTCCGCGTTGATTGAAGACCTGGAGCAGCGGGGGATGTTGGACGAGACGCTGGTGGTCGCGCTGGCAGAGTTCGGGCGGACGCCGCGGTTGGGGCAAGCCACATTTTCGGCCGCGATTACCAAACCAGATGGGCGCGACCATTGGCCACATTGCTATACCATGTTTCTCGCTGGCGCGGGGGTGAAGCGGGGGCTGGTGTATGGAGCATCGGACCCGATTGGAGGTTATCCGGCAGCTAACCCGGTGAGTCCGAATGACATGGCCGCGACGATCTACACGCTATTGGGGATTGATCCCCACCAGCGGATCTACGATTCGCTCAATCGGCCACACACGATCACTGAAGGAACGCCGGTGCACGAGCTGCTGGTGTAATGCGTGCCACTCTACGCTAGCGATCAGGCCAGCGTTGAAGTAATCGCGGACAGGGGACATCCTACTTTTTAAGAAAAGTAGGATGTCCCTTTTTTGCCCTTTAAACCAGCGGCCTGACTGTGGAAATCCAGTTCCGCGACGAACCGGTCAACTTCGATCTCAAGAATTCCAAGCCTTCAAGTCCGAAGCTCAGTCTGTACCCTGTGGTATCCTGCGTGGTTGTGTTTTTTTGTAGAAGAGATTCAGAATCGCGGTAAACTGAAAGCAGCTCTCAATCTTGAGCAACGGGCCAACGGTCATAACTCAGCGATGCTGCTGTTACTTTAATACATCATCGCGATCATAAGCGACGAAGCCACGAGCCTTTCCATGGATAACGGCACGGAGCCTGACGCAAAAACTCCGACAGGCACAGAACAGCTAATGTACCATGAGCCGGAACTGGATCCTGGGTGCCTGATTCTGATTGTTGGAGCATTGGCATACGCGACTCTATGCATGCCTGCAATAAGTCAGCGTGGCTATCCGCCGATCGATCCATTCTGGACCGCTATTCCTTTTCTGTGGCCCTTGCCGCTCATTCTGTCAGCAATATTCAATTCCCAGTCAGATCGAATCAGGCTTCGAGCTGTGTCAATTTACGCGATCGCCACAGCATTCTTTGACTCAGGGACTTTCATAACGGTCGTTCAGAACCACGTGAATCCCCTGGGAATGCTGGTGTTCACGGTGCTTGGCGTAGGACCGTTCCACCTGCTCGTCGCGTATATTCTTGAGTTCTTGACTCAGATCATTCGCGCATACACTCTGAAACTGCTGTCCACGCATCATGTATGGCGAACCGTCTTGAAATGGTCGATTGCGGGTATCATTCTGATAGGAACCATCGCAGCGCCATTCGCATATCGCGGAGTCGTGTTTGCTGACAGCCGGCAGCGTGCACGGCAACAAGCCGAGCAGAACTGGCAGGAACGGAAGGTATACGTCTTTAAGCGTAGCTTCTCTGATCTACGCGGAAACGTGCTTCTGGAGAGTGAGTTCGATGTGGAAACAGGGTTTCCCTGTCAGCGGCGACCGCGATTTTTTGGATTTGAACAGGAATATAATCAGCGCGTCACCGAACTCATCGCCGAACGAGGCTATCCCGAATGGTCGATGAAGGACGACTTTCGAAGCATGGAAGTTGTCCCCAATCTTTTCAACTCAAAGGAGATGAAGGCAGTTGAGTTTCCATATGAAATGAATGCGGGTGTGAATTTGGCATTTGTGTCTAAGGCTAACTTCGGGGAACCCGCAGTGAGTTTGAAGGTCGTTGGCCCCAACGCACCCGATGACCATCCATTCGGGATTCGTCAGTACTCACAAATTACAGAAAATACTCCTGGAATTGAGATTGGACACCATCCTCAGTTTCTGGATGTCGTATTTGTTCGCGTAGGTATCGGCACCGAGGCATATATCGAGGCTTTTCATAGGTCAGGCTGGTTGTTGTACAGTGCGCGACACATGACAATTGCCAGTGAAGGACCAACGTAACAAGAGCGAACGGTCCGACTGCAAGTGAGCGAATGAGGACATGTTGTGGAGACGGGGGCTGAGTTCAAGCGTGGTGATCTGATCTCGTTTGACTCACTGCGCCAGTTCAGACCGACTCCTGGATCAAGTATCACCCGGCACCTGCCTTTAGGTGAACAAGAACGGGTACCTTAATTCAGCCCGCATTCTATTTTTGGCGGAATGAGACCGGCTGGTATGATTAAGTGGTCGTCCATTGGGACGATCGATCCCCTTGAACGCACAACGGGAAACGCAGGAGATTCGAGCTATCCGCGGACATTCCGCCGCAATGAACAGGACTTTAGTGGCTGCGGTGCAACTCTGGTAAAGCAGATGGTTGTGAGCCTGATCTGGGCACCAGTTCGGGGGCGCACATGGTCCATAGGAATATTTTTGAAAGTGAGTTGAATTCAGGGACGGGCAGGAGTGCCCATCTTACGGGCGGAGACCGCGAAGATGTCGAAGGTGTCGAACCGAATGCAATCGACTTCCAACGCCGGATCGCAGGAACGAGAGATCGAAGGGTAGAAGGAGCATCGCGGGGGAAGTAGTCGCCGGCGAAATTGGGGTCGGGCGTGAGGTGATGAAAAGGGGCGAAGAGTCAGGTGTTTTGGAAGTCAGGCCATTCGGGGAATTTGTCCAATGACGGTTATTACTGTGTGAAGCAAAAGCCGGACGAACACTTTCGTTCGGTATGGGGCCACTTTTCATCACCCACACTTGGTCCGGATCCCGCTGCGGCAGGTTCCAGTGCCACGGAAATTGGCTCGGGGCGGCGCTGTGGGGCAGCTACTTCTTCTTGGGGACGTTGCGTTTCTGCTGCTGCGGTTGATCCAGCATTTCGTCTGACGATTCCAGCATCTCGCCCTTCGGCAGCATCTTTTTGGTCGCCCCTTTGTTGGGCTTCGATTTGGCTGGCATGTCGTCATTCATCATTTCGTCGTCGCCGTCCAGCATGGCCGGCTTCTTGGACTTCGATTTCGATTTAAAGACCGGCTGGCCTGATTTGTCTCCGGTCAGCATGTCACCCAAACCTGCCTTGAGAGCGTCGCCCTGAGTCTTGCCAGCTTTGTCTGAATCCTCCTGGCTGACGTCCGCCATGTCCTGCTTGTAGAGTTCGGGATTCATCCCTTCATTTTCCGCCTCGCGCTCCTCTTTCGACTTCAGCTTCTTCTTTTTTGTCGCGGACGGGGCTGCGGCCGACCCGCTGACCTTCACCTGGAATTTGGCTGGCAGGTACGAGCCACCCGCGACCCGGCGGCCTTGCAATTGAAAGCCTTTTGTTGCGTTCGGCACGAGAAAGTACACCTGCCCGTCAGCGTCCTCGTACACGCAGGGATAGACATTGCCGTTGACGACGGCTTCCAGGTGATACCCGACTCCGGTGACCAGCGTGGGCAGTGCCACCAGATCGCGGTGATCTTTTTGATTGGACAGGGCCACATGCTTCGCGAATTGAGTCTGCCAGGCGGCGAACAATTTCGGGGCATTGTTGTGAATCGAAGCGAGCCGCGGTTTGTCGAGTTCGGCAGTGTGCTGCGTGACATACGCGAGGAACGCCGGATTCGTCAACGGTTGTACGGCGACGAAGTGGGCGGCGGTCCCCGGTGCAATCGTCACTTCGACTCCCTCTTTGGTTCCGACCAACGTCATCTTGCTGGCCGTACTTGTCCAATGGGCGGCCTCGACCCGAAGATGCCTCAACACCTCGTCCAGATCATCAGCCGACAAACCGCTGGTGCTGCCGGGGATGATCCCCGGTTTTACCTCCAGGTTCCGGACGGTGTGCGCTGTCAGTTCCCCTTCCAGCTTGGGTTGGGACGTCCACAAGAACCAGCCGACAAATCCGATCAGTCCCAGTGCGCAGGCGACGGGAATGATCCAGGCCCCCTGGACTTGCTTCTGTTTCGTGCGGACTTTCCGCTGAATTTCATGGGCGATGTTGGGACTGCCCCCCACGGCCAGCGGCGGCAGACCCAATTCGGAAGCGGCATCCACCGTCGGATTTTCGGCCACTGACGGCAACTGCCCCAGACCGGGTAGTCCGGCAACAGGTTGCGGCTCGGTCCTGGAACGCGCACCAGCCGGAGCCGTTCGACCGGCCTGGAAATCCAGAGGGGGCAATTCGAGCTTGCCGGGGTGGGATGTCGCCGCGGGAGAACCGGTCCCGGCACCGGCGGCAGTCGCCAGATCAGGCACGAGCAACTTCTCACTGCACCGCGGGCACGTCCCCTTCTTGCCCGCCGCCGCATCCGGAACTCGAATCATGGCCCCGCAACTGGGGCAGTTGAATTGAATGGCCATGAGGCAATCCTTGGGGGGAAATGTCTAATGTCTAATGACTAAAAGGATTGCCAATCGCGGAACTGGTTTGGCACGTTCGGCCAGTCATTCGACATTCATCACAGGAACTCATTTTAGACATTAGTCATTAGACATTCGTCATTTCAATCTCTACTGCTCCGCGAACACCGGGACCAACAAGTTATCAACCGGGGCATAGTCGTCCGTCAATGTCATGCCGCGGGCGAGTTCCAAGATGGAGGTCATCTGCGACGAGTACACTGTTTCGTTGTTCGACTTGGTTTCCATCGCGGCGAACTGGGATGTTCCCCAGTATCCCCCACTGCGCTTCAAGTCGGCGAAGTTGAGCGGCTTTAACGAGCAGGCCACGACGAAGGTATCGCGGGCTGCCGTTGGCAGGCCTTCGTTGGCCGAAAATACATAGACGTTGGGATACACCTGGCTGACGGTATTCACATACGCACCCAGAAAGCGCCCCGGCTTCGCGTCGCGCGACTGTTGCGACAGCGACTTAAAGATCTGCTGCAACTCGACGTCGCTGCCGGCCAGTTTCACCAGTTCCTGCTCCCGGGAGGGGGACATCACCCCGCGGAGTCCCAGCAGAAAGCTTTGCGAATTGGATGTGCGAAGTTTCGCTCCTTCCGGTGTCTCCCGCAGTTTGATCTCAAGAAAATCGTAGGGGGCCTGGGCCAGGACCCAGCGGTTTTTTTCGAGGTTGGCCGGAACCATCGCCGTGGGCAAGTGGCCTGTATAGACCGGAGTCTGATTCGAAATGTCGGACAGATCAGCGATCGCCTCGGTCAGTGTCTGCAACTTGGATTTCGAGGTGGACTTGGAGGTGGGTTCCGGAGTTTTCTGTGGATCCTCTTTGGCGATTTCGACGGGAGGCGATTGGTCAAGAAGCTTGGTCCAGGCATTGTAGTGGGCGTCAGACATCGCTTCGTGAATGCGGAATTTGAAATGGCCATCAGCCTGTTCGAAGATTTCGACCTTGCCATACTGCGACTGGTCCGGGACGGCCTGCCATTTCTCTTTCGCGCGGCCAGCCGGCCAGACCGCGGGGGGCACGGGCCCCTGAATGTCAGCTACTTCGGCAAACCCCAGGGCCTTCTGCACGGGGGCTTCGGCCCGCGGATAGATATCGATGATGTTGACCAGGAACACCCCTTCATTGGGGGTCAGCAGCGACTTGATTTTCTCGGCAAATTCCTTCGTGGTCAGATGCCAGGGGACGCTGAAGTCATTGAACGCATCCCCGTAGGCAAAATCATAATGATTGTGTTTGCCCGTCGCGCCGGGTTCAAGCGCCATGCCATTCAATAAGTCGTCGACGGTATTGCGGGCATCACCCACCAGCGTCTTGACGAAGGTCTTGTCGTCCTCAGGGAGGCCCATTTCGCGCTGGACGGCGAGTTTCACTGCAGGATCGAGTTCCAGCACATGGATCAGGGGCTGCTTGGGAAAGTTGGCTTCAATCCAACGTGGAAAGACAAACCCACCACCTCCCAGGAACAGCGTGCTGACCCGCCGCGATTGACCAAATAGTTCTTCCACTGCCAGACGGTATTCGCTGTCCGGGGCAAGATTCAGCAAAGCCTCACGCTCCTGATCGGTAACCGTGTCATAACGGATCAGGGTGCCGAGGATGTCATCGTGGCGGACTTTTTTCCCCAGGGTCTCCGGAATCACGGTATTCGGCGGCAGTTTTTCGAGCGCGATCGAACTCAGGCCGCTCATCTGCGCCATGTTCTCGGCACTGGTTAAGTCTTCGATCGCCTTCCAATACTCACCCGACGGACTGGCCAGCAGCAGGGCCGCCCGCTTCTTGGCATTGATGGCTCCCCGCACGGTGAGCTTTTTCGTGGCAGAGTCGTATTTGGCCCAAGTCGGCAACTGCCAGCCCTCGCCGGGTTCGGTCTTGAAGGTCAGCGACGTTTCTCGCTTCCACGTTTCCGCAGCTCGTTCGGTGACGGCGGCGTAGACGTCTTCGTAGTCGTAGTACAGTTCCGTGGGCTTCAGCGGATTGAAGTAACTGTGGGTCAGGTGGTCCAGGTGCAGTGCCTTGACCGTGTCTCCCCCTTCGTGGCGATTGGCGACATTGATATAGAAGTAGTCGCTTTCCGCGTTGTATTCATCGGGATCATCGCTGCGTAATTTCATTTTCAGGCCCAATTCGTGGGCCTGACCCAGCAATTCACGCAGCCACACGCGGTCGGCTGCCGAGGCCTGGGACTGCCTGACCGAAGCCAGCATCCCGATCCAGAAGATCAGTTGCAACCAGCCAAAAATCATGGCCCCGCGATACATCCGTTGGCCTGAGGCGACGATGATGCCCAGCAAAGCCAGGGTAGCCGCAGTCATCCAGATGATGTGCTGCGTACCGAACAGGCTGATCAGGTAGAAACCGGCCAGAAATGTCCCGACAATCGAGCCCATCGCACCCCAGGCATACACATTGCCGACCGTTGAACCGGTATGCCGGGCCTTTGCCAGGGCCATGCTGGCGGTGATCGGGGAGATCATCCCCAGGGCAATCGATGGGTGCAGAAACAGCGACGAGACAATAATCACGACCCACACCTGCCAACTGATCCAGTCGGGCCGGCCGCGGGTGCTCATTAGCTGCGACAACGGGTAGATCGTCATGCAGCAAAAGCTGCTGATGAAGAACAACCACGCCAGTGACCGGCGATGGTCGTAGCGGTCGGCCAGCCAGCCACCCAGGAAATTCCCGATGCTGATGCCTGCGAGAATCACGCCAATAACCGACGTCCACGTGTAAAGCGAACTGCCGACCGCCTTGGCAATCAGGCGGGAAGCGGTCAGTTCCAGCACCATGATGCAGACGCTGGTAATGAACACCAGGGCGCTGCAACCTATCAGTGACCAGCGCGCGGCGCGGCGGGTCTGCTGGTCGACATCGGACTTGGTAATAATCGGTTGGTCCATACTGGCTTTCCGTGATGAGTTGAAAAACTGGACGGAGGCGTGTCATCATACTCCACGACTCTCGCGGAGTCATCCGCCTCGCACCCTTAGAATTCCTGACAAAACCGGTTCTGGGCCTCTCAGAACTGCGGCGTTTGAAAATTGTTCTCAGATGCCGCCGAGGTTTTGTCAGCGTTTCTTCAGAAAGTCCGTGTCATGTCAGAAGTGGTCAGCGACCTGCGCTGGAAGAAATTCCCGGTCTTGAACGACGGTTTTGTCTGCCTGGTGGATGTCATGGGCGACGACAGTTCCGTGGTCCAGGCGGCCCGCGTGAGCTATGGCGAGGGGACCAAGCATGTTTCCGATGACCGCACGCTGATTCGCTACCTGATGCGGCACCGGCATTCGACCCCGTTCGAGATGGCAGAAATCAAGCTGCTCGTGCGAGTCCCCATGGATTGTTGGCGGCAGTGGATCCGTCACCGCACGGCAAACGTCAACGAATACAGCACGCGGTATTCGGTCGCCATCGATGCGATGCAGAACACCCCGCCCGACGAATGGCGCACGCAAGCCGAATCGAACCGGCAGGGAAGCGGCCTGCCGCTGCCGGTGGAACTGGGCGAACAACTGACCGCGGACGAGCATGCTTTCCAGCGGGCGGCGAGAAATCTGTACGATCACCGATTGTCGGTTGGGGTGGCTCGCGAACAGGCGCGCAAGGATTTGCCCCTGTGTACCTACACGGAGGCTTACTGGAAGGTCGATCTGCACAATTTGCTGCATTTTCTCGCGTTAAGAATGGATTCGCACGCCCAGCACGAAATTCGCGAATACGCCCGTACGATCGGCGAGCAGATCATCAAGAATCTGTTCCCCGTCGTGTGGGAAGCGTTCGTGGATTATCGCATGGAGGGTCTGTCGCTGACTCGGTTGGATATCGGAGTGATCCAGCGCTTACAGCAGCGGCAGGTTGCCTTAACCCCCGGATCAAAAATCAGCGAAGAAGATTTCCTGGCCGCACAGGACGAAACCTGGAGAACTCTCACGCGCAGCCGCGAACGGGATGAATGCCGGGGCAAACTTCAGCGCCTGGGAATTCTCTAAGGCGAGCGTTGGGCGTAAGCCCAATGGTTGTTAGCGACTCGCTTAGATCCCAGATAGGATATGACCGGGACGCTCGCATAAGTCCCATTTGACCCATCGGATTAATGGGACTTATGGGACGAATGGGACACATGGGATTTATGGGACTTTGCGAGATAGGAACATCAAAACGCCAACAGCCCGCTCTCTGGCGGAAATCGCAAGAGGCGGGCTGATGAGATCGTAGATTGTGGGAATCAGTAAGCGGTGACGCGTCAGCGTCTTAAACCGCTCTCATTCCGTCACCACGTAGGGCAGCAATGCCATGAATCGGGCACGCAAAATCGCGTGCCGGACGGCTCGCTGGTACTTGGCACAGTTGCCGGTCTTACGACGAGCGACGAGGTTCCCGTCGCGGTTGAGCATCACCTTGAGCGTTCGCAGATCTTTGTAATCGACGAACACGGGACGCGGGCAACCCTCGGCGGTACAGAACCGGCACTTCAGCTTTCGCTTAATGCGAGCGCGTTTCCGCTTGTTGGGACCCTTGGGCTTCTTGTTGAACTTGAATGGACCAACCATGCCGCCACTACCCTCTGCGTACTGCTATTTGAATTAACCTATTGACTGTGAACGACTTCCGAAAATCAGAGACCGACCAGCGGCCATTTCTTACCCCGGAAACGGACGATTATGGCATCCCGGCTGAAAACTTGCAACCGTCTGCGAAACGAGAAGTGTGGCATTCATGTCGCCAATACGCCGATTCGGAATCTGAGCTTCGGCGATTATCAACATCCCTAATCTACGAAGTGCCACACTTCACCATTATCATCGATATCAAACAGTCTCGGCGAGAACGGGAAATTCACATAAGCGTTGAACCCGTCACGAATGAAGGCGGGGCCGTATTTACAACTCATCAAGATTGGACGGTAGATCGTATGGAGCCAATAGCATCCGCTTGGTGACCACGGGAGAGTCCATAACGCAGGTGCAAACGACGCGAGGTAGAACAGAACTGTAAAGACCAAACAGTTCGGAATCCAAGCGGTTGGGCTCACGCGAACTTCATGAGGCTCGCGAATCGGGTTTTCGGCAACAGGCTCGGATGGCGAATTCTCGACCATACTCAACTAAGCTCCTGCAGCTCGATTCAGATGTTGAAACTCAGGGGTGGACAGGATCTCGATGGACCGTTGTTGGCGAAAATGCCGGTAAACAAACCGCAACATACTCAGCACCGGCCTCTTGTGGCGTGCTGTATTGAACCCATTCGCCCGCTCGCACCAGCACGCCCTGACCGGCGGCGACATCGAGTGTGCCACCTTTTGACGCCACACGCAATATCCCCTTGAGGACGACGGTATACTCGTCGAATTCCGGCGTCTGGCCCGGTTCCAGCCAGCCCGTGGGACTCACCATGCGGGCAATGCTCAGAGTTTCCGTCCCCGAGTTGATTCGGCCGAAAAATTCTTCAATCCGCTTGGGTTTATTTCCGGCGGCTTCAATGACCTTAGGTTGTGCAATCAATTGCGGCATTGGGAAGTCCCAAAAGCGGATCTCATTGGTACGCGGAAGATGAGGCATCAAGAACCCGAGAAATTGCACCACGGGGACACGGAGAGTACGAGGAAATCAACCCGAATCTCCGTGTTCTCCGTGTCTCCGTGGTGAATTCTGTTGGGGTTATTTGATCGCTATTTCTTGAGAGTGACAAGTTCATCCTTGGGAAACGTCTCGATCTTTAGATCCTTGAAGTGGATCTCTTGAGGCACCTTGTTGGAGTGCAATTGCAGTCCGATCGGTCCTTCCAGAATGCGCTTGGGTTCCGGGTCTCGCCAATCGGCAATCAAGGTGCCGTTCACGACGACTCGAATACGGTTGCCCTGGGCCAGGATTTCCAGATTGTTCCAGTCGTGTTGCTTGCCGACTTTGATGGCGGGGGCTCCGTCTACACCCAGATTCCCACGGCCGTAGAGATCATGGAAACCCCAGGCCGAGGGGAACATTACGAGATGGCCAGCGTAAGTGTACTTGTCTCCCTTTTCGGGGAAGATCTTGCCCCACAGCGCGATTCCCGAATGCATTTCGGACTCGACGAGTTTGACGGTCCCTGTAAAACGAAAGTCCGTGTACTTCTTTTTGGTCAGCAGGTAGGTGCTGACGGGCACCGGGTCCGTGCTCTTGGCAATGATCACGCCGTCTTTGACCGACCACAGTTTCTCGTGGCCTTCCCAGCCTTCGAGATTCTTGCCATTAAACAACGCGTAGGTTTCCGACTTGCCTTCCCGGGGCGGAACGACGGGGGCTTCTTTCTTATCCTCGGCAACGACGGCAAAAACTCCGCACCAGAAACCCGTGGCGAGCAAACTCAGACAAATCCGGCGACGCATGGAATGTCTCCCTCTTGGTGATCCGTACTCAACTTCCGGCTGCCACGCTGAAGTGTGTTGAATCCGACCGGCGGAATCGCAGCCGCAGTTGGATTTTGACCGGACGGCCACCGCCTGACAACAAACTCTGTGAAGATATGTGTCGATCGTCCCTGCTGGATCGTTGGGGGAATGGGAACTAGACCGAGTTCCCCAGCGTCACAGACCGTACAGGAACGATCAAATCGCCGGATCGTTCGCTACCACCGGACCAAAAAACCGCTTCAAACCTTAAGTCGAATTGCAGAATGGACTTTCAAGTAGTTAGAGCCGAAATGTTAGAGATTCAAAGGTCAAGGCTGTGAAACGACTGTCCGTTGAGTTTTTCAAGGTAGAGTTTGTTAACGCAACGAAACGCTGTAACGTCGTGGAAGACTGTCACTCTTGTCACGTAAAGCTTGGGATCAAAATATGTTATGTCGCCTGATCAGGTTGACGCGTCGGTGTCTGCGAAGTCTCAATCAGACATTGTCCGCACGTGCAGCCCGGTCCCGCAATCCAGCCGGTTGGGCGATTGAAAGGTTGGAACCGCGGCAGTTGCTGAGTGCCAGTGGATCGGGACAAGCGATTAATACCGCTTCCGAGTTGCGGCTGGTCACCCCGAAGATTCTGAACGGCACGCCAACGGACGGTTTTGCAGCCGTCGCATTGGTGGGGAATACCGAGAGGAACTACGGCTCGGGCACCTTGATCAGGCCGCAATGGATTCTCACTGCCGCGCATCTCACGGTGGGATTGCCTGCCAGTGAAGCTCGGGTCACCATCGGTGGCACGACATACTCAGTGGAAGAGGTCTTCATTCATCCCGACTACAATCGGCGGCGATTCAACTCGAACAAGGCCAATGATATTGCCCTGTGGAAGCTGAGCGAACCGGTGGTGGGAGTCGAACCCAGTCCGATTTACCGCGACCGGCCCCAAGTTGGAATGTTGCTGACACTGGTGGGCTATGGATCAGGCGGAACACTCGACGGTGAAACCGGCGACTTCGGCACCAAGCGAGTGGGGACGACACCTTTGGAAAGGGTCACTCCGACGCGGATCCGCTGGGTCTTCAATCAGCCAACCGAAGCAAACACGGGCCACGGAGATTCCGGCGGACCGGCATTTATCCAAGTCGGGTCGACTTATTTTGTCGCCGGAATCACGTCAGGCGGCACAAGACGCAATGCCGGCCGCGGCGACCGGGCATTTGACACACGAGTCGATACCTACCAGAACTGGATCGACAACGTCATGAATGACGCCCTGGACGATGCACGCCAACCAGGAAGAAATCGACATCGCCAACGTCAGGCGCTGGATGCCGTAATGAGCGAAATGCTGCCGCCCGTGTAACGCTACGAATGGCGGCGAATACAAGCTCGAAGCGCAAGCGAGTGCATTCTCGTCGGTCGCTCGAAGAATGCACTCGCTTGCGCTTCGAGCTTGTATTTCGGACCCTGCTCTGCGAGTCATAGCACTTGCGTCTGTTCGTCCCCGATGTGCGGGATTTCTTTCCCCTGCAATTCAAACAGCGCGTTGTGCGCCGCGCGTTGTTCGGCTTCTTTTTTGTTCGCTCCCCAGGCGGGCGAATACAAATGCGAGCCGATGGTCGCGGCGACCTTGAACCACTTGGAATGGTCGGGGCCGCGTTCATCCAGCAGCTTGTAAATCGGCGTGGCGCCCAGGCTTTTTTGTGAGTGCTGCTGCAACAGGCTTTTGAAATTGCGTCCGTGGTCTTGCTGAGTCGTCAGATCGATTTCGGGTGCCATGACGCGCTCGATCAGTTGCCGGGCGGGTTCCAGTCCGCCGTCCAGATAGACCCCGGCAATCAGCGATTCAAACACTGCGGCAATCACCGATTCCGGCACGCGGTCGCTGACCTTCAAGCCCTTGCCCACGAAAATCAACCGTTCGCAGCCCATCTGCAGACTGATTTTCGCACACGTCGTCCGGCTCACCAGGATCGATTTGACGCGCGTCAATTCGCCCTCGGTCGATTCGGGAAAACGCTTGAAGAGCATCTCGCAGACGACGAGGCCCAGGACCGAATCCCCCAGGAATTCCAGGCGTTCGTTCGATTCCAACCGGATTCTGGCTCCTGAAGCGTGAGTCAGACACAGTTGCAGCAGACTGCGGTCTTGAAAATTGTAGCCGAGGACCGCTTCGCACTCGGCAAGTACGTCCGCGGTGGACAGACCTTCCACGCCCCTTTGCATGCCGTCTCCTACCGCCAAAGGCGGTGTTCTCGGGCGGGTGCCCGGTGTTCTCTGCAGAGAGGCGCTGGAGTTGACGTGATCCGCTACAATTGCATCCGGAATAAATCTGACCCACTGGACCGGTCTGTCAACACAGATCGGCGGTCGGATAGAACCGCGACAACGCCCGCGCCGCTCGACGAAAATCAGGATTCGGCCGGGAATCTTGTCCGTACTAGACGGTTCAGCGTCCAGGGCGGAGAACATTCACGGCAGACAATCTCATCTGCCCATTCCACGAATCAGCAGACCACTCGAATTTATGGGCTGGGGACACGCCTGTCAAGAAAATCGTGAACAGACGCGAAGACAATACGGCGGGAATGTGACGCGGTAACGACGGATGTCGATTCCGGACCAAGGACAAATGACAAAGGACCAATGACCAACCCATGCCAGAACTGCCTGAAGTCGAAACCATGGTTCGCGGCATCCGCCCCTTCGTCGAGGGCCGGCGGATCCGCGAACTCGTCGAGTGTCCGTGCCCCTGCCGGCCGCTGACGTATCGGCCGGGACTCGAAGAAATCGCACAGCGTGTTCGCGGGCAATTGATTACGTCGGTCAGGCGTCGCGCCAAACGCGGGATTCTCGAACTGGAAAGTGGCGAGGCCATCGTCATTGAACCGCGAATGACCGGCCTGTTGTTACTGACCGATGCCCCCGATCCCGGCCACCTGCGGCTCGAATGGAAGTTGTCCGGCCGCAAGCAGTACAACTCGCTGTGGTTCTGGGACCGCCGGGGTCTGGGCACGGTCAACTTGTACGATCCCGACGCTTACCAGGCACTCATTACAACGGGGCGTCTGGGACGAGATGCCCTGGAAATGGAAGCGGCTCACTGGCTGGAGGTCTGCCGTCAGTCCAAGCGTGCCATCAAGGTCCTGCTGTTGGATCAGAAGGCCGTCGCCGGGATCGGGAATCTGTATGCCAGCGAGATTCTGCACCGCTCACGGATTCATCCACTGGCCCCCGCCAACGTCTTGACGAAGCCGCAGATCGCACGACTGGCGGAAGCGGTGAATCACATCCTGCACGAAGCCATTCGTTACGAGGGCTCCACGCTCAGCGACGGCACCTATCGCAACGCATTGAACAAATCGGGCGGTTATCAGAACGCGCATTTGGTCTACGATCGGGAAGGTCAAGTCTGCCAATCATGCCAGGGGAGCGAGGTCCAGCGGATCATCCAGGCCCAGCGTTCGACATTTTTTTGCGTGAAATGCCAAAAGAAGCCGAAGGCTTCTTCGTAGGCGAGCGTCCGGCGTCAGCCGGATGGTTTTTGCCGAGTACCAATCGGCCAAGGACCCTCAACTTTTTTGTCGAGCAACAAACGACCAGTAGGATGGCCGCCCTCGGCCGTCGACTTCGTCGGAACGTCCATGCCAACAGACAATTCCAAGACGACGGCCGGGGGCGGCAATCCTACAAGATTTGAACCGGTGGCTCGCGCTTGCGGACTAATTCCTGCAATCCGTTGTTCTGGAACTCGACGTCCGACTTGGCCCAGCACCAGTCCATGATTTGTTTCGCAGCGACAATCAACAAGATCGCCGCGAGAAATCCCACTCGTCCGTGGCGTGGTAACCAGGATGCGGTCCCCAAGGCATGACCGATGGTCAGTCCGTAGCTCAAGGCGCGCGCCAATCCTCGGTTTCCGTACAGCATCGCCAAAATGCAGACAGACACCCAGCAAACGGCTGCGCTCAGGAACGTCCATGGACCAAACAGGAGCAAGACCCGCGCCAGCGGATTGGCCTCTTCGACCGTGTGGAACGCTCCCTCCCAAAATGCCGCACGTTGGCTGGACAACGTAATCGTGACGTCACTGCAAAACAGGATCACGGCCGGACAACACAGCCAGATTCGTTCCGTCTGCCATTTCATGGCGTCACCCGTCATGACGTTTGATTTCGCTCAAGGTCGCAGCACACGGACTTTATTATTCGAACTATCGCCAATGTAAACCAGCCCATTTGCATCAACGAACACACCATGTGGCCGATTCAGCCGGCACTTCCGTGGATCTCCATCGGGGCCGTTGCCTTCTTTTCCATCACCGACAATCGTCTCAATGATTCCGGTCGCTACACGCACAACGCGAATGGTGTGGCTTTCGGTATCGCACAGATAGATGTCGCCCTTGGGCCCGAGCGCGATCCCCTTGGGACCGGCCAGTTGGGCAACCTTCGCCGGGCCGCCGTCGCCGCTGTAACCGGACCGCCCAGTGCCCGCCAGGTGATGGATCGTTTGCTTGTTCAAATCGAGCCGGAAGACCGCATTCCCTTCTCGCAGGGCCAGGTACAAGGTGTGCTGGCCGTCGAAGTCGAGTGTTCTCGGCCCATTCAGGGGCGTATTGGCGAATGGCGAACCGTCAGGTGTCTGCTCCTTCTTGCCGGTCCCCGACAGGGTGCGAATCACCCCCGTTTTCGCATCAACGACGCGCAGCCGGTGATTGCCAATGTCGGCGATATAGACATTGCCTGCCGCATCGAGCGTAATCGAATGGGGTACATTGAGCTCGGCGTGGGTCGCGGGTCCACCATCACCCGAAAACCCGGATTTTCCCGTCCCGGCGATGGTTGAGATCACTCCCGTATCGTGTGCGACCTTGCGAACGATGTGGTTTCGCATCTCGACGAAATACATGTTGCCGAGCTTGTCGAAACGGATTTCATACGGCTCACGGCAAGTCGCTTTCGTGGCCGGTCCGCCGTCGCCCGTGAATCCCTCTTTACCTGACCCCGCGATGGTCCGGATCACATTCGTTTTCAAATCAACTCGGCGAACTGCGTGATTTTCGGTTTCGCAAATATAGAGCCCCCCATCCAGCCCGATGACCACACCGAATGGCCCGCCGATCCCCGCCTTCAGGGCTGGACCACCATCGCCCGTCAATGGATGAGTCCCATTCCCTGCGATCGTGACGACTTCCCCCGCAGGCAACGCCTGGATGATCCCACTGACCCAAGCAATCAGCAGCAAACATTTAAGCAAGGAGATCTTGGTCATTCTCATTCGATCCTCATTCGTAGGCGAACGTCCGGCGTGAGCCGGATGGTTGTTAGCAAGCGACATCCCGCGAGTTCACGGGCAACTCAATTGCTTCCCGTTATCCTTCGCTCCAAGCTTCAACAGGTACGGCACGGCCGTCCGGCTCCATTTGTCGGCGTCGGGATAATGCGCGGCCGACTTCCCGAAGCAACTCTGTAGCATGTCCGTGTTGATCACACCCGGGTTCATCGGGATCGCCGCCATGCCCGCTGGCAACTCCTGAGCCAGCGCGAGCGTCAACCCTTCGATCGCCCACTTCGTCGCGCAGTAGGGAGCGACCTCCGCCGACGTCGATCGTCCCCAGCCGGAACTGAAGTTGACGATGACGCCCCGCGACTTGGCGACCATCGCCGGGACAAAGTGCCGGATAATGTTCGCCACGCCTTTGATGTTGATATCGATGACCCTGGAAAAATCCTCGGCCGAGATTTCCCACAGCGGAGCATTGGAATTGACGATCGCGGCGTTGTTCAGGATCAGATCGGGACAAGTCCCTCCAGCCAGCAAATTCCCTGCCCACGTGGCGACCGCAACATCGTCACTGACATCCAACGTGGCAAACTGATGGGGGGCAGAGAACTGACGAGTCAACTCGGCAATCTCCCCCGCCGACCGGCCGCAGCCCCAGACAGTGTGGCCCGCTTCAATGCAGCGTTCGGACATCGCCCGGCCCAGGCCTTTGGTGCAACCGGTGATCAGGACAATCCGCGAGGTGTGAGCCATGATGATTCATTACGAGGATGAGGATGCGACACGATTTTCGGTATGCTGTCGAATGTCAGTGGCGGGCACAAGAGAGAAGCCGCCGACCAGTTGCATTCGTCTCTCCGGAGATCTACAACAACGGGTTGTCGAATTCCCCGCATCCCGCACGAACTTTTTCCCTCTTCGAACAATCCCTCCACCATGACTTACATCAACGACAGTTATCTGAAACTCACCGCCGGCTACCTGTTCCCCGAAATCGGCCGTCGCGTCAGGAAATTCTGTGACGAAAATCCCGCCGCCAAGGTCATTCGGATGGGCATCGGCGATGTCACCGAACCGCTGGCTCCCGCAGTGATCACCGCCATGCACACCGCCGTGGACGAACTGGCACAGCGCAGTTCGTTCCGTGGTTACGGTCCCGAACAAGGCTATGATTTTCTGCGAGACGCGATCGCCCAGAACGACTATCAGGCTCGCGGAGCCAACGTCGATGCCGACGAGATCTTCGTTTCAGACGGTTCCAAGTGTGATTCCGGCAACATCCTGGATATCTTCGGCCACGATAACGTCACCGCGGTGCTCGATCCGGTGTACCCGGTCTATGTTGATACCAACGTGATGGCCGGCCACACCGGCCCGGCCGATGCCAGCGGACGCTATGGCGGCTTGGTTTATCTGCCCGTCACGGCCGAGAACGACTTTGTGCCGGAATTCCCCAAGCAACGCGTGGACCTGATTTATCTGTGCTACCCCAACAACCCGACGGGCGTCGTCGCCAGCCGCGACATGTTGAAACGCTGGGTCGAATACGCACATCAGAACGGGTCGACCATTCTCTATGACGCCGCCTACGAAGCTTACATCACCGATCCTTCGATCCCGCATTCCATCTACGAGATTGACGGGGCGAAAGATGTCGCCATTGAATTCCGCAGTTTTTCCAAGACGGCCGGTTTTACGGGCGTCCGCTGTGCGTTCACCGTGGTTCCGAAGGCCTTGAAGGGGAAGACGCGCGATGGCCGCGAAGTCGCCATTCATCCGCTGTGGAACCGGCGGCATTGCACGAAATTCAACGGCGTGTCCTATCCCGTCCAACGGGGCGCTGCGGCCGTCTATTCACCGGAAGGCAAGCAACAGGTCCGCGAAACCATCGACTTCTACCTGACCAACGCCAAGCTGGTCCGCGAAGGGCTGACGAAGCTCGGGCTGAAGGTTTATGGCGGCGTGAACGCACCGTATGTCTGGTTGAAGGCCCCGGGGAATCTCAGCAGTTGGGACTTCTTCGACAAGCTGTTGAACGAAGCGCATCTCGTCGGAACACCCGGCAGCGGCTTCGGTGCCAGCGGTGAGGGCTACTTCCGGCTGAGTGCTTTCAACAGCCGGGCCAACGTGACAGAAGCGATGCAGCGATTTGCGAAAATGGTCTAAAAATCCTGTTGATAAAACGCAATCCAGCGATCAGCTGACCGCAATCTTTTGCGGGGAAGACAAACGCCATGTCCTATCAAGACGATAACGCAGCCGCGCACTCCGGTACGAGAACCGATGACGAGCGTCAATCGACCCGGTCCCCAGGGCAACCACCCGCGAGTGGATGCATGAAGGGCTGTTTCTATGGCATGGCGGGATGCGGATGCCTGACGGTCATCATGGTCGTCGCACTGGGTGTTGTCAGTTGGAAGGCGTTCGATATGGTCAAGAGGGGATCGAGCACCGATCCCGCCACCATCAGGGCTGCAACTCTTGAGATTGCGGAAATCAATCCACCCGCTGGACTTGAGCCCAAGATCAAGCTGGAGTTGATTCTTGTCAAAGCGATCGTTTATCAATCCAAGGATGGCAAATCACTCTTTGCCCTGGTTCAGCCTAATCCTCAAGTCACGCAGCTCATGGGCATACAGAATCAATTTGAGGGTCAGATTCCCGTGGGATTCGCCGGCCAGGGCCGCGATATCAAAGTTCAAGAACTGAGTATCCAGAAAACTGAAACCCGAGAGGTGATGATCCGAGGGCAGAATGCCAAGGTGAATTTCTCCGAGGCCAAGAACTCGGCCGGAAAGGAATTTCGGGTTGTCGATGGCAAGTTCCAGGGCAAGACCGGACCTGTCGAATTCCATCTCCATGAGCCGTTAGAAAACTACGACGAAGCGGACGTCAAAAAATTCTTGGAATCGATCAAGTAACACTGTCGTGGCCGATGTAGTCGGTGCCGACTGCTATCCGCCTTTGATTGTGACATCACCCAGACCGTCTGTTTCTGAAGAGTCAGGCGACGAGTTGCGACTTCGCATCCTCGATCTGCTAAAATTCGACCATGAAATTCATTCATGCTGCCGATCTGCACATCGATAGTCCACTGCGAGGATTGGAGGGCTATGCCGGCGCGCCGGTCGAACGCGTTCGCAATGCCACGCGTGAGGCTCTGGACCAACTAGTCGAGCTATGCCTGACTGAGAAAGCATCGTTCTTAATTGTCGCGGGTGATTTATTCGATCACGATTGGAAGGACTTTAATACTGCACTCTTCGTCGTGAAGCGATTTCAGCGTCTGAACAACGCTGGTATTCCGGTCTATGTGATCCGCGGAAATCATGATTCGCGAGCAGAGATGTCACTACAAGTCCCGTGGCCTACGAGCGAGCGATTCAAGCTGTTCAATCACAAGCAGTCTGAAACAGTTATCCTGCCCGAACTGGGAGTCGCGATTCACGGAATGAGTTTTGCCGAACGTCACGTGCGCGAAAGCTTGCTTCCGAAGTACCCTGAACCGGTGACTGGATTGTTCAACATCGGCATTCTGCATACGAGTGCCACAGGTGCCAGCGGCAACGAGGATCATGCGACCTATGCTCCCTGCACCATCAAAGATCTCGTCGACAAGGGTTACCAATACTGGGCGTTGGGACATGTCCATCAGCGTCAAGTCCTGCAGGAAGGTAACTGCCACATCGTTTATCCTGGAAATACACAGGGACGGCACATTCGAGAAACCGGACCGAAGGGCTGTGCCGTCGTCACCGTGGAAGATGGCGAAATCGAGAGCGTCGAGTTCGTGGCGACCGACGTCCTCCGTTGGAAAGAAGTTGAGATCGAGTTGTCGTCACACCATCAGCTCGACGACCTTTATGAGTTGGTCGCAACCCAACTCAAAGCGGAACTGGTAACGGCTGAAGAACGGTTGTTGGGAGTGCGGCTGCGAGTCCAAGGAGGCTGTGCGGCACATCGGCAGCTCAACAGCGATGTCGCCCGACGTGAGGCCGAGGCGGCGTTGCGAGCGCGGGTCGGTGAGATCTCGGATGACGTCTGGCTCGAAAAAATCAAATGGCAGACACGACCCCAGTTGGATCGAGACGTGTTGAAAGAGGGTCAAGATTTCCTAGGTGAACTGTTGCGGGAAGTGGACCAACTGGCGGCCGACGAAGCCCAGTTCCAGACGTTTCTGAACTGCCTGCAACCACTGATCGACAAGACTCAGTCGGACCTGCAGGGGGGGCGTGAAGACGACGACAAATCCGAAAAACTGATTGATTTCGAGAGCCCCACCCAGCGCCGCGACTGGCTGAAGGCGGCGGAAGGGCTGTTGTTGAATCAGTTGACAACGGATGATTAGAGCGCTTTCACAAAAGGACTGCGCAATAGCAGTCAAAGCGGCCCCCGTGAATGAACTATCTTCCCTCGCCCCAGTAATCTGGGGAGAGGGGCTGGGGGTGAGGGGGAACGATCAACCAATGATGTGGAGTCGTGTTTTCCCGGGGAAAAGGTCTCTTTGAAGTCCCAATCAAACGACGCTCGTAAAGCCCCTCACCCCCAACCCCTCTCCCCGGCGTACCGGGGCGAGGGGAGATAGAAACTCGCCTATGGTGCTTTTGACAAAACTCTCTGCGGTGGATCATCTATGCGTTTGCGACGGTTGCACGCTTTTCGTTATGGCCACTTTGCCGAAGCCACTCTCGACTTTGTCGGCAACGGCTTGCAGGTGATCCACGGCTGTAACGAAGCGGGCAAGTCGACTCTGCTGCAATTCGTCCGGGAAATCCTATTTGGATTCGCCGTCCAAAATCCGTACGCCTTTTCAGGAGAAAAACTGGAAGGCTCGGCACTCATGGAGTTCTCTGATCATCGTTTGCTGGAACTGCGGCGCAGGAAGGGGCGGCCTGACGGTCTGACTCTGGGGGCCGGAGATCAATCCGAGACCATCTCGGAAGCGGCACTGCAGTCGCTATTGGGTGGTGCCAATGATTCGCTGTATCAGAATGTGTTCGCATTTGGTCTGGATGAACTCGCTCGTGGACAGGAAAGTCTGCAGATTGAAGCCGTGCAGAATGCCTTGCATGGCAGCGGCGTGGGAGGACTGACTAATCCTCAAAAAATGGTGGATCAACTCACCAAGGAGTCTGAAGCGATCTTCAAAGAACGAGGCAGCCGGCAGGAAGTCGCGGCGATCTGTGCTGACATCAAGAAGCACAGTACGGAACTCAAAGCCAAGATCACCAAGACCGAGACCTACCTGCAGCGCAAACGGGACCATGACGCGGCACGAGAAGAGGCCGAACGCCTCGCCGATCAGTTATCTCAATTGCGGCGCGAATACACGCAAGTCAAGAAGTTGGCGACAGCCTTTCCCATCTGGCGGGAACTGACCGATCTGCACGAGCGACGCAGCGGCTGTGGTGCGATTTCGGCACTGCCCAGCGATGCTCGCCAGAAGTTTGACAAGCTGCAGGACGAACTGAAACGGTTATCCAAGACGAACGGAACACTCGAACGAGACATTCAACACAACGAAGCCGAGCTGTTGAAGAATCCGGCCCAGAATGAATGGCTGGAGTTGCGTTCGCAGATCGAACGGGCGCGGGAGCTGATCAAATCCGTCGAAGAAGCCCGCCGCGATTTGCCGCTGCTACAAGCCGAACTCAATTCCAGTCAACAGCACGTCCAGCACGGAATTGAAGATGTCATCGCCAGTTGGACAGTTCACCATCTGGCCGAGTTTCGTTGCGATGCGGGACAGCGCCGCCGTTGCGAACAACTGGCCGACACGCAACGGGAACTCGACAACGAATCAATTCGACTGACGGAACGCGAAGCGTCTCTTGTCAAGGAGCGGGCCGAGAACCAAGCCGACCTCGCGGCGATCGGAGAGATTGCTGACGTGACCGCGCTGCAAGTGTTGTTGAACAGCCAGGCCGATCAAGTCGCTCGGGAAACCGAGTTGACTCGATTGTCGAAGGAGCAGTCGAAGCAACACCGTGCGCTGACCACACTGATTCGCAAATTGTCACCACCGCTGCCCATTGGCACCACGCCAGTCGAAACGCTGCCCGTGCCACCCCTGGAACAAATCAAGCAGTATCAGATGCAATTCGCAGAAACGCGAAGGCGAGTCACGTTTGCCGAGCAGTCGCTGGCCGAGGCGCACGAACGTCTGCAGCAACAGTCACGGGATTTGGCCACCGCACGCGGAAGTCTGGACGCGATTCCAACACAGCACGGTTTACGCGATCTGCGCGGGCAACGGGATCTGACCTGGCAACAACTTCGGCAACGCTTCATCGCACCGGAGCCGCGTCCGCTGGAGGATGCCGATAAGTCGCTGCCGGCTGAGTTTGAAAGGGCCGTCGGGGCGGCCGATCACTACGCGGACCAGATGTTCGGCAATGCGTCACTGGTGCATCAACAGGAACAGGTCGATCAATCGCAACAGGCCCTGGCCACCAAACAGGATGAACTGGCCGCTCAGTTGGCAGCGATGCAAAAGCTGACCGGTCAGTGGAACAGCCTGTGGCAGGGTTGTGCGTTCGAACCCTTCGATCCCGACACGATGGTGACGTGGAAGGGACTGCACGATCAAGCCTTGGAACTCATCGCCAGGCTCGGTGATGTGCAGGACGAGATCGCCCGACTGCAGAACGAGAGCGAGGTCTTTTCCGCACGGCTGACGTCGGCGCTGCCCGAGTTTCAAGGCGGACCAGAACAACGATTGGCAACGGCTCAACAACGGGTCACGCACAGCCAGCAACAGAGCCAGGAACTCAAGACGTGCCAGCGCCAGGCAACTCGTTTGGAAAAAGCTGCCGAGCAACTGGCCGAGGAACAGAAGACTCTGGAACTGCGGCGGGCTGAGTTTACCCAGGACTGGCAGGCTTGGCTGACCGACCTTCAGTTTCCGGCCGACTGGCAACCCGATCTGGCCATCACCGTCATCAGCCGCCTGCAAAGTTTGCGAGACAAACTGCAGCAGATTCCTGGCATGGAAAATCGTATTGCCGCCATGAGCCTGCGACTGGCCGAATTCGATCCGTTTGTCCGACAACTGTGCGACCAAGTTGCACCTGACTGGAAACTACAACCGACCGAGGTCGCTGCGCGGCAACTGGCGGATCGATTGCAAGCGGCGATCAGCACGGACCAGCGCCGCAGTGAACTCACGCGCGAGCTGCAAAAATATCGACTGAAAGTGGATGAAATTCGACAGCAACAACTGGTCGTACAGACCGAGCGAGACAAATTGCTGGGGCTGGCCCAGGCGACGACTGATGAACAGTTCTTAGAGGAAGCTCACCGGTCCGAAACGATTCGTGAACTCGAACAGGAAATCGCCGCCAAACAACGCGAACTGACTCGCTTGCGGGAGTTTGAAGACGAAGCGGAATTCACCCAGCAGTTGCAGGCGGTTGACTACCCTGCCTTGGAAACTTCACGACAGAATCTCGAACAACGCATTCATGAGCTGGAAGAACAAGAGCGACAAGCCAACGAGCGTAAGGGAGCCACCGGCCAGGCCCTGGATCAGCTCGACGGCAGCGCGGCGGCTGCTGAAATTCAAAGTGCGATCACCGAACGCCGTGCGGCTCTGGCGAACTCGGTCGATCGCTACGTCCCACTTTTGTTGGCGCGCCAACTGTTGCAGCAGACCCTGCAGCGTTTCGAGCGGGAATCACAGCCCGAGATGCTGGGCGAGGTGTCTCGTCTGTTCTCTGCCATGACCGGCGGGCGTTATCATCGCGTCGAACGTCCGCGAGATACCAACCGTCCCCTGCTGGTTCATCGTGCTGACAATTCCGCAGATCTCGAACCGAATCAACTCAGTACGGGCACGCGAGAGCAGCTCTATCTGGCCATTCGACTCGCCTATGTCCTGCACTATTGCACGAAGGCCGAGCCGCTGCCCATCGTGCTGGATGATGTGTTGGCCAACTTCGATCCCGTCCGCACCAGACGGACGCTGGAGGCGTTGGGGCAGATTACCGATCGCGTGCAAATCTTGTTGTTCACGTGCCATCCCGAGCTGGCGGACCTCGCCCAGGATGTCTTCCCAGACTTGCAACCGATTGCGGTCCCGAGTTCAAATGTGGCGAAGGTATAAAGGTCCTGACAAAACCGGTTGTGGGCAATTCAGAATCCTTGCATTTCGACGGATTCTGAATGACTGCAGAGGTTTTGTTAGAGTTTATTAGCAATTCTCATTCTCGACGGAGACCTCGCTCCATGCGTTTGTCAGCCATCAGTGTCGTCGTGCTGTGTCTCATTTCATCGAGCCTCCAGGCCGCCGACGTCTGGCCCGCTCTGCCGGCCGCGAATGGAGCGGTGCAAATCCCGGCACAAGAGTGGCCCCTCAAACCGGGACCGCGTCAAGTCACCGTGACGGTCCATTACCCGAGTGGCAAGTTGGCCAATGTCACCGAGAAAACGGGGCTGATGCTGTCGTTGCACAACTGGGGTGGAACCGGGTGCGGTGGAGCCGCCAGTCCCCAGCAACTGGCTGACCACTTCAATGTCGTCTGCTTGTGTATCGACTACCTGCAAAGCGGCGACCGGGAGAACCATCCCGAGGCCTACGACTGCGGTTACCTGCAGTCGCTGGATGCCTTGCGAGGTCTCGCGTGGCTGGAAAAATCCCTCGTTGATCAAAAGCTCGCGTTTGCGAAGGGCCGCGTCTATGCAACGGGAGGTTCGGGCGGCGGCAATGTCACATTGATGGCGAATAAGCTGGCCCCGCGGACGTTTGCCTGCAGTATCGACATGTGCGGCATGGCCCGGTTGACCGACGACATGGCGTTCAACTTGCCGGGGGGCACTGGACTGAATGCCCGCTGGAGCAAGGATCCGACCAGTCCCAACTACCTCAGCCCCGATCATCAACAGATTCGGTTTGTGGGGGAACCCACTCATCTGGAGGTGATGAAAAAACTGGGAAATTCATCGCGCGTGATTGTGGTCCACGGTGCCCAAGACGACGTTTGTCCGACTGCCGATGCCCGTGAAATGGTCGCCAATATGGAAGCGGCCAAACTGACTGTCGAGCCCTGGTTCATTACCTCAGCGGACCTTGATGGCAAGATTTTTTCCAGTACGGGCCATTCGTTGGGCAATCGCACTTTAATCGTCTTTAAGGTCGCAGATCAGTACGTCCTGCCCGACAGCCCCAAGGCAACCGTGCGAACCGGCGCCAGCGATTTCGAACGCCGCGAGGATATTGTGTATCCCACAGCCAACGGGAAGTTTGTGATCTCGTACGCGGAGTGGTATCCCGTGGGAAGATTTGAAAAGAAGTAACGTGCTTACGCTTTCAATGTCGCCTGCTCCACCGTCAACTTGGCCAGGCGGTCGGCAATGGGTTCGGGCAAGCTGGCCGAGGCCCGGATCCCCGGGGTGCCGTCAGTCAGGGTGATCAGTTCCGTCGCGGGCTCAGCCAGATCCTGATGATAGAATCGGGAGCTGGGGAAGATGTCGGCCGGGTATTTGAAGTTGTCGAGCATTGCCAGGGCGACGCAGATGCCCGCACCCAGGCTGCTTTCCAGCATCCCTCCCACCCAGCACGGGATCCCGGCACGCTGGCACGTGTCGTGAATCTTGATGGCATTCGTCAGGCCACCGACACGGCCCGGCTTGATGTTGACATAGCCGCAGCTTCCCAGCTTAATCGCCTGTTCCACCTGCCGCACGGTGACGATGCTCTCGTCCAAGCAGATCGGCGTCCGAATCTGGCGTTGCAGTTCAGCATGGTCGAGCAAGTCGTCATGCTGCAACGGCTGTTCAATCATCGCCAGGTTGTATTCATCGACCTGCTTGAACAGATCGATGTCCGATAACCGGTAACCACTGTTGGTGTCGATATGGAACGTATAGTTCGGATAGGCGCTGCGTACTGCCTTCAGAACATTCAGATCCCAACCGGGTCGAAACTTCAGTTTTACTCGTGGGAAACGTGCGGCTACGGCCTTGTCGACTCCGGACAGCAAATCGTCGATCGAATCCATAACGCCGAAGTCGGCCCCCACGGGAGCTTCGTCGCGCGTGGCCCCGAGTAAGCGATGCAACGGCGTATTGGTCAGACGGCTCTGCAGACTCCACCAGGTGGTATCGAGAATGGCCTTGGAAAAGGGATTGCCCTTGTAGACCGCCAGATGCTTCTGCAATTCGTCGCCGGAAGAGATGTCCTTGCCAATGAGTGCCGGGGCCAGCCAGTCGCGAGCCACGGTGAAGATGCCTCCACCCCATTCCGGACTGTAACACGGCGCCGTCAACGGGCAACTTTCGCCCCAGGCTTCAACAGAACCGCTGACCATCCGACAGATCACCGAGTGCGCTGCCGTATCCTCGCCATAGGCAGTTCGCCAGGGATAAATGAGAGGCATGGCGACATGATAGAGATCAATTCGGTCGATCCGCATGGTAGAGCCTGTCAGTTGTCGGTTGTCGGAAAGCAAGTCGTGTCAGGACGCAGGTTTCGCGAATCGTAGACCATCTTCTCGACGAGGTAAAGTTGCGGGGGGGCGGCTTGATGGGTTATTGTGGTAGCAGCCTGACCACTTTCGATGCGAGTTGACACGACAGAAAAAATCTTCAGGCGAGCCGGGCGGCGTCAGCACCCGGATTCTTGTTGAGCGTTGAAGTTGACGTTCACCGTGCGATTCCCGGGCCGACGGCGCCGTGTAACCAGCTTTCATTTTAGGACCGACCGATGAGCCGAGTGATTGATTTGCGGAGTGATACCGTCACCAAACCGTCCGCCGCCATGCGACAGGCGATGGCCAATGCCGAAGTCGGCGACGACATGAACGGCGAGGATCCGACCGTCAATCGTCTCGAAGAAATGGTCATCAAGCTGTTTAAGAAGGAAGCCGCAGTCTACAACTGCTCGGGAACGCAATCCAACCAGATGGCCGTCCGGGCGCATTGCCAATCCGGTGACGAGCTACTGATTGAAGGGGGCGGGCACATCGCGAGTTTCGAAGGGGGAGCCCCGGCGGCCCTCAGCGGAGTCACCTGCCGCACGTTGACAGGCCA
>CAMAVF010000037.1 GCA_945861445.1 Planctomicrobium piriforme | reverse complement strand
GTTTGCAAATGGTCAGGACTCGACTTCAATGACCACGCGGTCTGCTCCGTGCCAGCCGTAACCGGCTGGGTTCCAGTCGATACCTCCGTCAAGCGGCTGCGTGTTTCCGAGGGTGTCGACCGCGCGACTGATTAACGTGTGCTTTCCGTCGGCAAGATCGAGCGCCAACTGCCAGTGCTGCCAGGCATATCGCCCTGCGCGGTCCAACTCCGCGCGTCGCCACGATTTGCCGTTGTCGAGTGACAGTTCCACCGCATCGATGAGCGACGTGCCGTCGTTCCAGGCCACACCGCTAGCGACAATCGAACCCTTGCGGAGTTTCGCGATGCGCGTCTTATCGTCGGCAAACGGCGAGAAGATCACGCTCTTAATTCGCATGCGCCAATTCGGGTCGCTATTGTCAAGACCGTAGTCGAATTGTGCTCCTGGCTCAAGCGGCTCACGCGGTGTGCGATATCGTTTTACCTGGTGATAATTGGCGGTTTCTTGAGCTTCCAGCCGCAGTCGTGTCAGCCATTTGACGTGCATTGTCCCGTAGTAGCCAGGTGTGACTAGTCGCAATGGTCCGCCATGGACGGCCGGAAGTGGCTTACCGTTGAGCTCCCACGCCAGGATTGCCCGCGATAGAACTTCCGCAAGCGGCAAACTGTGCTCGAAGTCAGCAGCCTCGGGCTTCGCGGGAGATTCGTCGCCTTCCGCAGTTAGAAACTTCGCCGCAGAGTGAGGACGTACGTCGAACTTCTCGAATACGCTCTTCAGAGGTATACCGCGGAAACGCACATTGCCCATCGCTCCCGAACGCCAGGGTGCTCCCTTCACTGGAGCGGCCGCCGCGAACAGGGAGCGTCCGTTGCCCGAACACTGCAACACAAGTTCGTGTTCCACCTGGGGCAAGCTCTTTAGCTCCTCAAGCGTGATCGTACGTGGAAACTCCAGAAGCCCCCCGATTTCGAGTTTCCATGATACCGGCTTTGGGGGCTCGAGTGTAGCAGACCACTCGGGTTGCTGATTGTTGCGAACGAAGAGCCTGTCGAGCGGGGTAATTTTCTCCTCGCGCAGCAACTCCAGCGGAGTTTCCAGCTCAAAACCGCTCGGTGATGGCGTGTGGACGAGCAACCGATGATCCTTGCCGGCAATAAGCTGATCGGCGGTCGCTGGGGTCTTATCATCCAGCCCAACAGCAGCCATCGCGCTCCAAGGTCGAGCCCACTGCCCGGCAACCGCGATAGCAAGCCCTGCCTGCAGTAGCCGACGACGTGAAACGCAGCGGAGAGGGATTTCGTTAGGTTGATTGTAACAAAACATGATAGAGAGTCCGGCAATTGAGGGACGTAGCCACCTACATATCTGCGTCTTGCTACCCACCATGTTGCTCTGGAAGCTCTTCAGCGGGTACGGTACGCGTCCAACGTACCAGAAACGTCGATGTCGTCAATCTTGGTGTTGTCGTCGGATGCCATTATCTTTCCCCAAAGTGTTGGAAACGCAGGCGCCAGCGTTCGCGCCGCGGCCTGCTCGCGGAAATGAAGCCTGCGATCGAATTTTACAACCGGCTGACACAGGCGCGCGGGTACCACTGGCTGAACCCTCTTGAAACATGACGGATTTTCAGGCAATCCGTAAAGCAAATTCAATACCGATTTTGATTATGGGGCGATTGATGCGAAACGCTCGGGAGTCGTCACAACTGAATCATCGGCCAGAGGCCACTGTGAACGAAATAAGTCCCGGCCAGAGGCGAATGCGGTCAGGGGCGGGACCGCCCCCCGCTTGAAAGCTGGATGCCATCTGTTTTTCGCATGGAATCGACTCTTCAGTATTTGGGGCGGACGTCCATCAAGATTGGAATCAGGCGAGCGAGCGACTCGAAGGCGGCTCCTGAATCGCCAGATTGTTTACACGCCAGGATCTCTATTTTGAGCTCTTCAATCGCCCGCGCGGCGGCGAGTCGCCTTTCCGCCGTCAACATTTTACCTTCGGCGATTGCCGCCTTCTGAGTTGCACGTCCGGTGGTATCGGTGTTGATAATTTCTAATCGTCGCCGAGCTGCGGCCATGCCGTTTTCGGCCGACTCCCGAAGTTCTTTGATAATACCCTCTAGTCTAGCGTCGGGGTCCATTTGCTGAATCCAATTGGTCTCGATGTGCGCAAGCCCGCCGATGGTGAATCCTGCTGGGCCTGGGGGAGGGCGACTTACTTTCCGGATTGAATTACCGGAGATCCCATATCGTGCCAGCCGGGAACTCCTGAATTGGTCGACTTAAACCAACTTCGCCCGGTAGCCGGTTCAAATACAAACACCCGTGAATCAGATCCATTCGCGGGTTCCGTTACGACCAATTGATACTTACCGACTCCGGGAGGCGATACCGATGAATCGCCAATTGCCGGATTGGATGAACTCATTCCTAAGATCAAGCATCCCAAAACGATCGACGCTCCGATGATCAATGAATGCGACTTAGTCATCTGCTATTCTCCTGAAGTGAACGGTTGACTCAAGCAGAAACGCTCGACCGAGACAGCTTGTTCCCGGTCGGATGAATTGTCCAGTCTGATCGTGAACTACACCGCGACAGCCGCCGCCGCTTCCCAATCCACGAACGGACACGGCTTCCGCTTGGATTCGCTCAGGGTGTGCTTAGACGGCGCAAGCTGCGGATGCCCTTCAACGACGTGTCCCGCTGTGCAATCTCTTGATTTCCGGTTGTCACGGTTCGCCCCTTCTGCTATTTCTACAAATAGACCAGTCAAATATATGGCATAACTCCGCCGCCGTCGGCCATCCAGCGATCGTCACATGCCTGAGCAGCCTTTTCCCAAAGCGAGATTGCCACTTGCACCGACCGCAAATTATCCGCTGACCGCCGCTCCTTATGCCGAGCTACACTGTCGCACCAACTACTCATTTCTGGAGGGAGCATCGCATCCCGACGAATTGGTCGCACGCGCTTGTGAACTGGGACTCTGCGCATTGGCAATTACCGACCGTCACAGCGTGGCTGGCGTGGTCCGTGCTCACGGAGCGGCCAAACCAGCGGGGCTGAAACTGCTCATCGGGTCAGAGATTGTTCCCGTCGGACATTCCACAGCCGTCGTTCTGGCGACGGACCGTGCCGCGTACGGTCGTCTGTGTCGGCTGCTCACCGATGGACGTCGGAAGGCCCCCAAGGGCGAGTGCCTGCTCACGTTTAATGACGTCTCCCAACGCTCCGAAGGCTTACTGGCCTGCGTGCTATTAGATGGACTCCGCCTCGACGCTCAACGATCGGAGCTGGCCCAATGGCGAGCGGTGTTCGGGGACGGACTCTATGCCCTGGCTGAACTCCACCGCGGTCCACGTGATGCGGCCCTGCTGAAGCGGTATCAGGAGGTGGCGACAGAGTGCCGGATCCCTCTCGTGGCCGCCAATGGGGTCCATTATCACGTCTCGGAGCGCCGGAAATTGCATGATGTCCTCACCGCAATTCGTCTAGGCTGCTCGGTTGCAGAGTTGGGTCCACACCGTTTTCCGAATGGGGAGCGACATCTCAAATCGGCAGAAGAGATGCGGAATATGTTTCCGCCGGAGTTGATCGCACGGTCTGTCGAGGTCGCCGATCGCTGCACGTTCAACCTCGATGAACTGAAATACGAATACCCCGAAGAACTGTGCCCGAAAGGCGAGGCCCCGATTGCCTACCTGAAACGCATGACGGCAATTGGTGCCGGCAAACGCTATCCGCACGGAGTACCGGAAAAGGTCCAGCGTCTAATTGATCATGAAATGCGGCTCATTGAAGAGCTGAAGTACGAAGCCTACTTCCTGACCGTGTTTGATCTCGTGCGTTTCGCCCGGAACAGGAAGATTCTCTGCCAAGGGCGAGGGTCGGCCGCCAATTCGGCGGTCTGTTTCTGCCTGGGTGTCACTTCGGTTGATCCCGACCAAGTCGATGTGCTGTTTGAACGATTTCTGTCGAAGGAACGTGACGAAGCTCCGGATATCGATATCGATTTCGAACACGAACGCCGCGAAGAGGTCATCCAGTACCTCTATGAGAAATACGGTCGCGAGCGCGCCGGCATGACAGCCACCGTGATCACCTATTGTCCCCGTTCCGCAATTCGTGACGTCGGCAAAGCCTTGGGCCTCTCCCTCGACGGGATCGACCGGCTCGCGAAGAGCATAGACCATAGCCGAGACAACACGGTTGGCAACCGCTTTCAGGAGGCGGGGTTTGACCTGAATTCTCCCATCGGGCGCCACATTCAGGGGTTCGTCAAGGAGATCCTCGGATTTCCCCGGCACCTCTCCCAGCACACGGGGGGGATGATCCTGACCCAAGGCCCTTTGTGTGAACTCGTCCCCATCGAGAATGCCACGATGGAAAACCGGACTGTGGTGCAATGGGACAAGGATGATCTCGATACCCTGGGGATTTTAAAGGTCGACATCCTCGCGCTCGGCATGTTGTCCGCCATCCGGAAATGCTTCGAGCTGCTGAAGGTCCACTACCACCGCCCGCTCTCCCTGGCCACGGTGCCGGCCGAAGATCCCGCCGTGTACGACATGATTTGTAAGGCCGACACCATCGGGGTGTTTCAGATCGAGAGTCGGGCTCAGATGAGCATGCTGCCACGACTCAAACCCAGAACGTGGTACGACCTGGTCATCGAAGTCGCAATCGTGCGGCCAGGGCCGATTCAAGGGGGCATGGTCCATCCCTACTTGCGCCGCCGGTGCGGGGAAGAACCCGTCACGTACCCCAACGACAAGATCAAAGCCGTCCTGGGGAAGACATTGGGCGTCCCGATTTTCCAAGAACAAGCCATGAAGTTGGCCGTGGTTGCCGCGGGGTTTACGCCAGGGGAAGCAGATCAATTGCGGCGGGCGATGGGAGCCTGGAGAAAATCGGGCATCATCGACAAGTTCCATGCCAAGCTCACTCAGGGCATGTTGGCGAACGGTTACGATCCGGAATTCGCGGAGCAACTCTTCAACCAGATCAGGGGGTTCGGGGAGTATGGCTTTCCAGAATCTCACTCAGCCAGTTTCGCACTGCTAGTGTATGCGTCTTGCTGGCTCAAATACTACTACCCCGCTGCCTTCGCCGTCGCGTTGATCAACAGCCAGCCGATGGGCTTTTACGCGCCGGCGCAACTCATCGGCGATGCTCGACATCACGGGGTTGAAGTATTGTCCGTCGATGTGAATGCCAGCCAGTGGGATTGTCTGCTGGAGAGGCGAGGCGATTGGGCGATCCGGCTCGGATACCGCATGGTCGCGGGCCTCAGCGAAACCATCGCGAACCAGATCGTGGCCTGCCGTAAGAGTCGGCCTTTTCAGTCTTATGATGAGTTTGTTCAACGGACACAATTCAGCGCGGCTGTGCTCGCTTTATTATCCGATGCCGATGCGTTTCGATCATTGAAAGAATCCCGCAGGACGGCCTATTGGAAGTCGCTACCTGCTCAGGATGAATCGGACCTCTTCGACGCTGACACGAACGAAGAGCGGGCACCGCTGCCGACGATGACGGCTCACCAGCAGGTGATTGCGGATTATAGGACCACCGGTCTCTCGCTAAGACATCACCCAATGGCATTTATTCGCGGCGAACTCAGCCAGAGACGGGTGCTGTGCTCTGAACAATTAAAAACCGCAGAGCCAGATCGACGTTGTAAGGTCGCGGGACTGGTACTGATGCGACAGCGACCGAGCACGGCGAAGGGCATTACTTTCATCACGCTGGAGGACGAGACCGGTCCGATTAACCTCATTGTTCGGGTGGATGTCTGGGAACGGTTTCACCGAGTCGCCCGGCAAGCGTCAGCGATGCTCGTCACGGGCATGTTGCAAAGCAAACACGGGATCATCCATGTGCTCGTCGATAAGATCGAGGATCTCACCGAGGTACTGGCTGAGGTGGGGAATAAGTCCAGAGACTTCCGTTAGTCAAACTTCAGAGTCCGCGGTTGGTCAATCGGTTCCATCAATTGCGGGCCTTGGTTCCTGACATTTCCTACCGCCTTTGGGGGCGAACCGGACACCGATTGGAGACATCTTATTCTTGTCATGATCGGCTTTCGACATGACCCAAGTTACAATCAGCGATCATACAAATAGACCAAGCGTGACAGAGATTTGAGGGAAAAACTGATGCCAGAGCCCCGCAAGACGAGCCTACGCAAATTGATCATGCAATTTTGGATGGTCGTCGATCCCCCTCGGCGCCTCTTGGAAGATCCGGAGTGGAACAAGAAACGGCATCAGGTAGAACATCGCTTCCAGAGCGATTTGGGGCAGTTTGTCGGAAGAGTCAACACATTCGCCCAGCAAGGCGAATTTGAGAACAGCGCCCTCAGGCTGCGCGCACTTAGGGGGTCTGGGGTCGCGATGATTAAGGTTTCAATTTTAACCAATTTTGTATTTGGATTTCTGGCATTCCTGGTCTCGCTCAGCCTTCACTTCGTTGCTACTGATGCGGACGCGAGAACATCAACTCCAGCGGGCGATGTTATCTCCTTCTTCATGCTTATCGTCGTCCTAGCAACTTTGACTTTTGAAATCGCAGCAGTCATCTGGCTGTTTCAAAACTCCAGGACGCTTCCACTCGCGAATGCTTAAGCCTTAAGGCTAATGCCGGAGCTTCAAGTATTGTGACGCAAAAAGTGTCTGAATTTAGGTCCGATTTTCCTTCAGGACTCTGCGACAAGATTCTGTATCACACGTAGATACTCACGGCGATCCGGCCATCACTTACGCGGCTTCATCCAACTCAAGCATTTCGAAACGCGCTCCGAGCGGACTGGATCGACTGCTGCACGTTGGAAACCCAGCATGTCAGGATTTCACAGCAATTTTTTCACTGTTCACCATAGTCCCGTTCAGAGCCTTCGAGGTACTTTTCAATACCTCCAGGAGAGCCCGACACCGGTGAATGCCAAATTCGCAGCGGCCGAATTAAGACCGACGCCTGAGTGCATGTCGAACTGGACGTCATCGTTGAGAAAAAAGACCATACCTGCGTGGAAGTAGTATTCCGGTAGGGCTGACAACGAACCACTCGGGATAAACGCAATTACCTCCGTAAAGGCACCTACGCTTTCCGCGAGTTCATACTCGACATTCGCCGTCTGAATGAATTCCGTGTACGTGTGGGCGAGATCATCTCGTCGGTTGTTGAACTGAGTGTTGCATTCCAATTCGATCCAGTCGTTCAGCATCCAACTGTAAGCGAGGTTAACCCCCGGCAGGAACCGGTCTGAGGTGAAGGCGGGACTTCCCGAGGGTAACCGTGCTTGAGGGAAGATGGCAAATTCCGGGAATATCCCCGCTTGCTCGGTGATCGCCAATTTGGCTCCAATGTAGATGTCATCAACGCCTGACGTGGAGCGCGAGTTGCCTGCTGCTGACACAGATTCGGTCAGGGCTGTCGTCGCCAGTCGAAACTCAAACCATTCGGCTCCGATTCCCGCACGCAGCAGCGGCTCTCCAAAAGACTGGGTGATGGTCCGAATTCCATTCGAGCGGTCGGAAAAAATCGTGTAGCCGGTCTCAATCTGGACGCGGCCGAGTCCAACCAGTGAACTGGCTTCGCTGAAGTGGGGGCGGTCGGTCACCAGCTTGGGGTTCGGCTTATGTTGGTCGGTCTCAGCTCCATTCCACGACATCAAGGTCTTAGGACTGCTCGCTCCGTATGTCCCTTTCAACCAGTTCGAATAGCCATTGCTCGTGTAGGCTACGCCTTCCGACAAGGTTTGTGTTGGAGTCGTTTCACTATCGGCCGATTGGCCGTCGAATCGTTTGGCAGCAGAGGACTGTTCAAGCTCTTGAGCTGCTACGGGGCCGATGGCCACCGCGTTCAATAGCGATGCAGCGATGAACACCGCGAGCGGTATTGGACGAGACTGATATGAAGGAAAACAAGCAGCCATTGCAGTTGCGTCGCTTCTAGCGTCGTTGGTGGACGTTGAGCACAGTGTTTAGATAAAGAAATCGAAATAAATCACTTCGTTACTGCTAGTTCGGCACTCGAATGGGTTTCGGCCCCCCAAAACCCTGAGTTGTCTTGCGGAATTCGTCGTCAATTGCAGCGACCAGCAAACGACGATACCGGCATACGCTGACAAGGTTTAGGACTAATGAGCGCCTTACTCACCCCTCGCCCCCGTGCGATCTGAAAAGGTGTTCGCTCAGGCGCGTTGGCCCCTATTTGCCTGACTGCGGAATCGGTTGCCCGAACCGGTCGATCGCCGGAAACCCGAGGTAGGCGTCCATGCCGTCAATGAGCCGGTCACTGGCTGCGACTTCGATGCGACGGGCTTCGTCAACGATGGACTCAGTGTCCCACTTCAGCAATCCATCGAGCAATAACTCGATGATTCGCAGGCGTCGAGCTACTTTGTGGAAGCGAACTCGCCCCTGATCCGTAAGTTTGACACCGTCATACGGCTGATGAACGATTAGCCCATCAGCAGCGAGCTTGAGCAACGTGCTGCTGACCGTTCCATTCGCGATTCCCAGGGACTTTGCGATCTGTCCAGACTTGGCCAGTGTCGAGGTTGCCTCATCGCAGAGCTGGTCGATTGCGATCAGATAATCTTCGACACGTACCTTCCTCATGGTGCTGATAGCCTTCACTCGCTGCTGTCGGCCAAGAATGGTCTCGAAATCAAGTATCGGCACATTTGCTAATCACAAAGTTGATATTTTGAGTATTCAAAATACAAATCTAGGCATGTCCTGCAAGTGTGTGGCCGGAAAAAGTTTTTGGGGTGACCGCTTGCGTGTGGACGACTCGCGGATCAACATCGAAGTGAGAGAACGCCGAACCGTCGTTCTGGACGCTCACCTAATCTAGGCTTATCAATGGAACACGGACCGCATACCAATTCTTGTGATTGACCCGTCACGAGGTTGTCGATAAAAATGCTTGGGTAGAGAAGAACCCGCTCCTACTGCAGATTTCATGATCAAGTCAGTCCTCATTTTGATGCTTGCGACGACCCAACTCCTGGCCGGGAGTGGTGGATCGGTCTATCTGTGCATCAAGAATGATGGGACTTTTTGCTGTTTGGACGCTGGTGCTGAGACTTGCCGCTGTTGCGACGGCGAGCTTCCTGTCGTCGAAGAAAAGCCCGCAGGTTGTACTTGTTGCGGCGAGGCCGCATCCCGAACCCTGTCGACTGAGGAGCGTACCCCGTCTCCGTCGATTGAGTTAGCCCTCAAATCGAATGACCCGTGTGGTTGCACTCATGTTTTGATTTCTCAAGACCAGGCGCACGCGAAAGTGAACCGCTTGTCGGCTCGATCCGACGTGCAGCAGTTCATCGAGATGGCTGCCCATCTGCCTGGATTGATCGCGATTGACAACTTGAATGCGCTACGGATAGCCTCATGTTGGCAATATAGGCCCCCCACAGTCGAGTCACAGGCTCTGGCAGTGCGGTCAGCGGTCCAGATCCGCTGCTAAGTCACTCTCTACGGCGTCACATTGCCGAGCTGAAGGTCATTTCAGGCCCTTCTCGTGCGATATCTTGCGCCTTCTCCGGCTGGTACACAGTTTTGTTCCTGCGCCTTCTATCACCGGAAACTGACTCCGTCGATTCATGGGAGAGACCATATGTCCGCAATCGCCACACCCTCGGCCCGTCCGGGAGCTGTGCCCGCTGCGGGTCCTGAGCATCGGCCGAACCCCCAGTTCTGTTATCACGGCCTTTATCGCATCCTCGACGGGCAGCTTAAAGGCGAAGTTTGCAGGCCAATAGCGAGCCAAAGAAAGCAAGGAACCGCCTGCCATTTTGAGGAAGAGAAGGACACCAAGACCGAAAAGAAAGGCAAGCATGCCGCAGTGGCGTGCATCCCAGAATATCGTCGGGCAAGATGACGTGGTCTGATTCGGAATCAGGCCACCGTGCCCCTTACTCGTGTTAAAACGGATGGATCCAAAATGAACATTCGACATCGAACAGTCGCGCTCGCCTTGCTGGCGAGCTGCATTCTCAACCAATTCACATTCGCAGCGGACACCGCCCCAGCCATCTCGCCTGAGCAGGCGATTCAGGCTGCAGCCAAGACCGGGAAGCTCATCTACCTGGTGTTCTACAAGGAAGCCGACGCGGCAACCAAGGAGATGGCCGAGGCCGTTTCGGCCGCAGTGGATTCGCAAGGCGGACAGTCGATCTTCAGCTATGTGCGGCTCAATGATCCAGCAGAACGTGAGATCGCGGACAAGTATCAGGTGACTCGTGCTCCAATGCCGATGGTCATTGCCGTGCATCCCAACGGAGCGGTGACCGGGTACTTTCATACCAAGACGACACCGGAACAACTCGCGGACTGCTTGGTGAGCGCCAAAAAAGCCGTGTGCATGAAGGCCCTGCAGCAAAACCAGCTCGTGTTGGTCTGTTTGCAGACCCAAGCCAAGCAACCGATCCCACAGGGCGTTCGAGAGTTACAGGCCGACCCGCACTTTTCTAAGCGGACGCAAGTCGTAGCTCTGTCGGTCAACGACCCGGCTGAAGCGGCTTTCCTGGCGAGCATGGAATTCAATCCGACGAAGGACGGAGCGATGACGGTTTTCCTAGCACCGCCGGGGGCCCTGGTCGGGAAGTTCGCGCCAACTGCGACCAAAGACCAGCTGGCCGCGAAACTCGCTGAAGCTGGGAAATGCTGTGACGACAAGAACTGTAAGCACAATCACGCTCAGCAGCCTCAACAGCCAAAGAAGGTGACTCGATGAATTTCTTCACTTTAGTCTGGAAGGAAATCCGCGAACGCCCGACAGCCATGCTGACGGGGCTCATGACGATCACCCTGGGCGTGGCGGCACTGGTCGCCATTCGCAATGTCACGTTCTTCTCCGAACGAGCTGTGGCCAAAGAGCTGGAAGCTCTGGGGGCCAACGTGCTCGTGCTGCCGAAGGGGGTGACGTTGCAGGACTACTATTCGGCCGACCTGCACGGGCAGACGATTCCCGAACAGTTCGTCCAGCAGTTGGCGTTCTCCAATTTGGAAGGTGTGGAGAACTTAGCTCCGAAGCTCTGCGTCCCCGCACGGCTCAATGAGCGCGGAGTGATTCTGACGGGCATTCTTCCGCAATCGGAGTTTCAGGCGAAAGCCGCATGGCAATCAGCTAATCTGTTTTCCAAGCATAAGGGCTGCAAGAAAGCCCGTTGTGTTACTGACGAAGGGGGAACCAACAGCCTCGCGACGAAGCGTACTGTGCAGGAGCTGTATAAGCATGAAGCCCTACTCGGTTCAGACATCGCCGCTGCGACCGGATTGAAAGAGGGGGACAAAGTGAGCCTGCTCGGCGAAACCCTCGTGGTTTCAGCCGTTCTGCCCACGATGGGAACTGTAGATGATGGCCGAGTGTTCGCCCATCTCCATACGGTCCAGCGACTCGCCAAGCTGGGAGAGGTCGTCAACTGCATCGAGATCATGGGTTGCTGCGAAGATGTCGCTCAGGGACTTCTGACTCAACTCGGGGATCTGCTGCCGGGGACAAAGGTCGTTACCATCGCGCAGGTGGTTCAAACGCAGGTCTCGATCAACCGCATGATGCAGAGGTTGTCCTGGTTGTTTCTGGCGATCTTGGTCGCAATGGCCGGTGCCGGAATCGCCAACTCAACCATCGCCAATGTCCGGGAACGCCGTCGTGAGATCGGTACTCTCATGGCCATTGGTGCGTCTCCGAGATTCGTCAGCCGCCTGTTCCTCTGCAAGTCGGTGCTCTTCGGGAGCCTGGGGGGATTGGTCGGCTATCTGCTGGGCACCGGTATCGCCACGACCCTCGGTTCACAATGGTCTGGCATGTCGGTGACGCCGCTCCCCATGCTCGCTGTGTTTGCAATCTGCGGTGCGACTCTGGTCAGTACGGCCGCATCGTGGTGGCCCGCCCGTTCGGCCTCACGACTGGATCCTTGCGTCTGTTTCCAAGACTCGTAACCGGGTCATTTCGACGTGGTGCAGGTGGCAGTCCGGAAGATGGCCACTGTCACTACGTCGTTTCGCGGCGGATTACCGCCAAGCCATTCAAGGAAGAATTCATGTTTCATCTCGAATCCGTCAGCAAGCAATATCAACAGGGAGACAACACAGTCTCCGCGTTAGACTCCACGACATTAGACATTCAGCGTGGTGAGTTCATTGCCATTGTCGGCCCCAGCGGAAGCGGCAAATCGACGATGCTCACGCTGCTGGGGGGAATGCTTGCCCCCACAGCAGGCAAAGTCTGGTTTGGCGGACAATCCCTCTACGATCTCACCGTCACGGAGCGCGCTGAACTTCGCCGGTTGAAGATGGGCTTCGTCTTCCAGACCTTCAATCTGATTCCCTATCTGACGGCTCTGGAGAATGTCGAAGTACCGCTCCTGCTGCGTGGGGATTCGAAGTCGAACCAGCGCAAACGCGGGTTAGAGTTGCTCGATCAGGTGGGGCTTGGCGATCGAGCACATCACAAACCCAGTCAGCTCAGCACCGGTCAACAGCAACGCGTGGCATTGGCCCGGACCTTGGCCAATGACCCCTGTGTCATCCTTGCTGATGAGCCGACCGGCAACCTCGACCCGGAGATGCGCGATCAAGTCCTTGCGTTCTTCGACGAATTCCACCGTAGCGGGAAGACGATTGTCGTTGTAACGCATGACCCTGAAGTGGCCTTGCGGGCCGCTCGTCGATTGCAAATGACAGCCAGTTGTGTCGGAGCCGAACTCCCTCACCGCCTTGCTAAGGCAGCGTAATCGCTAATTACCGGGAGTAGGTCCCAGTTCCGGCGTAGGCGCAAGTCTGGGGGGCATCGGCTGAGCGACATGGGGATTCACTCCTACGTCAAAGCATAGATGGTGCAGCATCGCTTCGCCTGCGCTAGCTTTCTGGATTGCGTCTCCCGGCGGGATATGCCGTCGATCTTGGCGCGTCCAAGGTGCGATATCCTGCTGAACGTGATGGTATTGCTGGTCGAGGTCGGTAACGGCTTGCCGAATTGCTTCACGTTGCCCTTGGTGGTCCAACGCGTGTAACTGCTTGGCCAATTGCAATATGTTGTAAGCCTCGCGGTAGGTATGAGCAAAGTCAGGATTGTGCTGATAATTGTAGTGCAGTTCGAGGCAAAGGAGATTCAGTTGTGCTTCCAACCGGCCGGTCAGATCGTTGCAGTAACTGAAGCCACCAAACTGCAATTGCTGAGGTTGTTGAACCGGAGGTGGCACATATCCAGCTTGCGTCACTCCAGCGTACACAATCGGACTTTGCGTGTAGTAGGACGAATTGCCTTGGGTGTAGTAAGCACCCCGATATTGATGCGTATGCGGAACGACGTAGTTCCAATTGGAATATCCGTAGTTGCTTCCGTGATGATGATGGTGGTGGTGATGATGGCGGTGCTGAGCCATAGCGGATGACGGCAATGCTGCCAAAATTGCTAGGCCAATATACATTCGGGCGGACATGTTCTGGATGCTCCTCTCAAGAACGATGAAACTCGTTACTTAATAGTAGAAGGCTGCAGATTGAAAGCGAAGTCGCCTGCTGCCTTGGCCTCGGGATTTGACTGACACAAAAATCATAGACGAGTCATTTACGAGGGATTGGTCGTTTCAGTACGGCACTCACTACGCAATCACTTTGACGAACATATACATAAGTGCCAGAGACTTCCCAACCTTCCCGCCCCGCGGCGTTCAAGAGTGGGATACTCTCCTGCGGATCAGTTGGTAAAGGGACAATGACTTTATATTCCCACGCCGTTGAATCGGGTTTTGTTGCGTCTTGGGCTCGCGACTGGTCTCGAAAAACAGCAACAATCAACGCCGCAGCAAGGACAAGAACGAGGACATTGCCAGGTTTTTTCATGGTAGCGAGATTCCGTTAATGCCGAGTGACCTAACATTCAACAAGTAATTCAACCACGAGCGTCTTTCGATTGATACGCCAATAGTCGCAGCGCATTGAACACAACCAACAGCGTCGAACCCTCATGCAGCAGGACGGCCCCACCCATTCGCAGGCCGAGAATGGTAGCGGGAACAAGGAACGCGATCATGCCCAGGCTGAACCACAGGTTTTGTCGGATGATGAAACTGGTCTGACGACTGAGGCCCACCGCGAAGGGCAACTGGCTGAGATCATCGGCCATCAGGGCGACGTCGGCGGTTTCCAGGGCGACGTCAGACCCAGCGGCTCCCATCGCAATGCCGACCGTAGCATTGGCCATTGCAGGGGCGTCGTTGACCCCGTCGCCGATCATCGCCACACCTTCCTGGCCGCTGAGTTTCTTAATTGCTGCGACTTTGTCGTCGGGCATGAGGTCACCGAAGGCTTCGTCGATCCCCACCTCTTTTGCGACTGAGTTTGCGACCTGCTGATTGTCGCCTGACAGCATGATCATCCGCTTGATGCCCAGGACTCTTAATTTCGCGATCATATCCTTCGCGGCGGCTCGGGGTGTATCCATCAAGCCCAGGACGCCGAGATAGGTGTTGCCACGACGGACAATCATCGTGGTGCGTCCGCTGGCCTTTAGCTTTTCCACCGATTCACGCAAACCACCCGACAGTGCGGGTCCGCCGATATCGGTGAAGAGGCTTTCTTTTCCGATGTAAACCGCCTGGCCATCGATGGTGGCTTTGACGCCCCGACCCGTAACACTTTGTACGTCGCGAGCCTCCAATGAGGAACCATCCTTCAATCGCTCTGTTGCACCTTGCACAACTGCCGCAGCCAACGGATGGTCACTGAGGCGTTCCACAGCCATCACAACCCGGAGCAACTCGTCATCAGTAATCCCATCCGAGGTAACAACGTCGGTAAGCTGCGGCTTCCCTTCAGTCAGTGTCCCGGTCTTATCAAAGGCAATCGCACTGAGCCTGCCCAAGTTCTCCAGCGGTGCCCCACCTTTAACGAGTACGCCACCACGGGCCGCGCGGGCGACGCCGCTCAGAACCGCGCTTGGGGTTGAGATCGCCAACGCACAGGGACTGGCAGCGACCAATACCGCCATCGCACGATAGAACGAGGCGCTGAACGGCTCCGAAATCACCACCCCGGCGAACATCAGCAACACAACGAACGAAAGAACTGCGGGGACAAAGTAGCGCTCGAATACGTCCGTGAACTGTTGCGTGGGCGACTTTTGTGTTTCGGCTTCGCTGACCATCTTGACCACACGAGCCAGTGACGACTCGCTGGCCAGTTTGGTGACCTGGACTTCTAATGCAACGCTTTGGTTGATTGTGCCCGCGAAGACCCGGTATTGAGCGTCCAGGCGGTCCGGATTGACTGCGGCCTGTCTTGGATCCTCGACCGGCTTCTTATCGACCGGCACACTTTCACCCGTAATCGGAGCTTGATTGACGCTGCCTTCTCCCGCGATCACAAACCCATCCGCAGGAATTCGTTCATTCGGTTTGACGATCACCACATCACCAGGCTGGAGTTTCTCGACCGGAACTTCTTCTGTTGCTGTCTTGCGGCGGACCAATGCCGTTTGAGGTGCGAGTTCGGCCAGCGCTTCGATTGCCCGCCGGGCTCGGCCCATTGCATAATGCTCCAGGGAATGCCCCAGGCTGAATAAAAACAGTAGTAAGGCCCCTTCCGCCCATTGCCCCAGCGTAGCGGCACCGATCGCCGCCACCAGCATCAGGAAGTCAATTTCGAAACGGCCAGCGCGGATGTTCTCCACAGCTTCACGCGACGGGAAGTAACCACCGAGCACATAAGCCACAAGATACAGCACCCACGGCACCCAGGGCGACATGGCGGATACCAGCGACAACAGCCATCCGGTCAGCAACAGCCCACCACACAGCCCTGCAAAGATCAGCTCCGAGTTCTCACCTAATGGCCCGCCGTGGTCGTGCGAGTGAGCACCTTTGTGGTCCTTCTCGGTTGAGTCGTGATCATGGTCATGTTCACATTCCGTTTGATCGGCCTTGGCCTGGTTCTCGGGTTTAGTTGGAAATTGCAGTCCGAATGACTGTAGCGCGGTCTGAATGGCAGCTTGATCGGTGAGTTCGGCGTTGTACTCAATCCGCGACAAGCCAATCGGTGAAATCGCGGCTTCAACCACCCCAGGGATTTGTCTGGCTCGCGATTCGATAGTGTGAGCCCGATGGGCGTGCATGGGGCTCGACTTCAGCAACAAGTGACCGAACTTATGCCCAAGATCCGCTCCGGCCCGGCGAGCCAGTTCCCTAACTTCGCCGATTGTTAGCCGTTTGGGGTCAAAATGGATGCAAATCTGATCCGGGTGCTCACCTGCCTGCTCCTTGAGATGTGCGTCCTCAATCCCTTCTTTGGCCTTTAACAGTTCGCTGAGACGCTGCACACAGGCGTCATGGGCATCGGGGATAGTGGGCAGCAGCAAGGCCACCTCAAGAAGAGCTTTTTCAGTCATGTTGATGAGTTCGCGTTGCTTCGATGGGAGGGGCCACTGGGCACAATTGAAACGCCCTCTGCCGTGGCGCGCAGAGGGCGTTCACCGCTTCGACTACCGATCACCGAAGTGGGGTTTCGACAAATGCGAGGACTCGGACGGATGTTCCGAACGAATCTTCGATCGTGCGGCGGCTTCATTTTGACAGAGCTGGCACATATGCCGAGCGGGATGTGAAATAAATGGCGCGATCAGCCACGGAAGCAGAAAGAACAGCCGAATGAAAAACAGTTGGTCGAAAATCTTCATTTCCTGAAACTCCTAAAAGTCTTGACTCTGAATTTGAATCTGAATCTGAACTTGCGGGGTAGTCCCGCTGAAAACTTGATTTCTATGCCCCCAACCGGGCGATCTCAGCTTGGGGTAGCGACTTCGGCCGGGGCAGGAGCATCGGGATCCGGATCATCGTCCCACTCATCACCATGCCGACCGGTTAGGCGTTCGGCATCTTTACCGCTGAAGCGAAAGAAAATGCCGGGATGGACCACGTATTCGCAAATGGTCGCGGTGATCAGTCCGCCGAGAATGACCGTCGCCACTGGGTAGAGAATTTCTTTGCCGGGCTGTTGGCCACCAATGACCAGCGGGACCAGACCGATTCCGGCCGTGAGCGCCGTCATCAGCACGGGAGCCAGTCGTTCCAGACTGCCGCGGACGACCATTGCCTCGTTGAAGTGTTCGCCCTCTTCCTTCATCAGGTGCAGGTAATGCGACACGAGAAGAATGCCGTTGCGAGCTGCAATACCCCCCAATGAGATAAAACCCACCATGCTGGCGACGGATAATGTCTGGCCGGTGATCCACAGAGCTACAACGCCACCGACAAACGCAATGGGCAATGCAAACATGATTTGCAACACGATACGAACTGACGGGAAGAGTGTGTAAAGCACCAAGAACACACCCGCAAGTGAAATCGTGCTGAGCAGCGAGATCAGCTTCGTGGCCTCTTGCTGGGCCTGGAACTGGCCCCCGTACTCCACGAAATACCCTTGAGGCATCACTACTTTTTCATCGACAGCCTTACGAATATCGGTCACCACGCTGCCCAGGTCGCGGTCGGTTGTATTGGCGCGAATGGTAATCCGGCGGCGGACGTTCTCTCGATTGATGGTATTCGGACCTCCACCCTCATAGAGCTTGGCGACGGCGTCGAGTGGAATACGGGCTCCATCGGGCAAATTCAGCGCGAGACGATTGAGGTTCGTCAGATCGGTCCGGTAGGGATCATCTAGCCGAACCAGCAGGTCGAACGTGCGCTGGCCTTCCAGCACACTGGAGACAACCTGTCCGTTCAGGGCAGTCTCAACAAACTCATTCACGTATCCGGGTGTAAGTTGGTAGAACGCCAGCTTGTCCCGATCCAGCTGAATCCGCCACTGTGGAATCAACTGCTGAGGCTCGACCACCGGAGGGGCGATGCCTGGCACCCCCTGGATAGCCGTTTTGATCTCTTGAGCCTTGCTCCGCAGGATATCGAGGTCATCCCCATACAGCTTGATGGCGATTTGGGCTGAGACCCCCGACATCATGTGACTAATGAGGTGAGCCAGCGGCTGCTCGGCCTCGTACTCAATGCCCGGAATCTCTTCCAGTTCCGATCGCAACTTGGCCAGTGAATCCAGTCGCGAAACCCCACTGTGTGGGTTCATCGTTACGATGTATTCGGTGACATTCACCCCTTCAGCGTGTTCGTCCAGCTCCGCGCGTCCCGTCCGGCGAAAGAACGTGCGAATCAATCCTTTGCGATTCTTCTCAGACTCTTGAAACTGCTGGAATCGTGCATCAATCATGCGAGTCACACGATTGGATGTCTCCAATGACGCGCCGGGTGGCATTACCACGTTGACTTGGGCCGCACCCTCATCAAATGGTGGCAAGAAGTCGGTACCTAACTGAGTCACCAACCACCCTGAGAACGCAATCGCCACCAGTACCCCACCGATCAGCACGGTTTGACCAAACGGGTGACAACTCGTGTGAATGACCGGCGTCACGAGACGTTTCAACTGACGCAGCAGGAAGCCATCCTGATGCCCGTGGCCCGACTCTCCCGCAGTCGACTTCATCTTTCCTAAGAGCATCACACCTAGCACCGGCGTAACAGTCACCGACACCAGCAACGAGGCCAGGATCGAGACGATATAAGCGATGCCGAGCGGTGCAAACAGACGTCCTTCGACTCCCGACAATGCAAACAGCGGAATGAACACCAAAATGACCAGAATCGTGCCGAAAACGATCGAACTACGGACCTCGACGCTGGCCTCATAGACCACGCGGACCGCCGATCGTCTTCTTTTCCGTCCGGCATTCTCCTTCAGCCGCCTGAAGACATTCTCGATATCCACAATGGCGTCATCCACCAGTTCTCCCATCGCCACCGCGAGACCACCCAACGTCATGACATTGATCGACAAGCCCAGGAAGTGAAACACCAGTCCCGTGATCACGATCGACAGCGGAATCGCGGTCAGGGTGATGAATGTTACGCGCAGGTTCATCAAGATGGGAATCAAAACTAGGACGACCAGAATGCCCCCATCGCGAAGCGCCTCCATGACGTTGTGGACTCCAACATCTATGAACTCTCGTTGCTCATAGAGCTTTGATTCAACGACGACATCCTTGGGCAGTGATTTTCGAAGGTCTTCCAGGGCGACCTGAACCGATTCCGTCACGGTCCTCGTATCGGCCCGAGGTTGCTTGGTGATCGTCAGCACGACTGCCGGGTGCCCGTTCACGGACGAATCACCGCGTTTGAGTTGAGCACCGTCGACGATACGGGCGATGTCCCGCACTAGAACAGCACGGTCCGTACCACGTTTGACGACGGTCTTACCAATTTCATCTTTGTTGGCTGCCCGGCCGATGCCACGCACCAGAAACTCTTGCGACGACACTTCCACGTAGCCGCCGGTGGAGTTCTGGTTGGCTTCACGCAGGGCCGCTTCGACTTCCGCCAGCGTCACGTCGAACGCTCGCAACTTGTGCGGATCAACGAGTACCTGAAATTGTTTACGGCCACCCCCCATCGTGATGACTTGGGCGACACCGGGAATTGTGAGAAGCCGCTGCCTGACAACCCAGTCAGCGAGTGTGCGGACTTCGATTGGGGGAGTGGACCCGTCGCGGCTGTGCATGCCGACGACGAGAATCTGCCCCATGATCGAACTGATCGGCGCCATCTCAGGTTTGACCCCGACCGGAAGTCGGCTGGCGATGGTGGCCAGTCGCTCATTCACCACCTGCCGAGCAATGTAGACGTCCGTGTTCCAGCCGAATTCGACGTAGACTACGGATAGACCAATGCCCGACTGGCTACGAACGGCTTCGACACCCGTAGCACCGTTGAGTGCCGTCTCCAAGGGAAATGTGACTAGCGACTCGACCTCTTCCGGGGCCAGGCCAGGACATTCCGTCATGACCGTCACCCGGGGGCGGGTCAGGTTCGGAAAGATGTCGATCGGCAGCGTGCTCATCACGTACCCACCGTAGACCAACGTGATCACGGAGAGACACATCACTAGCATGCGGTGCCGTAGCGAAAAAATAATCAACGAGTTCATCGAGCAGCGCCTTCGTCCTAGTGATTGTGGCCAGCATGTAGATCAACGCCAGAACCGCTGGCTTTCTTAATCGCCAGATTGAGCGAGTAAGCCTGGTTCATCGCCAGCTCATCGCCAGGGAAGATGCTCCCGTCATTCGCCAGAACAGCCTGGCGGCTGTCCCGATACTCGATCACGACAGCTTGCCGCTGTAACAGTTTGCCGTTGGCCTTAAACACGAAGGAATCAGCACCTTCGCTGACCACGGCTTCAGAGGGCACAACGAACCGTTCGGTCCATTTCTCAACAGGAACGAGCAGTTGAACCTGCTGCCCCGGTTTGAACCGCCATGAGCGGAAGCTGCGACCATCGGCACTCGTTTGATCTCGGATCAGCTCATTCGTCAGAGGCAGGAAGAATTCAAAGGATCGAGCTTTGGGATCGGTCACGCTGCTGGCATACAGGATTTCCAGATCGTTCTTGGCCAGCGGCTCGCGGTCCCCCAACTCAAACAAGGCTGTGACCGGCCAGCGCTCAGTGATGGCTCGGTAGATTTGGGCCGATTCGGTCTCGAAAGCCTCACCACGCAGTTGCAGGACAGAGTGCAGTGCGAGGTCGCACAGTTCATCGCCCGGATTGACCAGCTTGCCCGGAAATACATCCATCTTTTCGATGATGAAGACCGGATCGTCTTTGTTCAGAGACACCGATCTCAACACTGCCTGTTGTATCTTGACGCGCGGCTGGCCTTTGTCGGCCTGGGGAGCGGTCGGCTTGGGCTCTTCAACTCCCGTTGGAACGATGGGTACCCGCACTGTGAACTGACGAATCAAGGACTTCTCCTCGACGATCGTCTTTACTTGAGCTTGCGTGAGGCCGCGTACCATCAGTTCCTGAAGCTGTACCTGACGCGATGATTCGAGCCGTCGCTTTTCATATTGTTTTTCGAGAATTAACTTTTGGGAGACAGCCCCTGTCTCACTGATCGGGGTCAGACGCTTGAGTTCCGCTTCATTCAGCTCGATGTCCTGCAGGATCCGCAGCAAGTTGGATTGTGCTGAGGCCAGCAATTCACTCGTGAGCTGCACATCAAATAGGGCATCACCCGGCCGCACCGTCTGCCCCTGCAGGACATGCACTCGCAGGATTGTCCCCTGCACAGCGGAGTTGATGCTGCGTTCGCTGTGCCCGGGGAGATTCACCACCTGCCCAGGGACGATGATCCGCTTCCAGAAATCCTGTGGCTCAACCTCGGCGATTTTCAGTCCCAAGTTCCGGCGGGCCTGCTCGCTGATGGCGATCACATCGGACGGTCCTGATCCGTGGTCATGGTTGTGACCCTCATGGCCGTGTGCGTCACCATGTTCGTCGGCAGGCCTCGCGGCAGTAGCGCCCGGTAACGACTTGGCCAGTAAGGGTCGCCAGGTCTGTTGCGTGAACCAGCCGATCACGACGAAGCCTGCCAGCAAAACAACTCCGAGGACGATTCCAGTTGATTTTCGCCGCACGGGGACCGCAGGTGACGATGGCATATTGAGATCCTTTGAGCCAAGAAACGGCATTCGGCAGCAACGGGTACTGCCGAATGCCTGAGAGTCGGTAATCAGCAATTACTTCTTCTTCGGTGCCGCGGGCTTTTCCTTCTCGTGTTCTTCATCGTGATCGTGTTCGATCTTGCCGTTGAAGGTTTTTCCGCCGATCGAGACTCGCAGAACCGGCTTGGCGTCATGGTCGTCCAGCAGTTCGGCCAGTTCTTTACTCTTGGACGCAAAACATGAAGTCGTACCGGGCTTGTCGCCCTTCTGTGGAGCAGCCTTCAACTTCAACTGGACGGCCTTGCCTTTGACCTTGGCGTTCACGGCGACATCCTTCGCGTCAGTCGTCACGGCGGTCTTAGCATCAGGCCCCAGCAAATAGATCGTGACGCTCCCAGCCTTCTCGTCATGCACGAGTTCCGCGTGATATTCCTCTTCACCCAGCTCGATCAGGCTGCCCTTGTGAGGACCTTTTTCATGGGCATGTTCTTCTTCTGCCCAGGCAAACTGCACACTGGCCATAGCGATGGTGGCCAATACTAACGACGTCGAAATAGCGATACGCAACATGTTCGAACTCTCCTGATGGATCGAAAACTGTAGGACTCCGCGCCAGACCAAACAGATGGTCAAATCCGCGACGGTCCTTCTAGGAAACAAGAATGGCCACTGTAAGGGCGCGTAAAGCACCCCACAGATGTCTCAAGAAGAACGCGGGGGCATCCAAGAACTTATGGAGTGAACCACCGCGGAAAGAATTCTCAGATGCAGTACACGCAAATCTGGGCGCGCAGCTCCTGAGGAGTCAGCTGATACCGTGGACCGATGCCAACGGAATTCCGAGACGCGACGATCACCTGAGCGGTGAGGTCGGCGGTGTCGGGCAGCCAAAGGATTCCGCCACTTTGGGGCGACAGATCAATGGCAACGTCACTGGAGGTCACGAAGAAGATATGCGATCCGACACACACATGGTGCTCGTGGTCCGACCCATTCTCCAATGGTAACGAAGATGAAGGCGAATCTTCGTCCTGATCATGTTGGTGACAGCGGGAACTGTGGTGGTGACAACAGCCCGACGGTTCATCCGAGTCGACATCGCCAGCTGCGGTATGGTCCGGACAGCTCACTGCGCACGCGGCCTCACAGCAGCACGTAAAATGCTGATGAATAAACCCGAGCAACAGTAGAGTGACAAGGACCGGACGCACGTCAGAACTTTCTAAGAATGGACGCTTCAGACGTCCTAAGTATCGGGCGATGTGAGAAGTTGGTCAATATCAGGAAGGGCCTAAAGTCTTAAATACCAGTGACGTACAACACCTACAGCTGCATACATTTCGAGAACTGCAATGCCGCTGTAAATTGTGGGCGGTTACAATAATGCGAAGCCAAACTTTCTATCAGGTTTGATTTGAAGCAAATCTCGCACCTGCCACATAAAAACCAAAAGTCCCATGTTATTTGAGTAAAACCGCCAGGCCTTCGCGTCCATCTGACTACAGCTGTATTCAATTCGATATCGAATTTAGTAAGATTCTGATCGTTATCTGCCAGCACTGGTTTGGAGCGCGGCCGGAAGCGACGAGCTGCGCTGCGACTCCTGGATCTGATTCAGAACCCCTCGGCGTTGAGCGCCACCCGTATTCTGCAAGGCGGTTCCAACTTCTGCTGGATTCAAGGCTCCGGTCAATAGCATGCCATCGATCTCGGTTGTGACTTTTCGCAGCTCCAGCCAAGCGTCAAGATCGGCCACACTGGCCTCGATGTACGTCCGTTGTGCGGTCAGGACTGTGAGAAAGTTGACTTCGCTAGCCTTGTAGGAAGCGATAGACAGTTCCAGGCTTTCCTGGGCATCGGGCAATATGCTGGCTTCCAACTCTTGCACTTGGGCTTTTGCCGTTTCGTACCGCCGGAAGGCTTCTGCCAGCTGATCTTTCAACGCCAATTCTGTCCGCTGAACTTCAGCAGCCGACTCGTGTGTCTGAGCCGCGGCACGTGAGATGTTGCCTTGATTACGATTATAAACAGGGATCGGCATTGAGATCAGCGTGCTGACCGTCGAAAACTTGCCGATTTGATCGCGCTCGGCGACGACCTGCACATTGAAGTTCGGGGTCGCATTTGCTCGTTCTAACTGATAGGTCCCCTGGAAATGTTGGGCTCGTGCCTTCGCGGCCCCAATCAACGGACTGTTGTCTCGCAAATGATCCCACTCGGATTTGAAATCCAACTCGGGAACCGTACCCGCAAGTTGCCCGCTCAACGGCTGATATTCTAGATCAGAGCATCCTGTGATGGCCACCAGCTGTGTCCAGCTCGAGGTCAGCCGAGCCTGAGCCTCCTTTTTGGACAACTGGGCCGACTTGTACTGGATGCGGGCCTGAAGTAAGTCTCCCTTCGGAGCCTCTTTGGCATTGAACAGTTTCTCTGTCGTTTGGAAACCTCTTAGCGCGAGGTTTTCAAGACGACCAGACAACTGATAAGCCTGCTGCGCAGCAAGGACTTCGTAGAACCTCAACGCAATGTCATTCCGGACACGGTGAGTTTGTGCCTCATAGTTCCAATTGCCCTGTTCGATCTCCCAAGCCTCGGCGGCTTGGGCCTTCTTCAGCTTCCCTTTTGTCACAATCTCCTGGCCGAAGAACGCCCCAGCACTGCGACTTTTTCCACTGATGTCGGCATCGTTTCGAAGATAGCCAAGCTGTGGGTTGGGATAGAGCCCGACTTGCCGATGCAGTCCGCGCGCCATATCCACACTCGCTGTGGCCTGACGCATTGTGGGATTGTTTTGCAGTGCCATTTCCTGCAGCGCTTCGAGCGTCCAGCTACCCGCGGACACGGGTTCGGACGCCGCGGAAGGAGCCGCTCCATCAGGTACAGGATTGTCTTGAGTGAAAGCAATGCCTGAAGAGGTTAAGAATAACCCCGCCGCAAGAATGCCTATTTGCGAAATACGCATGATTCTCTCCTTGAATGCGAAGACAAGTCCCAGGAGTCCACTCCTGGGGTGCATCTCAGATTTCGAGAGACCTGCGTTAGACTCGGAGCGCCATGCCGCGCCCAGGCGAGAGCCCTTCGTGATGAGACCAGCAACACGCGGAGATCACTTCACGCTGCAAGCGAAGGCTATCCTCACTCTCCAGCGTCAGGAGTTGTGGCGGCAATCCCCACATACCACCGTCCAGCAGTGGATCCCAGGAGACCCGGCTCGGCGGAATACTAGCCGTTGCAGAACAATGCGGACATTCATCACGCGGCCCATCCGGCTCGGGATCGGGCTGAGAGTGCCGTTGATGCGCATCACAAGCACCGCAGCACCTGTGCGTTACCACAACCGCTGACTCATTGGCCGTACACGCACTCACCCATTGACATGGGCAAGGACAGAGCACAGACATAATGAGCAACCAGCGGAACACGGCATCTCCTTCGGATCATTCCTTCGCTACAGTCGTCATCGACTGACGTCACCGGACCTTGGCAGAGAATTCCATTCCCGTGTCACAACCAAAAAAGTCTACTCAGGTTCCGCAATTGGAAGAGTAACGCTGTTGAAGTCGGGCTCGGCTTCACGCACTCGCCGGGACCGTCGAGAACGCCGACTGGGAGCTCGGGCGAAGTCAGATCTCGAAATCTGTAGACCAAGCGCCGTGCCGACAATCAAAGGCTCTTGAATTGGGGCTCTTTCGTTTTGGACTTCCGCACAACACCCCTGTGCTATGCGTTCACCGCTTGCTGTCCGTTGTCAGATACATAGACGGTCCGGGGGCTCGTAGCGAGATTGACGCGGATGAATTTGGACTGGATAATCCAACTCAAGATCAGTGTACAAAGTTGGGATATCCGGCATTCATCGATAAACCTGCGGGATGAATTGCAGCCAGCTCATCTCTGTTCTGAACGTGGTTGATTCATGGAGATGTCAAACTTGCGAGTTGCTGATCTAGAAGATAATCGATTTCGCACTCCGTTGGGGGTGGCGAAGTCGACCTTATTCAGGTTCCTGCGCATCCTACTGATTGGCCAAGTGTTGCTGGCGGCGTGTCCCCGGCACTCATCGGCGGCAGATAATCTCAACATTGCTCTCAAGCCTGCCGCTTCGAAACTGATCGCTCATTTAACGGCCAAGCAGCAGTCGAGCGTGTCGATCGGCTCGTTTTCGGGGACCACCAAGCTCGATGCCAAATTTGAGTCTGGCATCTCTAAGGCATTGATACGACTATTGAACGAGCTGCAGCCGGGTGTTGTAGGAAAAGGCGATGGATATTCGATTCGTGGCCGATTTGCGGACTTAGCCGAGCCGAAGTCGCAACCTATTCCGAGTCCCGAAGGATCCGAGAGCATCGAGAGCCGAGTTCAAGTTCGTGTGACGGTAGAACTGGTCGATGTTAATGGAAATTTGATTGATAGCTTTCGAGCCAATGTTGAGATCCGAGAAGTAGACGCCGTCAAGAAGCCCCCAGATCCCCCGCTCCCCAACCGCAAGAACGTACCGAAATTTCTCACATTGCCCTTTAGCGCCGAGGTTGCGCGAGCGGCCCAGAAGTCAATTTCCGAACAACGAAAAGAAACTCGTCCATTCGTGAATTCCACCGGGATGCTGATGGTTTGGATACCCGCAGGAAGGTACATGCCGAGAGCGCAGAACGGGGATCCATCTTTCGATTTAGGCGAAGATGCGACGGAAATGCTGCCCAAGGTGTCGATGTTCCGCATCGCTGCGACCGAGGTGACTCAGCGGCAATGGGCGGGGTTGATGACGAGTGAACCGTGGTCGAAATACAGCCGAATCGACGCGGGACCTGATATGCCCGCCGCGGGTGTCGCTTGGAACGAGGCGTTGGCATTCTGCCGACTGCTGACCGACAGTGAACGCGAGAAAGGCCTGATCGATGAAGGATCTGAATACCGGTTACCCACCGAGTTGGAATGGGAATGGGCGTGCTTGGCCGGGAACCTGGGACCGCTCAACTTTGAGGGTGATGCAGTATTACTCGAGCAACATGCCCGCTTCGGCGAACAGCCCCAAAGAGTGAAAGCCCTGAAGCCAAATGCGTTTGGCTTGTATGACACTCTCGGCAATGTCTCCGAATGGTGTTATCGCATCTCGAAACCCTCTGAACTGCAATCTGATCCCGACGACCTGAGTGCGAAGTTTGGAGTGCTGCGTGGAGGGAGCTTTCAGAGAGCACCGAAGCACATTCGCAGTCACACGCGCGATGATTTTAACGGCAATGGCAATGACGAGACGGGCTTTCGAGTCTTGCTTCACAATTAGCTGATCTGTTCACCTGAAAAAGGACGCGCCATGAAGTGTTTTACTACCGGGGTTGGTGCCGTCTGTCTCATTTTGGCGGGCCGAACAACCGGTGAGCGGGGCGGTCCCTAGTTCAAAGATTCAGTTGGCCAGCAAGACAAATGATTTTGCTTGTCGATGCACAAGGATCACCTGTCCAAGGGAGATTTCAAAGAGGCTTACGAGCTTTTGCAATTGGCGAAGCAGATCGACAAGCTAGTTGAATCGGGAGAGCCAAGGCCCGCAGCTCATTGAACCGATCGGCCCGAAAGAGAATCTGTTGTTCTAACGGAACTCCCTCGATCGGTTCCCGACCTCAGCGAGTATCTCTGTTAGGTCCTCAATCCGGCCGGCCAGGACGTGAATAATTCCGTCTTTACTCTGAAGGATTCCAGTCACGAGCATCGCCGTTGCCTGCCGAGCGACTCGGTGAAATCTCTCCCAGACGTCGACACGCACGATGAGGTTGATCGGCCCCGTTTCGTCTTCCAAGGTCACGAAGGTAATCCCCTTGGCAGTGCTCGGGCGCTGACGCATCAGGACGAGACCTGCCACTTTACACCGTCTGGCGGGTTCTGCGGTTTTCAATTGCTCTTTGGCAGCACGCAAAGAGCAGCCTCCATGTGATCAGTGTGGTCTTCAAGTCATTGGCACAGGGGCGGTCGTTGGATCAGTGTAAGTCCATCTTTCAGGAAGCCTGAGGGCGAATCCTACGTCTCATTCCACTTCGCCAGCTATTCGCCTTCGTCCTCAATTCGACCAATCCACAATTAACTCTCCATTCTGTTGCGCAATCGATTCCCAATCCGGACAAACTCGCGCTCATCCGGTACTCTCTCTATCTAGTTTTTAGAACGGTTCCAAGTCTTTAGTCATGACCTTTAAAAACTCGCGAACATCCGTCCGTTCTGTGTGGTGTTCTAGCCCAGGAAACCCCGAATATCGAAAGCAAAGTCGCAGGTAGTCGACGAACGATAGGTTGTGGGCCTCTCCCATAAAAATCGGATCGGCGCCGAGAAAGGGTAACTCGATCCCGTAAGGGCCACCGCCGCTGATATTCGCCTTGTGAAGGTCATCTGGCGCCAGGGGTAGGTAAAACGGGTCGGAAAACTCGGGATTGACTCCCAACCTCTGATACTCCCAGTCTTCAAAAACACCACTGGCGGTTTCCGGAGGGTCCACGCAAAGCGGGTCCATCTGGTCCATCGAAATGTCCAGCCCGAGGTTAGGAGCTTCACCGATCTCATAATCCCAGATGAAATTGACACCGCCGACAATTTCCCAAAAGGCGCGAAGACTTACTGGAAGAAACGCTCCCGAGATAACCTCGATCTGACTTAGCACATCTTGATGTTCGGCCCCAGGCCGCGTTCGCAAAGCGCCATAAAGCGGTTTCCAACCGAAGTTGGCGAGCCTATGGCTCAAATGATCGATGCCACGTGCGACGCGCATCATCGTCTCATTTGCGACAGCTCGTGCCTCCTCTAAAAGCTCGCCTCCGAGGGCCTCGTGAGATTTAATCTCGTTCCAAACCCCTACGTAATCTCCGCGATTGTAGCGTACGAGTAGGTCTCCGGCCGCCCTTGTTTCCATCCGAACTATACAGGGCCCCTCTCTCAATTGGGCCTCTTCAAGGGCGATACCCGCAAGTTC
>CAMAVF010000036.1 GCA_945861445.1 Planctomicrobium piriforme | reverse complement strand
CGGCAAGAGCATCTCGCCGCGGGCTCAGCCTGATCGAGGTCCTGATCTCGCTGGCCCTGAGCGGGTTGCTGTTGGCGTCGGTCTATTCGGCCATCTCGATGTATTTCCATTATTCATCCGCAGGCCAGGATGAAGTGGAAAAGAACCAATTGGCGCGTGTCCTGCTGCAGCGGATCGAAACCGACCTGCGGTCGATTGTGTATCGTCCCGAAGACGCATCGACGACAGCCGCTGATGATTCCGACGCGACCATTACTGATCCCACTGAAGCGACTGACCCGGCGGCCACCGAAACGACCACTCAGGAAGTCACCGACCCGTCAGACGCGTTTACCGGCTCGTCCTCTGGGCTGTTCGGAGATATGCAGACGATCGTGCTGCACGTCAGCCGTCCCCGGATGGATCTGATGTCATCTCCAGCACTCAATAACCAGATGGCCAGCTCGCGAACGAGCGACTTAAAAACGGTTTCGTACTTCGTGGCGGGAAACGGTGCCGGAGGTCTGCAAGCCGCCGCGACAGTCCATTTTTCCAGCCAGACGCGCAAGGGCATCAATAGCTCACCCGGTCTGTCCCGGATGGAAGGGGACCGGCTGGCATTGCAACTGGCCGACAAGAGCGGCAACGTGGCGTCACTTTTGGGCCAGACGCAAATGCTGGCACCGGAAGTCAGCCGAGTCAACTTTCGCTATTGGGATGGCTCCACCTGGGCCGTGCAATGGGACAGTGCCTCTTACGGAGGTCTGCCCCGCGCGGTCGAGGTCACATTGGAGATGACCTTTTCCACCGTGGATCCCAATCAAAGCCGATTCAAAAAGAAGCAAAAGGTCGAACCACCGCGCACCTACCGAGCAGTGATTGCCTTACCAATTTCGAAACCCATTATTCAGTCGAGTATGTGACGACAATTTGAGCCCCAAGGGGGCTGAGAAGCAAATCCATGCTGCAAACCCATCGTAAACATCCAGCACACGCCAGTAGCTCGCTGCGCCGTGGCATGGTGTTGATCATCGTGCTGGTGGTGATCGTGCTGCTGTCGTTGGGGGCTTACACCTTTTCGGAGTACATGGTGATCGCCACGCGGGCGACGGCCTTCAATGGCAAGGCGATTCAGGCTCGGTCACTGGCCGATTCGGGCGTTGAATTTGTGTCCGTAATGCTGGCCGATCGCGCGAGCCTGAATTCGGTCGGACTCTATCACAATCCGACGATGTTTCAGGGGCATTTGCTGATGAATGCCACTCAGCCCGCCAGCCGCGGCCGGTTTACGGTTATCGCTCCGGTCGAAGGGGATTCCATGGCCCGGCAGGTGCGGTTTGGATTGATTGATGAGTCGTCCAAGCTCAATTTGAATACCATCGCCGCGAAGGTCCCCGCCCCCGATCCGACCAAACCGCCACCCGACTCCGCGGCCACAGACCAGTCGCCCGCCCTGGCGAATCCGCTGATGGGCATCCCCGGCATGACGCTGGACATCTCGGAAGCGATTTTTGATTGGATTGATGACGATGCCGATTTGCGTGAACACGGGGCGGAAAACGAATACTATCAACAGCTCGCACCCCCTTATGAGTGCAAGAATGGGAAACTGGAAACGCTCGACGAATTGCTGCTCATTCGTGGGATCACGCCGCAATTGTTGTTCGGCGAAGACGCCAATCGCAACGGGCTGCTCGATCCGAATGAAAACGATGGCCCCTTGACCGTGCCGTATGACAATGCGGACGGGTATCTCGACCGTGGCTGGTCGGCCTACCTGACCGTCTATAGCCGCGAACTCAATCTGCAGTCCGATCGGACGCTGAAGATTGACATCAACAAGAACACGTTGAGCGACATCTACGATCAACTGGAAGAACAATTGGATGCGACGCAGGCCCAATTTCTGATCGCCTATCGCCTGTTTGGTCCAGTGCCCGAGCCGACGTCCGATACCGGAGCCAGTTCGACTGCGGGCAGGGGCGCCGGATCAGGTTCGCCCGGTGGCAGCGGGGGTGCGAGCGGCGGTGCCGGCACAGGCGGCCGCAGCGGAGTCGGAACCGGTGGGACTGCCAGTAGCAGCAAGACTTCTGGCGTGGGGACCGGTAGTAGCGGTGGCAGCGGCGCGAGTAGTGGTGCCAGCGGCGGCAGTAGCGGTGGATCGAACACCGCGGGACTGGGGGCGGCCGCGCAAGCCCTCGGGCAAGTAGCCGCTGGTGGCACGGGCAAGGTGACGCGTGGCGGAATGGATCTCACAAAAGGCGGCAAATTCAAAATCAATTCGGTCTATGATCTGGTGGGCGTGCAGGTGACCGGGAACATTGACGGCTCCAATAAGACCCTCGACAGTCCCTGGGCCGACGATCCCAATGCGATGGGAACCTACCTGCCGGAACTTCTGGATCTCCTGAGTACCAATGGCAGCGATCAGTTCATTGACGGTCGGATCAATGTGAACCAAGCTCATAAGGAGGTTCTGCTGGGCTTGCCTGGCATGACCGAGGATGTCGCCATCAAGATCGTGTCGGCTCAGGCCCGCGGCGGGAATGGCGAACCGCTGCCCGATACCGACGGCAAACGGTCGACGACACTGTGGCTCTATGCAGAAAACATCGTCGACCTGCCGACCTTGAGAAAGTTAAATCCTTATTTGACCGGCCGCGGCGACGTCTTCCGAATGCAAGTCATGGGACATTTCGATGGCGGCGGTCCGGTGGCCCGCGTCGAGGCCGTCATCGATGCCACCCAAAATCCTCCGCAAGCAATCTTCTTCCGCGACCTGACCGACCTGGGACGAGGCTACACCCTGCCGGTCATCTCCCGCTAAAAACCAGCCTGCGATTGTCGATGCTTGAAACGTGACTCCATGATGGTAAATGGCCGCTCGATTCTGGAGAGTCAAGCGACGAACGCCTGCTCCCGAACCAGAGCCCAATCGACATCGACACCCAACCCAGGCCGATCGGTGATGGTCACTCGGGGACCGTCGATCTGAATGGGGTTGGTGACGATACGCGTGGCGTGATACTCCGGGCCCAGCATGTCGCCGGGGAATTTTTCCACCTGCATATTGGGACAAGCCACGACGACATGCGCCATCGCCGCCGTGCCGATGTCCCATTCCAGGTTTGAGCCAATACTGCAGCCGACTCCGTGCTGAGCGGCATAATCGACGATCGCTTTCGACTTGCTGATGCCGCCGTTCTTCCCGGGGTAAATGCTGATCAAGTCGCACGCGTCATTCAACACCAGTTCCCGAGCGTGATGCATGTCGAAGCACATGTCATCGGCCATCACCGGTGGCTTGGTTTCTCGACGCACGCGAGCCAGGCCGTGATAGTCGCCGTCGGGTGTCGGTTGTTCATTCAGAGAAATGTTGCAGTCGGCGAGTTCGTTGACGCAACGAATGGCCGTCTCGACATCCCAGCCGCAGTTGGCGTCGATCGTCAATTTGCGATCGGGTCCGATGGCTTCACGGACAGTCCGCACCCGTTCGATGTCGGCCGCGGCCGGGCCGCCCACTTTCACTTTGATCGTTTGAAAACCTTCGCTGACCAACTCCAGGGCCCGCGCCCGCGCATGGTCCGGCGCATAAGCCCCCATCGAAAAGCGACACTCCACCGTCAACGGCCGCACGGCTCCTCCCAGTAATTCATAGACCGGCTTGTTGGCCGCCTTGCCGGCGATATCCCAGCAAGCCATTTCAATCGCGGCCTTGGAAAACCAATTATGTCGCGAGGTCCGATCCAGTCGCCGGTTGATGTCCTCGATGTTCGTCGGATCCGCGCCGATGATGGCGGGTCCAAACGTGTGATCCAGAATGGCCTTGGCGCCCCAGACCGTCTCACCACTCCAGAGCGGCATGACGGTGGCTTCGCCGATGCCTTCTATCCCGGCATCCGTCCCGATGCGCACCAGGACGTACTTCGACTCAATATGCCAACCGAGCGACGTCACCATGTGACGGGCGGGCTTGAGTGGGATGCGAACGGCTGTCGTTTCGAGATGCGTAATCTTCATTGCGGGATGGTCCATTTCATCAAGGTAACACTTTTACGCTTCAGTGAGTGACTGCGTAGCGACCACTGAGCATTCAGTATATAGTCGCTGCATCCAACCTGACACCACTCCGACGCGAGGTGCAACTGGTGAGCCATTCCCACGATTTCACAGCCGAACGACCGTCCAATGCGCGGTATACCGTGTTGGGTTTCATGTGCTCGCTGGCGTTCGTCCTGTATCTGGATCGGATCTGCATCAGTCAAGCAGCCACGGACATCATGGCTGATCTCAACCTGTCAAACACGGCGTTTGGCTATGTGGCGGCGGCATTTACCATCTCGTATGCACTGTTTGAAGTCCCCATCGGCTGGTGGGGTGACAAATACGGCTCGCGCGGTGTGTTGGCGCGGATTGTCATTGCCTGGTCGATCTTCACAGCAATGACGGGTGCGGCATTTGGGTTTGTATCGCTGATCGCCATTCGCTTCTTGTTCGGTGCGGGCGAGGCCGGTGCGTTTCCCAACACTGCCCGCATTTTGTCTCGCTGGTTTCCTACGGAAAGTCGCGGGATGGCCCAGGGGTTCGTCAATTCGGTATCGTTGATTGGTGCGGCGATTGCCCCGGTGCTGACTTCGAAGTTGATGCAGGTGATCGGCTGGCGGTGGACCTTTCTGGTGTTCTGCATTCCAGGTCTCGTCTGGGCGGCGGCCTTCTATTGGTGGTATCGCGACGATCCCCAGACTCACCCGTCTGTGAACGACGCCGAACGGCGGTTGATTGCGGCCAGTACTTCATCGCACGGGTCGGTGCATCCCCCGATTCCCTGGAAGATCGTCCTGAGCAGTCCACAGATCTGGCTGATGGGCGCGGTGTTGATGTGTACCGCCTTCAATTCGTACTTCTACTTTACGTGGTATCCGACCTATCTGAAAAAGGGGCGGCTGCTGGCAGAATCGGATGCGGGCAACATGGCCAGCATCGTGTTGGCCGGCGGTGCGATCGGCTGCATCTGCGGTGGATTTCTGATCGATTATCTGGTTCGCAAGACCGGGAACCGGCATTTGTGCCGGCGCATGTATGCATTTAGCGCCTTGACGCTGGCCGCACTGTGCCTGGTCGCGGGACGGCACAACGATCATCCGTTGCTGGCATCCATTTGGACTGCGGGCTCGGTGATGTTCACGCTGTCGACGCTGCCTGCCTGGTGGGGTGCCGTGACCGATCTGAGTGGTCGCCATATTGGGGCCTTGTTCGGCTTGATGAACTCGCTGGGCGGATTGGGAGCGATCTCGTCGCAGTTGTTTGCGGGACGTTATGCCGATTGGATGAAATCGCAGGGATACGAAGGCCGCGCCCAGTGGGATTCGATTTTTTATGTCTACGCCGCAATGCTCGTCCTGGGAGCGTTTGGCTGGTTGCTGATCAACTCCAGCAAGTCGGTGGATCGCGATTCCCAGCCAGATCTTTCACATTAAGAAGCGCAGGTTGGCTACGCCAGAATGTCCTTGACAACCTTTCCATGCACATCCGTCAGGCGGTACTGCCGGCCCTGGAACTTGTACGTCAGACGTTCGTGGTCGATGCCCATCTGGTGCAGAATGGTGGCTTGAAAGTCATGGGCGTCGACTCGGTTTTCCACTGCGTTGAACCCGAAATCGTCGCTCTTGCCATAGGTGATCCCGGGCTTGACTCCCCCGCCGGCCATCCAGGTCGTGAAGGCATACGGATGATGGTCGCGGCCCCATTGCTTGCGGTCGTCGATATTCCCCTGAATGAACGGCGTGCGTCCAAATTCGCCGCCCCACACGACCAGAGTATCTTCCAATAGACCGCGCTGCTTGAGATCCTTCACAAGTGCCGCAGCCGGTTGATCTGTATCGCGACATTGAATCTCAAACTGCGTCGACAGGTTGCGGTGATGGTCCCAGCCAGCGTGGAACAATTGGACAAAGCGGACGCCCCGTTCCACCAATCGTCGAGCCATCAAACAGTTGTGTGCGAACGAGCCCTGCCGCTCCACATCCGGCCCGTATAGGTCCAGCACATTCTTCGGCTCCTTCGTGAGATCGGTGAGATCAGGAACACTCGCCTGCATTCGGTAGGCCATCTCATACTGAGCGATCCGCGTATTGATTTCCGGATCGCCAAACTCGGCGAAGTGTTCGGCATTGAATTCGGCGAGATCATCCAGCAGACCGCGTCGCACCTCGCGACTCATCCCGTCGGGATTGGACAAATACAGCACCGGATCACCCGCCCCGCGGAACTTGACCCCTTGAAACTTCGAGGGCAAGAACCCGCTGCTCCAATAGAAATCATAAAAGATTTGCCCGCAGGTGGCCTCTTTATCACGCGACGTCATCACGACGAATCCAGGCAAGTCCTGCGTTTCCGATCCCAGGCCATAGGTCATCCAGGCCCCCATACTGGGGCGACCGGGCATTTCCGACCCGGTCAGGAAAAACGTGATCCCGGGCGCATGATTGACCGCGTTCGTGTGCATCGACTTGATGAAGCAGAGATCATCCACGACCGACGCCGTGTGTGGCAAGAAGTCACACGCCCAGGCGCCTGACTGGCCGTACTGCTTGAATCCGGTGAATGCGGGAAACGCGACCTTCTTCGCCCCCTGAGTCATCGTCGAGACCCGCTGGTTCTGGTGGACGGTTTCAGGAATCTCTTTCCCTCGCCATTTTTCCAGTTCCGGTTTGTAGTCGAACATATCGACATGCGGGGGCGCCCCGTTCATCAACAGATAGATGACATGCTTGGCCTGGGGCGGATGATGTGGCAGGGCCGGCAAGCCCCCGAATCGTGGCGACTCGGCCGCTGGCAGATCAGGCGTCATCAACGACGCGAGAGCGGCCGAACCGAGCCCAATGGCCGAACCAGAAAACAACTGCCGCCGCGTCATCTGGGCAGCATGATTCAGGAAGTCTGAAGGCAAAGCATTCGATGGCATAACCGACCTGTTGCTTTAATAGAATAAGAGTTTTTTAGCTACGGATTGACACGGATTGAACACGGATAAAGTCAGCGTGAAAGCAGCTCTTTCCGGCACACTAGTAGCAGGGTTGATACCGCACAAAGAGTTCCACATAGGATGATCCAATCCGTGTTTCATCTGTGTCAATCCGTGGCTAAAAACTCTTCTTTTCCTACTTCATTCTTTCGTAATCGCTTCATCCAAATTCAACATCAGATTTGCCAAACCGGTCCACGCTGCAAGTTCCGCGGGGTTGAGTTGAGGATCTGGTTTCGATTCGCCGACAGCTAATAGTTTCTGTGTGGCATTGGTGTTTTGGGTGTATGTCAAACGCAGGACTGCGAGACGTTTTCCCAACCGGTCTAGCTCTTTCGTGGTCGGCGGCCGGCTCGTGCAACGGCGAAACATCTCGGTGAGTCGCGCGGGTTCGTCTTTCGAGACGGACGACAATAAAGTTCGTTGCGCGAGACCGCGTGCGGCTTCGATATAGGTGATGTCGTTTAACGTGACGAGGGCATGCAGGGGCGTATTCGTCCGATCGCTTTTGACTGAGCAGTTCTGGCGGTTGGCCACATCGAAGAAGACGGTGGGTGCTGCAATCCGCCGCCAGAATGTATAGAGGCTGCGGCGATACAGGGCTTCGCCATGCTCCTGTTCGTACCGGATTCGGCCAAAGGTCGCGTCTTCCCAGACTCCCGAGGGTTGATAGCCCTTCACCGGCGCGCCACCGGAGTGATCAATCAATAGCCCGCTCATCGCCAACGCCTGGTCGCGAATCATCCAACTGGGCAAGCGAAATCGCGGCCCGCGAGAGAGCAGGCGGTTCTCGGGATCCCGTTCGGCCATCCCGGGAGCGATTTTTGACGACTGCCGATAGGTGACACTGGTGACAATGAGCTTGATCAGGTGTTTGACGTTCCAGCCACTTTCGCGGAACTCGACGGCCAGCCAGTCCAACAGTTCCGGATGGCTGGGCTGATCTCCCTGGACGCCAAAGTCTTCGGTACTCTTCACGAGTCCCGTGCCGAAGAACTGCTGCCAGAAGCGATTGACGGTGACGCGCGCGGTCAATGGATGCGCTGGCGAGACCAACCACTGCGCCAGTGCCAGCCGACTTTTTGCCGCATCTGCGGGCATCGGCAAAATCTCATTCAAGACTCCGTGTTCGACCTTGTCACTGGGGACGTTGTACGCTCCTTTCACGAGAATAAACGTCTCACGCGGTGGAGCCCGTTCCCGCATCACCATAGTTCGCGGCAGGGACCGTTCGAAGTTGTTGCGATTGGTGCGTGCATCGTCCGCGAGTTTCTTGGCGGTCACTAAAGACGGCTCGTTATTGACGTAGTAATCAGTGATTTCCTTACGCTGTGTTTCATCACGTTTGTCAGCGGCGATGGCCAGTGCGGCTCGAACCTTGTCGGGTATGCTGCGGAATGTGGTGATCGGTGAACTGGTAGCCGACAATCGGAATCGCCCGAGTACGTGACTGACATGCGGCGACCGGAATTCCAGCTTGCACGTCAGCAAACCATCGCCCGTGGAATTCGCCGTCGCGCGAATCTCGTACAGACCAACGTGCGGCCGGCCGAATTCTGACGCGACCGCCCAACCAGTCTCGGCCTTGCCATCGAGCGTTGCGGCGAGCGGGAAACTTCCCTGTTCGAAGTCGGCTCGAATGGCCGCCAGTTCCAGCGGTTGTCCGTTCAATTGGAGTTTGAATTCCGTGAGGACAAAGTTCCCATTGTCAGCTCGACCGGGGCCCTTGTTGACCAGTGAATCGTCGGGCAATGCTTCCAGTCGAACGCCGGTCAATGTGGATCGGGGCGATTTAAAGGTGATCGCAAACGTATCTTGCGCCGGGTTCGTCCCGCCAGCCAGCAGGCTGCCATCTTCCAACACTTTCAACGTCGCCCCGCCTTCCGACTTGGCTTCGACGGCGGTCAACACGGTCCATTCGGGGGCGGCCGATTTCGCGAGGAGCTGGGACAATTCTTGTTCCCAGGTTACCTGGGCGGCACGCACTTTCTTGTCGAGTTCATCGCGGGCTTGATTGGCGTTCGTTTCGACCACGCGCAGCTCATCCAGCTTTTTCTGTTGATCGGGCTGAGCAAAACTTAATACGGGATTGGCCAGTCCGCCAGCGTCATTCCCTCCAGTTTCGTCGATCGAATTGAAGTAGGCGGCCAGTTGATAGTATTCCTTCTGCGAGAAGGGGTCGTACTTGTGATCGTGACACCGGCAACAGGTCAGAGTCAGTCCCATCCAGACAGTGCCGGTCGTTTCGACGCGGTCCTGGACGTACTCGACGCGTGATTCCTCGGCGATGCGCCCCCCTTCCCCATTGATCATGTGGTTGCGGTGAAAGCCAGTGGCGATCAGTTGGTCACGCGTCGGATTGGGCAGCAAATCTCCGGCGAGTTGTTCGATGGTGAACTGGTCGAAGGGCATATTTTGGTTGAAGGCGTCGATGGCCCAATCGCGCCAGTACCACATGGCCCGCGTGGGGTCCCCCTGGTAGCCGTTGGTGTCGGCATATCGGGCGGCATCCAGCCACTCCCACACCATGCGTTCGCCATAGCGGCGGGTTTCCAATAATCGGTCGACTGCCTTCTCATAGGCGTCGGCCGACGAATCCGCCAGAAAGGCGTCGAGTTCTTCCGGCGTCGGGGGCAGACCGGTCAGATCGAGGGTCACCCGCCGCAGGAGTTTGGTGCGGTCTGCTGCGGCCGACTGAGGTAAGTTCTCCTGCGTCAAGCGGGCCACGATGAAGGCATCAACCGGGTTCTGAATCCGAGCCGTCGCGGAACCATTCGGGACCGCGGGTCGCGTCGGTGTGATGAAGGACCAATGCTTGGTGTACTGAGCCCCCTCGTCGATCCAGCGTGTCAGCAGTTGCTTTTGGACGTCGGTCAGCTTCAGATTCGATTTGGGAGGCGGCATGACCTCGTTCGGATCGGAACTGAGGATGCGGGCAACAAGTTCACTCTCGTGGCTTTTGCCCGGCGTCACCGCCCCGTTTTCCGTGGCCCCCGCGAACGAATCAAGTCGCAAATCGGCCTGACGATGCTTGGCATCCGGCCCGTGACAGTGAAAGCAGTTTTGCGACAGGATCGGCTGAATATCACGTCCAAAGTTCACGGGAGGCTCAGCGGCACCGGCAGGCATCACGAATGCAGACAGCAATCCAACCCAGCAGACAATTCCGAATGCAAACCGTGATGTCATCGCGTGCGGCCTCACCTTGGTAAACGTTGATTCGTTCCATTCAGGATACCCAGTGACACGAGGTCAGGCTACCCAAGTAGCCTTCACGTTCCACGTGAAGTCAGCCGGTCGCGCGGCTGACAGACATGACGTCATTCGACTCAAGTCGTCACGTACAACATTCGCCAACCGTTCGTCGACGAACAATGCACCAAGAGGACGCCGACAGCACACGAGTTCTTTGATTTCTTTGATTTTCTGTTAGGACGGTCACTCCTGCCCGTCTCGGAGTTGGAGTCGACCGCACCGCGAGCTTGTTAGTCCGTAAGATGGGCACTCTTGCCCGTCTTGGTTCGAGCCAGACCGCACCGCGAGCTCATTGGTCCCTGCAAACTCAACTAAACCCCGTCGACATCTTCGACACCTTCGACACCTTTGCTCGCCTTACCCGTAAGATGGGCACTCTTGCCCATCCGTGTGCCCGGTACCCTTCAAATACAGACGGGCAGGAGTGCCCGTCCTACCGTCCAAACCCACACGCAACAATTTGCGATTTCTTTGATTTCTTTGAACTGATGTTCTCTATTTGTTTTCATTCGCCGTCACCGAAGTGTCTACTCAGAAATGGGTTACGGTTCGTTTACGCGAATTTGGATTCTTTGATCTACGTTGAGTTGGCAAACCACACCCGATTCGACATTCGGATTTCGACATACGTCATTCCTGAAACCTGACATCCCAATATGATTCTCCCCCAATGACCTGAGTAGCACTCAATTGCGAGGGCTCGCGAAATCCAGCATTTTTTGATCGCCGTAGAGGTCCACATGGAGCGCAAATCAATCAGCGACTTGCGGTTAGGATTCAATCTAAGTGCATGGGCGCCCCCGAATTGAGACGCCCAGAGAGACTTGCGGCATCATGGGAGGAGAAGTTCCGCCGTACCGCAGCCTGACTCAGTAAGTCGGGCTACGGCTATTTCACGAACAGGAAGACGCCCTTGTTGTCGCTGGCGATGTCTTGCAGCAGGGGGACCCCTTCGCGACTCTGCAGGGCGATCGTGTTGATGACGGCGCCGAAGGTGTTCTTCTCTTTGACGATTTCGCGGCAGCGTTCGGAGAATTCTCCGTCGGTCAGAAAGTAGATGACCTCGGGCTTCAACGAGAGGGCCAGGACCAGGGCGTCCTCGGGGTCGGTCCCCCGGCCGGTGCGACGTTCAGTGATCCAGCGCGTCACCTTTCGCTTCATCATGGGAGTCGCGGAGACCAGGTCTGCGGCGGTTGTCGGAAAGAACATCGGTACGGCTTTGCTCGTGAAAAAGATCACATAGAACTTCTGCGTCACATGGAGCTTGTGAATGGACCTGACCAGTTCCTGCTGCGCTCTCGCGAACCGGCCGTTTTCCATGCTGCCGGACATATCAACGACGAACACGACTGATTTCGCGGTTCCCCGGGAGCCAAAGAAGCCCACTCCCGATTCCGAACCGATCAGGTCCCCTTCCCCGCCCCCACCCACGCCCTCTGCACCGGACAAGGCTCCCACCGCCACGTTCGAATTGATGCCGGCCATCAGCGGTGCCGAGACCAACGGCTCTTCCGTCAGCGGTCCGACGGCTGGCGAGCCACTCTGGCTGAGGAATTCCACCAAATTGACGGAGGGCGTGAAGGGTTCCGATTCGGGGCTGGAATCGACGATCCGCGAATGGATCACCGGCAGCCATTCTTCCACGGGTTGCTGCCAGGCGACCGCCGTCAGGCTCAAGAGCAGGGCGATGTGCAGGATCAACGAAGATCCCCACGCTCGCCACTGATCGGCCCGGGTTGGAGTCATGACAGGAACTCAAACAAGAAGTGCGCTGGGCAGCCTGCGTGATTGAGGGTTTCCGAAGCAGGCCGTGAGATATAGCATACAGGAGGATTGAGGTGAGACACAAATTGTTTTTTGTCCTTGGTCCTTTGTCATTTGTCCTTTGTCCTTGGTCATTTGATTTTGGTCATTCTTTCGTCATTCGGATTTCGTCATTCGTCATTTCCTTTGAATTGATTCGTTTCGTCATGCATGTGAATTACAGTTGTCCCAGTTGTCAGCAGGCCAATCGCGCGGTTGTTTCGGAGGAGACGGAGCAGTTGCAGTGCTCAGCGTGCAATTGGACGCGTCCGTTACCCGCCGATAAGGAGCAACGGACGCATCCGCAGACCTGTTTCGTGTGTGGCTGCCGGGACCTGTGGCGGCGTAAGAATTTTCCTCAACAATTGGGTGTCGCTATTGCCGTCCTGGCGGCCGTGTTGAGCACGATAGCCTGGGCCAAGCATGAACCGCTGTGGGCGTTCGGAATCCTGATGGGGTCCGCGGCGCTGGATATGTTGCTGTTTACGTTTATGCCAGACGTCCTGGTCTGTTATCGCTGCGGGGCACGCTATCTCAAATTCAATCCGGCGGGTGAGACGCCCCATTTCAATTTGGAGATGGCGGAAAAACATCGGCAGGAGAAGATCCGATTGAAGCAATCTTCGTAGGCGAGATCGAAGCCAATGTCACCACTGCTTTCCATGCAGAACGTCAGCAAGCGGTTCGGTGCGACGCCTGCGTTGAAAGATGTTTCGCTGCATGTTCAGGGCGGTGAGATCCTGGCGCTGATCGGCGAGAACGGGGCGGGGAAGAGTACCTTGATGAAGGTGCTGAGCGGGGCCCATCGCCCTGACGCCGGTCAGATGGAACTGGCCGGTCAGCCGTATGCTCCGACGAATCCGCATGCGGCACGGGTCGCGGGCGTGGCCATGATTTACCAGGAACTCAACCTGGCCCCGGACCTGAGCATTGAAGACAACCTGCTGCTGGGACAGGAGCGGCATGTTCTGGGGATCTTGAACCGCTGGTCTCAACGCCGGCGCGTCCGCCAGGTCCTCGAACAACTCGGACACCCCAATCTGCGACCGGAGACGCCTGTACGGGAACTGTCGGTGGGCGCTCAACAGATCGTAGAGATTGGCCGCGCCCTGATCAGTGACGCCAAGGTGATTGTCTTCGACGAGCCGACAAGTTCGCTGACCAAGGCGGACGCACAGCGTTTGTTCGATGTCATTCGCCGCTTGGCGCAAGCGGGCATCGGCATCATTTATATCAGCCATTTTCTGGAAGAGATTCGCCACCTCTGCACGCGGTACACCGTCTTGCGAGATGGTGAAGTTGCGGGCAGCGGAAATCTGGAGGGCGTCACTGAGTCCAAAATCGTGACGTTGATGGTGGGCCGCAACGTGGAGGACCTGTTCCCCCGCGTGCCCCACAAACCCGGGACGGAGGTGCTGTCATTGCAACAGTTGAGCGGTATGCGGTTCCCTGTCGATATCAATCTGTCCGTGCGTCGGGGTGAAATCTTCGGCATCGCGGGGCTGGTCGGTGCCGGGCGGACAGAACTGTTGCGCTGCATTTTTGCGCTCGATCCGGTGCGACAGGGGCAGGTTCGAGTCCAGACTCTGCTGCCCCAGGCGACTCCCAGTGCGCGGATCCGGGCCGGGCTGGGGCTGGTGTCCGAGGATCGCAAGGGGGAAGGTCTGGCTCAGGCTTGCAGCATCAATGACAACCTGACGAACAGCCGTCTGGAGCCCTACAGCCAGTGGGGGTTCCTGAATCTGGGGATGAAACGGGCAGCAGCCGGGGACTGGATGCGGAAGTTGCAGATCAAGGCCCGCGATCCCGAGCAGGCGGTTCAGACGCTCTCGGGCGGCAATCAGCAAAAGGTCGCCATCGCACGCGTCATGCATCAGGACGCGGACATCTTCTTACTCGATGAACCGACCCGCGGCATCGACGTCGGCACCAAAGCCGAGATCTACCGCCTGATGGGTGAGCTGGCCGCGGACGGGAAAACCATCGTGTTTGTGAGCTCCTATGTGACGGAGTTGCTCGCGGTGTGCGACCGGGTCGGGGTGATGGCCCGCGGTCAGTTGCGAGAAGTCCGGGCCGCCCGCGACTGGACCGAAGAAGCCGTGTTGAGCTGCGCGATTTCTTCTTAGGCGAGCGTCCGGCGTCAGCCGGATGGTTGTTGGCGACTGTCGAATTCAAATGCGATGACCATCATTTCATAAGTCCCATTCGTCCCATAAGTCCTATGTGTCCCATGGGACACATAGGACTTATGGGACGAATGGGACTTATGAAATGATGGTCATCGCATTTGAATTCGACAGTCGCCAACAACCATCCGGCTGACGCCGGACGCTCGCCTAAGAAGAAATCGCGCAGCTCAACACGGCTTCTTCGGTCCAGTCGCGGGCGGCCCGGACTTCTCGCAACTGACCGCGGGCCATCACCCCGACCCGGTCGCACACCGCGAGCAACTCCGTCACATAGGAGCTCACAAACACGATGGTTTTCCCGTCCGCGGCCAGCTCACCCATCAGGCGGTAGATCTCGGCTTTGGTGCCGACGTCGATGCCGCGGGTCGGTTCATCGAGTAAGAAGATGTCCGCGTCCTGATGCATGACGCGTGCGATGGCGACCTTTTGCTGATTGCCGCCCGAGAGCGTCTGAACCGCCTGCTCGGGATCGCGGGCCTTGATCTGCAACTTCCGCATCCAGTCCCCGGCTGCTGCCCGTTTCATCCCCAGATTCAGGAACCCCCACTGGCTGTAGGGCTCCAGACGGCTGTTCGTCAGGTTGTCATTGATGCTGCAAGCCTGAGCCAGACCTTCCCCCTTGCGATCCTCGGACACCAGCCCCAGCCCGGCCCGGATCCGCGCACTGGGAGTCGCCTGGGGCAGCAGAGTCTGGACTCGAACCTGCCCCTGTCGCACCGGATCGAGCGCAAAAATGCAGCGCAACAGTTCTGTCCGCCCGGCACCGACCAGCCCCGCGATGCCGAAGATTTCACCCCGACGCACGGACAGATTGATATCGACAGGGAACCGCATACCGCTCAACTGTTGCAATGACAGCACCTCCGTCCCGGGTTTGTGGGGCACGCGGGGGAACAGGTCCTCCACGTTGCGGCCCACCATCAACGTCACGATTTTGGACTCAGTGACGCCCTCCAGATTTCCGCTGCCCGCAACTTCACCATCTCGCAAGACGGTGTACCGCGTGCAGAGGTGGCGAATCTCTTCCAGAAAATGGCTGATATAAATGATGCCGATGCCCGCTTGCGCCAAGCGGCGAATGACATCGAACAAACGCTGTGCGTCCGCCTTGGTCAGCGAACTTGTCGGCTCGTCGAAGACAATCACCTTGGCGTCACTGATCAGGGCGCGGCCAATCTCTACGATCTGTTGAGCGCCCACCGACAGTTCCCGTACAGGCGTCTCCGGTCGCAGATTGGGGTGTCCGAGTTGTTCGAGGACCTGGCGGACGCGCCGGCGTTGAGACCAGCGGTTCAAGATCCCCAGAACATGCCGCTCCTGTCCCAGCAGCAGGTTGTCTTCAATGCTCAGGTCCGGGGCCAGGTTGAGTTCCTGGTAAATCATGGCCACGCCCGCGACCCGTGCCGCATGCGGATTCGTCGGAGCATACGGCTGACCGGCCAGTTCCATCTGACCGGCGTCAGGGCGATGGGCCCCGCTCAGCACCTTCATCAAGGTACTCTTCCCCGCCCCGTTCTCGCCGATCAGCGCCAGGATCTCACCGCCCTGAACATGCAGCGAAACATCTTTCAACGCAGGCGTCGCACCGAACCGCTTGCTGACGTTCTGCATGGAAAGCAGTGGTGACATTGGCTTCGATCTCGCCTACGAAGATTGCTTCAATCGGATCTTCTCCTGCCGATGTTTTTCCGCCATCTCCAAATTGAAATGGGGCGTCTCACCCGCCGGATTGAATTTGAGATAGCGTGCCCCGCAGCGATAACAGACCAGGACGTCTGGCATAAACGTAAACAGCAACATATCCAGCGCCGCGGACCCCATCAGGATTCCGAACGCCCACAGCGGTTCATGCTTGGCCCAGGCTATCGTGCTCAACACGGCCGCCAGGACGGCAATAGCGACACCCAATTGTTGAGGAAAATTCTTACGCCGCCACAGGTCCCGGCAGCCACACACGAAACAGGTCTGCGGATGCGTCCGTTGCTCCTTATCGGCGGGTAACGGACGCGTCCAATTGCACGCTGAGCACTGCAACTGCTCCGTCTCCTCCGAAACAACCGCGCGATTGGCCTGCTGACAACTGGGACAACTGTAATTCACATGCATGACGAAACGAATCAATTCAAAGGAAATGACGAATGACGAAATCCGAATGACGAAAGAATGACCAAAATCAAATGACCAAGGACAAAGGACAAATGACAAAGGACCAAGGACAAAAAACAATTTGTGTCTCACCTCAATCCTCCTGTATGCTATATCTCACGGCCTGCTTCGGAAACCCTCAATCACGCAGGCTGCCCAGCGCACTTCTTGTTTGAGTTCCTGTCATGACTCCAACCCGGGCCGATCAGTGGCGAGCGTGGGGATCTTCGTTGATCCTGCACATCGCCCTGCTCTTGAGCCTGACGGCGGTCGCCTGGCAGCAACCCGTGGAAGAATGGCTGCCGGTGATCCATTCGCGGATCGTCGATTCCAGCCCCGAATCGGAACCCTTCACGCCCTCCGTCAATTTGGTGGAATTCCTCAGCCAGAGTGGCTCGCCAGCCGTCGGACCGCTGACGGAAGAGCCGTTGGTCTCGGCACCGCTGATGGCCGGCATCAATTCGAACGTGGCGGTGGGAGCCTTGTCCGGTGCAGAGGGCGTGGGTGGGGGCGGGGAAGGGGACCTGATCGGTTCGGAATCGGGAGTGGGCTTCTTTGGCTCCCGGGGAACCGCGAAATCAGTCGTGTTCGTCGTTGATATGTCCGGCAGCATGGAAAACGGCCGGTTCGCGAGAGCGCAGCAGGAACTGGTCAGGTCCATTCACAAGCTCCATGTGACGCAGAAGTTCTATGTGATCTTTTTCACGAGCAAAGCCGTACCGATGTTCTTTCCGACAACCGCCGCAGACCTGGTCTCCGCGACTCCCATGATGAAGCGAAAGGTGACGCGCTGGATCACTGAACGTCGCACCGGCCGGGGGACCGACCCCGAGGACGCCCTGGTCCTGGCCCTCTCGTTGAAGCCCGAGGTCATCTACTTTCTGACCGACGGAGAATTCTCCGAACGCTGCCGCGAAATCGTCAAAGAGAAGAACACCTTCGGCGCCGTCATCAACACGATCGCCCTGCAGAGTCGCGAAGGGGTCCCCCTGCTGCAAGACATCGCCAGCGACAACAAGGGCGTCTTCCTGTTCGTGAAATAGCCGTAGCCCGACTTACTGAGTCAGGCTGCGGTACGGCGGAACTTCTCCTCCCATGATGCCGCAAGTCTCTCTGGGCGTCTCAATTCGGGGGCGCCCATGCACTTAGATTGAATCCTAACCGCAAGTCGCTGATTGATTTGCGCTCCATGTGGACCTCTACGGCGATCAAAAAATGCTGGATTTCGCGAGCCCTCGCAATTGAGTGCTACTCAGGTCATTGGGGGAGAATCATATTGGGATGTCAGGTTTCAGGAATGACGTATGTCGAAATCCGAATGTCGAATCGGGTGTGGTTTGCCAACTCAACGTAGATCAAAGAATCCAAATTCGCGTAAACGAACCGTAACCCATTTCTGAGTAGACACTTCGGTGACGGCGAATGAAAACAAATAGAGAACATCAGTTCAAAGAAATCAAAGAAATCGCAAATTGTTGCGTGTGGGTTTGGACGGTAGGACGGGCACTCCTGCCCGTCTGTATTTGAAGGGTACCGGGCACACGGATGGGCAAGAGTGCCCATCTTACGGGTAAGGCGAGCAAAGGTGTCGAAGGTGTCGAAGATGTCGACGGGGTTTAGTTGAGTTTGCAGGGACCAATGAGCTCGCGGTGCGGTCTGGCTCGAACCAAGACGGGCAAGAGTGCCCATCTTACGGACTAACAAGCTCGCGGTGCGGTCGACTCCAACTCCGAGACGGGCAGGAGTGACCGTCCTAACAGAAAATCAAAGAAATCAAAGAACTCGTGTGCTGTCGGCGTCCTCTTGGTGCATTGTTCGTCGACGAACGGTTGGCGAATGTTGTACGTGACGACTTGAGTCGAATGACGTCATGTCTGTCAGCCGCGCGACCGGCTGACTTCACGTGGAACGTGAAGGCTACTTGGGTAGCCTGACCTCGTGTCACTGGGTATCCTGAATGGAACGAATCAACGTTTACCAAGGTGAGGCCGCACGCGATGACATCACGGTTTGCATTCGGAATTGTCTGCTGGGTTGGATTGCTGTCTGCATTCGTGATGCCTGCCGGTGCCGCTGAGCCTCCCGTGAACTTTGGACGTGATATTCAGCCGATCCTGTCGCAAAACTGCTTTCACTGTCACGGGCCGGATGCCAAGCATCGTCAGGCCGATTTGCGACTTGATTCGTTCGCGGGGGCCACGGAAAACGGGGCGGTGACGCCGGGCAAAAGCCACGAGAGTGAACTTGTTGCCCGCATCCTCAGTTCCGATCCGAACGAGGTCATGCCGCCTCCCAAATCGAATCTGAAGCTGACCGACGTCCAAAAGCAACTGCTGACACGCTGGATCGACGAGGGGGCTCAGTACACCAAGCATTGGTCCTTCATCACACCGACGCGACCCGCGGTCCCGAATGGTTCCGCGACGGCTCGGATTCAGAACCCGGTTGATGCCTTCATCGTGGCCCGCTTGACGCAGGAGAACTTACCTCAGTCGGCCGCAGCAGACCGCACCAAACTCCTGCGGCGGGTGACCCTCGATCTGACCGGTCTGCCCCCGACGCCGGAAGAACTCGACGCCTTTCTGGCGGATTCGTCGGCCGACGCCTATGAGAAGGCAGTCGACCGATTATTGGAAACCCGCCGCTATGGCGAACGCATGGTGTGGGAGTGGCTGGATGCCGCCCGATATGCCGACACCAACGGCTACCAGGGGGACCCCACGCGGGCCATGTGGTACTGGCGCGATTGGGCCATCGACGCCTTCAACCAAAATATGCCCTTCGACCAGTTCACCATCGAACAACTCGCCGGAGATTTGCTGCCCAATCCGACGCGTGACCAACTGATCGCCACTGGCTTTCACCGCAACCACATGATCAATGGGGAAGGGGGGCGCATCGCCGAGGAATCACGCGTCGAGTACGTCCAGGACCGCGTCGAAACGACCGGCACTGTCTGGATGGGACTGACTCTGACCTGTTGCCGGTGTCACGATCACAAGTACGACCCCTTCTCGCAGAAGGAATACTATCAACTGGCCGCCTACTTCAATTCGATCGACGAAACTGGAGGGAATGACGCTGGCGGACTGGCCAATCCCGTATTAAGTTTTGCTCAGCCCGATCAACAGAAAAAGCTGGATGAGCTGCGCGTGGTCGAAACGAACGCCAATCAAGCCCGCGATGAACTCGACAAGAAAGTGCGTGCCGCCCAGGTAACCTGGGAACAAGAATTGTCCCAGCTCCTCGCGAAATCGGCCGCCCCCGAATGGACCGTGTTGACCGCCGTCGAAGCCAAGTCGGAAGGCGGGGCGACGTTGAAAGTGTTGGAAGATGGCAGCCTGCTGGCTGGCGGGACGAACCCGGCGCAAGATACGTTTGCGATCACCTTTAAATCGCCCCGATCCACATTGACCGGCGTTCGACTGGAAGCATTGCCCGACGATTCACTGGTCAACAAGGGCCCCGGTCGAGCTGACAATGGGAACTTTGTCCTCACGGAATTCAAACTCCAATTGAACGGACAACCGCTGGAACTGGCGGCCATTCGAGCCGACTTCGAACAGGGAAGTTTCCCGCTCGCCGCAACGCTCGATGGCAAGGCCGAGACTGGTTGGGCGGTCGCGTCAGAATTCGGCCGGCCGCACGTTGGTCTGTACGAGATTCGCGCGACGGCGAATTCCACGGGCGATGGTTTGCTGACGTGCAAGCTGGAATTCCGGTCGCCGCATGTCAGTCACGTACTCGGGCGATTCCGATTGTCGGCTACCAGTTCACCGATCACCACATTCCGCAGCATACCCGACAAGGTTCGAGCCGCACTGGCCATCGCCGCTGACAAACGTGATGAAACACAGCGTAAGGAAATCACTGATTACTACGTCAATAACGAGCCGTCTTTAGTGACCGCCAAGAAACTCGCGGACGATGCACGCACCAATCGCAACAACTTCGAACGGTCCCTGCCGCGAACTATGGTGATGCGGGAACGGGCTCCACCGCGTGAGACGTTTATTCTCGTGAAAGGAGCGTACAACGTCCCCAGTGACAAGGTCGAACACGGAGTCTTGAATGAGATTTTGCCGATGCCCGCAGATGCGGCAAAAAGTCGGCTGGCACTGGCGCAGTGGTTGGTCTCGCCAGCGCATCCATTGACCGCGCGCGTCACCGTCAATCGCTTCTGGCAGCAGTTCTTCGGCACGGGACTCGTGAAGAGTACCGAAGACTTTGGCGTCCAGGGAGATCAGCCCAGCCATCCGGAACTGTTGGACTGGCTGGCCGTCGAGTTCCGCGAAAGTGGCTGGAACGTCAAACACCTGATCAAGCTCATTGTCACCAGTGTCACCTATCGGCAGTCGTCAAAAATCGCTCCCGGGATGGCCGAACGGGATCCCGAGAACCGCCTGCTCTCTCGCGGGCCGCGATTTCGCTTGCCCAGTTGGATGATTCGCGACCAGGCGTTGGCGATGAGCGGGCTATTGATTGATCACTCCGGTGGCGCGCCGGTGAAGGGCTATCAACCCTCGGGAGTCTGGGAAGACGCGACCTTTGGCCGAATCCGGTACGAACAGGAGCATGGCGAAGCCCTGTATCGCCGCAGCCTCTATACATTCTGGCGGCGGATTGCAGCACCCACCGTCTTCTTCGATGTGGCCAACCGCCAGAACTGCTCAGTCAAAAGCGATCGGACGAATACGCCCCTGCATGCCCTCGTCACGTTAAACGACATCACCTATATCGAAGCCGCACGCGGTCTCGCGCAACGAACTTTATTGTCGTCCGTCTCGAAAGACGAACCCGCGCGACTCACCGAGATGTTTCGCCGTTGCACGAGCCGGCCGCCGACCACGAAAGAGCTAGACCGGTTGGGAAAACGTCTCGCAGTCCTGCGTTTGACATACACCCAAAACACCAATGCCACACAGAAACTATTAGCTGTCGGCGAATCGAAACCAGATCCTCAACTCAACCCCGCGGAACTTGCAGCGTGGACCGGTTTGGCAAATCTGATGTTGAATTTGGATGAAGCGATTACGAAAGAATGAAGTAGGAAAAGAAGAGTTTTTAGCCACGGATTGACACAGATGAAACACGGATTGGATCATCCTATGTGGAACTCTTTGTGCGGTATCAACCCTGCTACTAGTGTGCCGGAAAGAGCTGCTTTCACGCTGACTTTATCCGTGTTCAATCCGTGTCAATCCGTAGCTAAAAAACTCTTATTCTATTAAAGCAACAGGTCGGTTATGCCATCGAATGCTTTGCCTTCAGACTTCCTGAATCATGCTGCCCAGATGACGCGGCGGCAGTTGTTTTCTGGTTCGGCCATTGGGCTCGGTTCGGCCGCTCTCGCGTCGTTGATGACGCCTGATCTGCCAGCGGCCGAGTCGCCACGATTCGGGGGCTTGCCGGCCCTGCCACATCATCCGCCCCAGGCCAAGCATGTCATCTATCTGTTGATGAACGGGGCGCCCCCGCATGTCGATATGTTCGACTACAAACCGGAACTGGAAAAATGGCGAGGGAAAGAGATTCCTGAAACCGTCCACCAGAACCAGCGGGTCTCGACGATGACTCAGGGGGCGAAGAAGGTCGCGTTTCCCGCATTCACCGGATTCAAGCAGTACGGCCAGTCAGGCGCCTGGGCGTGTGACTTCTTGCCACACACGGCGTCGGTCGTGGATGATCTCTGCTTCATCAAGTCGATGCACACGAACGCGGTCAATCATGCGCCCGGGATCACGTTTTTCCTGACCGGGTCGGAAATGCCCGGTCGCCCCAGTATGGGGGCCTGGATGACCTATGGCCTGGGATCGGAAACGCAGGACTTGCCTGGATTCGTCGTGATGACGTCGCGTGATAAAGAGGCCACCTGCGGGCAAATCTTTTATGATTTCTATTGGAGCAGCGGGTTCTTGCCCTCGAAGTTTCAAGGGGTCAAGTTCCGCGGGGCGGGTGATCCGGTGCTGTATTTGTCCAATCCCGACGGGATGAGTCGCGAGGTGCGACGCGGTCTGCTGGATGATCTCGCCGAATTCAATGCCGAACACTTCGCCGAGTTTGGCGATCCGGAAATCAATACGCGGATCGCTCAGTATGAGATGGCCTACCGAATGCAGGCGAGTGTTCCTGATCTCACCGATCTCACGAAGGAGCCGAAGAATGTGCTGGACCTATACGGGCCGGATGTGGAGCGGCAGGGCTCGTTCGCACACAACTGTTTGATGGCTCGACGATTGGTGGAACGGGGCGTCCGCTTTGTCCAATTGTTCCACGCTGGCTGGGACCATCACCGCAACCTGTCGACGCAGTTTGAGATTCAATGTCGCGATACAGATCAACCGGCTGCGGCACTTGTGAAGGATCTCAAGCAGCGCGGTCTATTGGAAGATACTCTGGTCGTGTGGGGCGGCGAATTTGGACGCACGCCGTTCATTCAGGGGAATATCGACGACCGCAAGCAATGGGGCCGCGACCATCATCCGTATGCCTTCACGACCTGGATGGCCGGCGGGGGAGTCAAGCCCGGGATCACCTATGGCAAGAGCGACGATTTCGGGTTCAACGCAGTGGAAAACCGAGTCGACGCCCATGACTTTCAAGCCACCATTCTGCACCAGATGGGCATCGACCACGAACGTCTGACGTACAAGTTCCAGGGCCGGCAGTACCGCCTGACGGATGTGCATGGAAAGGTTGTCAAGGACATTCTGGCGTAGCCAACCTGCGCTTCTTAATGTGAAAGATCTGGCTGGGAATCGCGATCCACCGACTTGCTGGAGTTGATCAGCAACCAGCCAAACGCTCCCAGGACGAGCATTGCGGCGTAGACATAAAAAATCGAATCCCACTGGGCGCGGCCTTCGTATCCCTGCGATTTCATCCAATCGGCATAACGTCCCGCAAACAACTGCGACGAGATCGCTCCCAATCCGCCCAGCGAGTTCATCAAGCCGAACAAGGCCCCAATATGGCGACCACTCAGATCGGTCACGGCACCCCACCAGGCAGGCAGCGTCGACAGCGTGAACATCACCGAGCCCGCAGTCCAAATGGATGCCAGCAACGGATGATCGTTGTGCCGTCCCGCGACCAGGCACAGTGCGGCCAGCGTCAAGGCGCTAAATGCATACATGCGCCGGCACAAATGCCGGTTCCCGGTCTTGCGAACCAGATAATCGATCAGAAATCCACCGCAGATGCAGCCGATCGCACCGCCGGCCAACACGATGCTGGCCATGTTGCCCGCATCCGATTCTGCCAGCAGCCGCCCCTTTTTCAGATAGGTCGGATACCACGTAAAGTAGAAGTACGAATTGAAGGCGGTACACATCAACACCGCGCCCATCAGCCAGATCTGTGGACTGCTCAGGACGATCTTCCAGGGAATCGGGGGATGCACCGACCCGTGCGATGAAGTACTGGCCGCAATCAACCGCCGTTCGGCGTCGTTCACAGACGGGTGAGTCTGGGGATCGTCGCGATACCACCAATAGAAGGCCGCCGCCCAGACGAGACCTGGAATGCAGAACACCAGAAAGGTCCACCGCCAGCCGATCACCTGCATCAACTTCGAAGTCAGCACCGGGGCAATCGCCGCACCAATCAACGATACCGAATTGACGAACCCCTGGGCCATCCCGCGACTTTCCGTAGGAAACCAGCGAGACAAAATGCGGGCAGTGTTGGGAAACGCACCGGCCTCGCCCGCACCGAACAAGAAGCGAATGGCGATCAGCGATACAAACCCAAATGCCGCACCCGTCATTGCTGTGAAGATCGACCAGGCAATGACAATCCGCGCCAACACACCGCGCGAGCCGTATTTGTCACCCCACCAGCCGATGGGGACTTCAAACAGTGCATACGAGATGGTAAATGCCGCCGCCACATAGCCAAACGCCGTGTTTGACAGGTTGAGATCAGCCATGATGTCCGTGGCTGCTTGACTGATGCAGATCCGATCCAGATACAGGACGAACGCCAGCGAGCACATGAAACCCAACACGGTATACCGCGCATTGGACGGTCGTTCGGCTGTGAAATCGTGGGAATGGCTCACCAGTTGCACCTCGCGTCGGAGTGGTGTCAGGTTGGATGCAGCGACTATATACTGAATGCTCAGTGGTCGCTACGCAGTCACTCACTGAAGCGTAAAAGTGTTACCTTGATGAAATGGACCATCCCGCAATGAAGATTACGCATCTCGAAACGACAGCCGTTCGCATCCCACTCAAGCCCGCCCGTCACATGGTGACGTCGCTCGGTTGGCATATTGAGTCGAAGTACGTCCTGGTGCGCATCGGGACGGATGCCGGGATAGAAGGCATCGGCGAAGCCACCGTCATGCCGCTCTGGAGTGGTGAGACGGTCTGGGGCGCCAAGGCCATTCTGGATCACACGTTTGGACCCGCCATCATCGGCGCGGATCCGACGAACATCGAGGACATCAACCGGCGACTGGATCGGACCTCGCGACATAATTGGTTTTCCAAGGCCGCGATTGAAATGGCTTGCTGGGATATCGCCGGCAAGGCGGCCAACAAGCCGGTCTATGAATTACTGGGAGGAGCCGTGCGGCCGTTGACGGTGGAGTGTCGCTTTTCGATGGGGGCTTATGCGCCGGACCATGCGCGGGCGCGGGCCCTGGAGTTGGTCAGCGAAGGTTTTCAAACGATCAAAGTGAAAGTGGGCGGCCCGGCCGCGGCCGACATCGAACGGGTGCGGACTGTCCGTGAAGCCATCGGACCCGATCGCAAATTGACGATCGACGCCAACTGCGGCTGGGATGTCGAGACGGCCATTCGTTGCGTCAACGAACTCGCCGACTGCAACATTTCTCTGAATGAACAACCGACACCCGACGGCGACTATCACGGCCTGGCTCGCGTGCGTCGAGAAACCAAGCCACCGGTGATGGCCGATGACATGTGCTTCGACATGCATCACGCTCGGGAACTGGTGTTGAATGACGCGTGCGACTTGATCAGCATTTACCCCGGGAAGAACGGCGGCATCAGCAAGTCGAAAGCGATCGTCGATTATGCCGCTCAGCACGGAGTCGGCTGCAGTATTGGCTCAAACCTGGAATGGGACATCGGCACGGCGGCGATGGCGCATGTCGTCGTGGCTTGTCCCAATATGCAGGTGGAAAAATTCCCCGGCGACATGCTGGGCCCGGAGTATCACGCCACGCGTATCGTCACCAACCCCATTCAGATCGACGGTCCCCGAGTGACCATCACCGATCGGCCTGGGTTGGGTGTCGATGTCGATTGGGCTCTGGTTCGGGAGCAGGCGTTCGTCGCTTGACTCTCCAGAATCGAGCGGCCATTTACCATCATGGAGTCACGTTTCAAGCATCGACAATCGCAGGCTGGTTTTTAGCGGGAGATGACCGGCAGGGTGTAGCCTCGTCCCAGGTCGGTCAGGTCGCGGAAGAAGATTGCTTGCGGAGGATTTTGGGTGGCATCGATGACGGCCTCGACGCGGGCCACCGGACCGCCGCCATCGAAATGTCCCATGACTTGCATTCGGAAGACGTCGCCGCGGCCGGTCAAATAAGGATTTAACTTTCTCAAGGTCGGCAGGTCGACGATGTTTTCTGCATAGAGCCACAGTGTCGTCGACCGTTTGCCGTCGGTATCGGGCAGCGGTTCGCCATTCCCGCCGCGGGCCTGAGCCGACACGATCTTGATGGCGACATCCTCGGTCATGCCAGGCAAGCCCAGCAGAACCTCCTTATGAGCTTGGTTCACATTGATCCGACCGTCAATGAACTGATCGCTGCCATTGGTACTCAGGAGATCCAGAAGTTCCGGCAGGTAGGTTCCCATCGCATTGGGATCGTCGGCCCAGGGACTGTCGAGGGTCTTATTGGAGCCGTCAATGTTCCCGGTCACCTGCACGCCCACCAGATCATAGACCGAATTGATTTTGAATTTGCCGCCTTTTGTGAGATCCATTCCGCCACGCGTCACCTTGCCCGTGCCACCAGCGGCTACTTGCCCGAGGGCTTGCGCGGCCGCCCCCAGTCCCGCGGTGTTCGATCCACCGCTACTGCCGCCGCTGGCACCACTACTCGCGCCGCTGCCACCGCTACTACCGGTCCCCACGCCAGAAGTCTTGCTGCTACTGGCAGTCCCACCGGTTCCGACTCCGCTGCGGCCGCCTGTGCCGGCACCGCCGCTCGCACCCCCGCTGCCACCGGGCGAACCTGATCCGGCGCCCCTGCCCGCAGTCGAACTGGCTCCGGTATCGGACGTCGGCTCGGGCACTGGACCAAACAGGCGATAGGCGATCAGAAATTGGGCCTGCGTCGCATCCAATTGTTCTTCCAGTTGATCGTAGATGTCGCTCAACGTGTTCTTGTTGATGTCAATCTTCAGCGTCCGATCGGACTGCAGATTGAGTTCGCGGCTATAGACGGTCAGGTAGGCCGACCAGCCACGGTCGAGATACCCGTCCGCATTGTCATACGGCACGGTCAAGGGGCCATCGTTTTCATTCGGATCGAGCAGCCCGTTGCGATTGGCGTCTTCGCCGAACAACAATTGCGGCGTGATCCCACGAATGAGCAGCAATTCGTCGAGCGTTTCCAGTTTCCCATTCTTGCACTCATAAGGGGGTGCGAGCTGTTGATAGTATTCGTTTTCCGCCCCGTGTTCACGCAAATCGGCATCGTCATCAATCCAATCAAAAATCGCTTCCGAGATGTCCAGCGTCATGCCGGGGATGCCCATCAGCGGATTCGCCAGGGCGGGCGACTGGTCTGTGGCCGCGGAGTCGGGTGGCGGTTTGGTCGGATCGGGGGCGGGGACCTTCGCGGCGATGGTATTCAAATTGAGCTTGGACGACTCATCAATCAATCCAAACCGCACCTGCCGGGCCATGGAATCCCCTTCGACCGGAGCGATAACCGTAAACCGGCCGCGGCTGGCGGGCTGAGTGGCATTCATCAGCAAATGCCCCTGAAACATCGTCGGATTGTGATAGAGTCCGACCGAATTCAGGCTCGCGCGATCGGCCAGCATTACGGACACAAATTCAACGCCCGAATCGGCCAGTGACCGAGCCTGAATCGCCTTGCCATTGAAGGCCGTCGCCCGCGTGGCGATCACCATGTACTCCGAAAAGGTGTAAGCCCCCAACGACAGCAGCACGATCACCACCAGCACGATGATCAACACCATGCCACGGCGCAGCGAGCTACTGGCGTGTGCTGGATGTTTACGATGGGTTTGCAGCATGGATTTGCTTCTCAGCCCCCTTGGGGCTCAAATTGTCGTCACATACTCGACTGAATAATGGGTTTCGAAATTGGTAAGGCAATCACTGCTCGGTAGGTGCGCGGTGGTTCGACCTTTTGCTTCTTTTTGAATCGGCTTTGATTGGGATCCACGGTGGAAAAGGTCATCTCCAATGTGACCTCGACCGCGCGGGGCAGACCTCCGTAAGAGGCACTGTCCCATTGCACGGCCCAGGTGGAGCCATCCCAATAGCGAAAGTTGACTCGGCTGACTTCCGGTGCCAGCATTTGCGTCTGGCCCAAAAGTGACGCCACGTTGCCGCTCTTGTCGGCCAGTTGCAATGCCAGCCGGTCCCCTTCCATCCGGGACAGACCGGGTGAGCTATTGATGCCCTTGCGCGTCTGGCTGGAAAAATGGACTGTCGCGGCGGCTTGCAGACCTCCGGCACCGTTTCCCGCCACGAAGTACGAAACCGTTTTTAAGTCGCTCGTTCGCGAGCTGGCCATCTGGTTATTGAGTGCTGGAGATGACATCAGATCCATCCGGGGACGGCTGACGTGCAGCACGATCGTCTGCATATCTCCGAACAGCCCAGAGGACGAGCCGGTAAACGCGTCTGACGGGTCGGTGACTTCCTGAGTGGTCGTTTCGGTGGCCGCCGGGTCAGTCGCTTCAGTGGGATCAGTAATGGTCGCGTCGGAATCATCAGCGGCTGTCGTCGATGCGTCTTCGGGACGATACACAATCGACCGCAGGTCGGTTTCGATCCGCTGCAGCAGGACACGCGCCAATTGGTTCTTTTCCACTTCATCCTGGCCTGCGGATGAATAATGGAAATACATCGAGATGGCCGAATAGACCGACGCCAACAGCAACCCGCTCAGGGCCAGCGAGATCAGGACCTCGATCAGGCTGAGCCCGCGGCGAGATGCTCTTGCCG
>CAMAVF010000035.1 GCA_945861445.1 Planctomicrobium piriforme | reverse complement strand
CTGGGTCACGAGTTCCTCAAGCATGTGGAGCGGACTCGCGTGTTTGTGCATTTGGTGGAACCCGATCCGGCCGATCAGACCGATCCGATCCAGAATTACGTGTCGATCCGCGAAGAATTGCGGCTGTACGACGAAAGCCTGCTGAATCGCCCGGAAATTATCGTCGTGACGAAATCCGAACTGCCCGGTTCCGCCGAAGTTGCCGAAAAACTCCGAGCCGAAGTACAGCGGCCGGTCTTCAATATCTCGGCCGTGACGGGGAAGGGACTGCCCGATCTGGTACGTCTGTTGTCGCAGCACCTCGAGCAGTTGCGCGGGGCCGAAGCGGCGCGGATGGCGTTGGAGAAGTCCGCCCAACTTGCGGCGGCGGAAGCAGCGGCGGTTGTCGCGCCGATTCCTGTGGTGTAGAGCGGGCCTATTTCTTCCCCTTGTTGCCTTCGGTGCGACGGAAGCAGACCAGGCAGATGTCGTCGCTTTGGGCGCGCCCTTCGCAGAACTTGTCGACATCGGAGACCAGGGCTTCACCGAGATGCTCCACGGACCCGCCGTGCTTCTTGAGAAACTCGACGATGCGTTTGAACGAATAGATTTCGTTCGTGGGGTTCATGGCCTCGGTCAGCCCGTCCGTCAACAGAAACAGGCTGTCGCCGGGACGCATGACGATTTCGGATTGTTCGTAGACGCAATCACCCGAAACGCCCAGGGGCAGGCCCGAATCGGCACCGTGAATGGGCTCCGTGGTCCCGTCGGCGTGGCGCAGTAGCGGCGGCAGGTGACCTGCATTCACGATCGACACTTGCCCCGTTTTCGGGTCGAGTACCGCCAGCACGAAGGTAATAAACCGATGCCCCAGACCGCTCGAGGAAATGCTGGCGTTGAGGTCGGTGACCGCACTGGCCGCTGTGGGCGAAGTCAGCAGACTGTACCGCGTCATGGAATACAGCCGAGCCATCAGCAGTGCCGCCGGGACTCCCTTGCCGGCGACATCCCCCACCGCAACCCCCAACCGACCGTCGGGCAGCTTGATGTAGTCGAAGAAATCGCCCCCGACATGCTGGGCCGGCTCGTAGAAGTCGTAGAACTGGAAGGGGGGCAGATTGGGGCGTTCGGTCGGCAAAAAGCCCATCTGGACCGAATTCGCGAATTCCAAATCCCGTTCCAAGTCCCGTTGCGCAATGGCTTGCTTATGCAAATTGACGTTGTCGATCGCCAGCGACGCCTGATTGGACAGGCAGACCAGCAATTCCAGGTCTTCGGTAATGAACCGCCCCTCAATGTTGGCGGTATCGATCTGGATGATGCCCAGCAGTTGCCCGGTCGCCGACAGCAACGGCGCGCACATGACCGAACGGATCCGCAAGTTGGCCACGCTGTCCGCCGTGCTGAACCGTTCGTCTTCGAGGACGTCTTCACTCAAGACGATCTGCTTGTGCCGCAACGCATATTTGATGATGGTCGTACTGAGCGGCGGGGAGATCGCACTGTCGTCGTCGCGGAGGCGAATCCCGCGGATCTGGAGTTGGTTCTTCTCCAGGTCGTTCAACAGCAGGACAGCGCGATCGGCGAGTGGAAACGCGCGCATCAGGCAGTCGAGCAGCTTGGGCAGCAACTTTTCGACGGTCAGCAGTTGGCTGAGATTGGAACTCAGGTCAATCAGGGCCTTTAGCTTGGCTTCGGGATTGGCCAGCAGGCGTAAATAACCCCCGGTCGTCAGGCTAAAGCTCGAGAGAATGGCCGACTTATCGATCATGCCCTCGCCGTTGACGATGGCGGGAATCTGCATCCCCTTGTGGGACGGGACGGAAACAATTTCCGGAATCCGAGCTTCACCCTCATCGACCTGCAGCCCCATCTCGAATGCTGCGGGGTCTGTTTTTTCGTGCGTCGAGCTCGATAAGGAGCTGGCTGTCTGAAACAAAAAGATGACGTCGCAAATCCCAATTCGATCATTTTCCTGGAGTTGCGTCTTCCGTTCCAGCTTCTGCTCGTTCAGATAGGTGGAATTGCGGCTGCGCATATCCTCGATATAGTAAGTGCCGTGATTTTCGAGAATGCGCGCGTGATTCCGGCTGACGGCTGCGTTATCGAGAAGGATATCGCACCCCTGCTGGCGGCCGATCACAGTCTCTGCGCGGCGCAGATCCCATTGTTCACCCCGTTGACTTCCCTCGATCATGGTCAGCATGGCCACAGTGATCCTCGCTTCAACGACCTATCTCGCTTCGGATTTTTCAAAAATTTTCCGCAACTTCTCGTTCAGCTCTGGCTGGTTTGTTTGAAACGTCTTTAACCCGATCGGGCGCATGCTATCCGGCAGATATTTCCTGAGTGCGTCCGCTTTTTCAGTCAACAATCTCAGAGACTGATCTGCCTGCCCCTGTTGCTTCAGAATCATCGCATGCCCCAACCAACCGGCCGCTTGCCACTTCGGATTGGTGTCGCCATACGCGACCAGTCGATCAAAGTGCTGTTGTGCGGCCTGCGGAAGATTGTCTGCCAGCTCCAAGAGTCCCAGTGAGATCATGGCTTGGGGCGTATAAACGCGGTCCTCGGGGAAGTATTCAATCACGGCTTCCCAAGCGGCTTTGTCAGTTTTCAGGCTGGAGGCATGCATCCACTGTGTGCCCGCCGTGCCCTTGCGCTCGACGGCATCCACCGGAGGCAGACCAGGGCCCGCGGAAGGTCGGACTTGCAGCGGATTCACAGGACGCCGCACCCAGCCAATCCCCGCAAAACACGCCAGCACCAACAGACAAGTCAGCCCCAGTCGCACCAATTGCTTGCGCGGCGGCAGATCTGCCAGATCGAGGGCAAATTGAGCCGGGTTGCGAAGGATTCGGCCCATGCGGACGAAGATCGATCCCGACGCCACCGCGGTGGCAGGGCGATCATCGAGCGGCTTGACGTCGGTCCCCTGGAATTTTTCCTGTGAAACGCGTTTCAAATCCTTGATCACCGACGCCCCGGTCTGGTAGCGCTGGTCGGGATCTTTCTCCATCAACTTGTGGATAATGCGACATAACAGGGGTGGCAAATCGGGCCGGATTTTCTCCAGCGGTTTGGCCGTTTCTTTCAAATGCTGCAACGCGATGCTGATGGCGTTCTCACCGCGAAACGGCGGTTGTCCCGACAGCATGTGGTAGCAGGTGACTCCGAACGAATACAGATCGCTGCGCTGATCGACGCTGCGTCCGTTGACCTGTTCGGGGCTCATATACAGGGGCGTGCCCATCGTCGTGCCGAGTTGCGTCAACTGCTGGGAATCGGTCGCCTGACTGCGTTTTGCCAGCCCGAAGTCGGCCACTTTGACTTCGCCCTTGCGAGCCAGCATGATGTTTTCCGGCTTGATGTCGCGATGCACAATCCCCGCCTGCCCGGCGGCCTGCAGGGCGGCAGCGACCTGTTTCATGATATGGACCGCGACCTGCAGATCGGGCGGGCCCTTGCGGGTCAGATACTCACGCAGGTTTTGTCCGTTGACGTATTCCTGGGCAATGTAGAACCGTCCATCGGCCTCACCGACCGTATAGACCTGGACGATATTCGGATGATTCAGTCCGGCGACCGCCAGGGCTTCTTTCTGAAACCGCTGTCGCAGGCTTTCATCAAGCATGAGTTCGGGGCGCAGCACCTTGACCGCCACGTGCCGTTTCAGCAGCGTTTGTTCGGCCAGGTAGACCTCGGACATGCCACCGCGTCCCAAACGCCGTAACAGTCGGAATTCCCCGAGGGTGACCTCTTCAGTGAGGGTGAAATCGGTCCCGGAAGTCGAAATCGCAGGGATGGGTTTAGATGTGTCGCTCCGTTTACCGGACGACTTGGGATCGGCTCCCGCCAATGGCAGATACTGGGTCACGTCGTGCGCAGCAGCGCCATCATCGGGTGGCTGAGGATCCGGCGCCATGATTCTCGCTATCCATCCATTCTCAATGCAGCATAGCCCACCTCTGCCGTGCATTCAGCCATGAGGGGCCTGAAGAATACTCTATCATACGTCGCAACAGGATCACACGCCAACCGCGGAGATGGAGCGTGTTGGTCAACGCAACTCAGGAATTTAGGCGACCGAGCAATTCGCACCATGCTCGCAGGCCGACTTCTGGCGAATGGCGTGCCTGCCAGGCCAGTTGGCTTTGAATGTGCATGGTTTGAACTGCGTCGACGTTTGACAATCCTGCCGCGACCGCTTGAAAACTGTCGGGCAGGGCCGGGTCAACGCTGAAGCCGCAGCCGAAAGCGTCCAAGGTTTCGCTGACATTGGAACCGTGCGGGCCGATGTAAATGACCGGTTTTCCCGCCGCCAGCCAGGCGTGCAGTTTGCTGGGTGACATCAGCCCCAGGCAGTTGGATTCCAGGGCGACCAGTCCAAAATCGGCCCAGTGCAGGAGGGCGAAGAATTCGGCTGCTGGCAGGTAGGGCCAGAACTTGACGCACTGCCAGCCTTCCCGCAGCACAAGCTCCCGCAACTCGGCGGTGCGATCCCCCTCGCCGACGAACAGAAAGCAGAATTCAGTTTGAGTGGGATGATAACGGAGGTAGTTCCAGATGGGCGTCAAGTCGTGTCCGCGTCCCAGGTTGCCGGTGTAAGCGATGCGGTATCGATATCCCGTCGCGAGCTGACGCAGTTCCGCGGGCAATGAGGTTTCCGGAATCGCGGGTGGGGCCAGGTCCCAATTGGGAATCAACGTGATATGCTGCACGCCCTGTTTCCGCAATCGATCAGCCATCGCACCATCCAGAACCACGGCGTGAGCGGTGCGGCGGGCACTCCAGCGAGCGACTGCCTGGAGCAACGTGTAGGTCCAGGAGGATGGGCGTAACAACCCGGTGCCGATGAGGCTTTCGGGATAGGTGTCCTGATTCCACAGAATGATCTGCGGGCGCTGCCAGGCGAAACACGCCCGCACGGCGAACAACGTGTGCAGAAATGGCGGCGTCGTCTGCACGATGACAACCTCAGGCAGGCGCCGCCACAGCAGGAACCAGGCCACTTTAATATAGAACGTCAGCCAGGTCCGGAGCTTGCTGCGTACGCTACTGCCTGATGATCGACAGCGAAAGCGATGGATTTTGCCCGGAAACGAAACGTCACCCGCCGAGAAGTCGGCTCGGTAGTCCGCGGTACCAGTCAGGACTTCCACTCGCCAGCCGTGGCGCAGCAGTTCGTCCGCCAGACTGGCGAGCAAGACACCCGTCGGTGCGGCGCCCGGTCCGAAGAACAAGTTGACGAGCCAGAGGGTTGTCGCGCGAGTGCGTTCAGAATCCATACTGCAACGGGTTACTGTCTCGGGCAGACAGCGTCAAGGGTTGAGCTGATCGATCGTGGAGAACAGATCTTTCTCGGGCCAGACTTTGACTGAGTTCATCGCGTCGTGGAGGAGTTGATCGATCTCCTCGGCGGGCAACTTTCCCTTGACGAGTTCCGTGGTGTTGATCAGGATGACCCAGTTCACTTCGTCGTCGCGATGAATCATCAGCCCGGAGATGCCGTCGAAGGAAGACTCGTGCCAGTAATGCGCCTGATCGGGCGTTTTCCCGTGTTGAATTCGCCAACCAAATCCGTAGAAGTCGGATTTCGGTTTGCCATTCGCTTCGAAACCCGCTGGACCACTCGGCCGGCTGCGCAGCAGCAACTGTCGAGTTTCGGGTTGGATCAGGGGTTGCTTGCTGGACAGATCCAGTCCACACATGAACCGGGCGAGATCCGCCGCCGACAGGAGCCAGCCCCCGTTGGAATCCATCGCTTCAATGGACCATGTTCCGTAGGGCATCAGTGTGACGTCAGCAGGGTTCTGGGAAAAGACGTTCCGCGCCTTCTTAGTCCCGTCATAGTACCTGACTTCCTGCGGCGCACGATCCTTCAAACGCGTCTTGGCCAGGCGCGCTGATTTGATCCCCAGCGGCTTAAAGATCTGTTCTTGCACGTATTCTTCGTAGGATTGTCCGGAGGCTTGTTCAATGACCCGCCCGAGCACAACGTATCCAAAATTGGAATAGGCGTAGCGTTCTCCGGGCGTAAAGTCGGGCCGCTTGCTGGCCATAAACCGGATGATTTGCAGGGATGTAGGGGGCGTGGGGACCTTCAGTGCATCGGCAATCATGATCGACCGAAACATGGGGTCGAACTTGGCTTTGCTGTCCCAGCCCGCCGTATGCTGCAGGCAGTGTTGAATGGTGATCTTGCTCCAGGGATGATTCTTTCGCTGAGCCCCCGGAACGACATCCGACAGATGATTGAGAATCGGGTCTTCCAATTTCAGCTTGCCCTGCTCCATCAGTTTCAAAACGGCGACGGCGGTGATCGGCTTGGTCAGGCTGGCGCTGCGAAAGAGCGAGTTCGGTTGGACCTCTTCCCGTTTCGCCACATCGGCGTAGCCGCAGCCGCGGGCGTAGACCAGCTTTCCGCGATACGAGACGGCCAACGCCGCACCCGGGATCTTGTGACCTCCGACAAACGACGTGAGCAGTTTGTCGAAAACCTCCAACTGCGGATCGGCCGCGCCCGTCAGTGGCGGCGCGGCTGGGCAGACGGTAGCGCAGTACAGTAGCAGGCTGAATGCCCAGACGTGAAATCGGAAGTGCGATGAACAAGAAAACGCGGCGCGGCCAGTCAGGCTTGGTAAATGCGGCATGATTGAGGTGTTGTCGCCAAGGGTCTTTCGGAATAGGCGGAGAATCTCATCGGAATTGTAATCACGGATCAAGACAGTTGGAGGGCAGGCCGGCGCGATAATTGATCGTCGGATTGGCGTCAGTGATAGACTCTGACATAGGATGATCCAATCCGTGTTTCATCCGTGTTCATCTGTGGAAAAAAAATCTGCCTTTAGTTGTGTCGAACGAGGTTTTTGATGTCCGGTTCCGATCCCATTCGACTGGCCCTGATCGGGTGTGGCCAGATTGCGCGTCTGCATGCGCAACGCGTTCAAGCCGATGGACGTGCTCGGTGGAGTGTCTTGTTCGATCCCAGCCCCCAGGCCGCTCAGCGGCTGCAGACAGAATTCGCACCCACGGCACATATTAGTCCCACGTTGGACGATTTGCTGGCACGTCGGGACATCGATGCGGTCGTGATCTGCACGCCGACACATCTGCACTTCGAGCAGGTCCGCGCGTGTCGCGAACGGGGCTGGCCCGTCCTCTGCGAAAAGCCGCTGGCTGAGACGGGTGCGCGCATCGAACAACTGATTTCCGAAGCCCAGGCGGGCGGACCGCTATTATCGGTGGCCTATCAACGACGCGGACAGCCAGCCTATCGCACGCTACGACGAGAAGTTCTGTCCGGGCACTGGGGCCGGGTTCTCGCTGTGTCGTCGCACAATTGCGAGCATTGGGAACAGTTGCAAGCCTTGCCCCATACCTGGCGCAATGATCCTCGGCAGAATCCGGGCGGCTATATCGGGGACGCGGGAAGTCACAAGCTGGACATCATCTTCTTCATCACGGGTCTAGGTCCTGAAGAGGTTTTCGCTCACAGCAGCCAGAGCCAGCGAGAGGTCGAAATCATCACGACTGTGTCCGCCCGACTGACCGGTGGCGTACCGCTGGGTATGACGTTTCTGGGTAACGCCCATCATTTTGCCGAGTACCTGCACATCGTCTGTGAGCGAGCGGATTTTAAGCTCTACGACAATCAAGTCTGCATCAGCCGTGACAATGTCACCGAGCTGATGACCGACATGGAACCGGAATCCAATCCGATCACCAGCTTTCTGGACAGTGTGCTGAACGGCGCACCGAATGTCGCCCCAGCAGACTGTGCACGACCGGTGTTTCAGTTCACACAGGCCGTATTGCAATCAGCGAAGACAGGTGTCGCCGTCCGAATCCCATAAGTCCCATGTGCCCCATTCGTCCTATTAGTCCCATCAAAACACATGAGACTTATGGGACAGATTCAGGACCGCGGTTCCCTGAGTCACATATTCGTCTTCGCGTCCGACACCGCGCCCAATACCGTCTGCAAGGCGCGGCTGATTGCGACGTCATGCTCGTGGGTCAGGGCATAGACGCGCACGATGGAAAAGCTTAGCGGCAGGGAACGGAATGTTTCGTAGTCGGCCAGTTCTTTCGGTTCTGCTTCGGCGGGATCGAGGACGAAATTCTGGCCTCCTGATGCCACGCGGCGCGCGGGCCGGTGGTAGTGCCGAGCGATATCGATCTTCAACGGGATGTCGCGGATGGCGATCGGCAACTGACTTCGCAATCGCTTCTGGACCAGTTCCGGTTCCGAGAAGATCGAAGTCTGCTCGTTCATTCCGGCTGTGAAATAAAACGTCCGTTCGAATGCCATCCGCCACAGCACTTCACGACACAGAATCGCCTGCCATTGCAGACCCAGAGCCTTCAATTCGGGATCGTCGCTAATCGGCCAGCGCTGCACGTCGACCAGAAAACTCGCTTCGTGGAATCGCTGATAGCTGGGCAAATCGTCCAGCGGATTACCGGGGAACAAGTGCCGCATGCTCTGGGGAAAGACATCGACCAGCGCCAGGTCCAGTGCGCGGACGGTGCGATGAAAATAGATCGTGCGGAACAGGTTGGCACGCATCTCGATAAAGTTGATCAATGCCGGCAGGCCGCGCGAATGAATCGTCAGGCCCTGTTCGCTGAAGAACGTGTAGTGGAGCAACCGCGAGAGATCGAACGCCTTCGTGTTGTAGCCCGACATGTACGCGTCACGCAGCACAAAATCCATGTTGTCGACGGTATAGATGCCGCTGAACAGAGCCCGCAATTTGCGGAGCCAGTCGGGATGGCCGTCGCTGGCATGCTCGGTGGATCGCGGCCGGCGAATCAACCAGCCAATCTGCTGCGGATCGATTTGTTCGAGTGGTTGCAGCCGTCCGTGCGGATTCCGGCGGACGCGGCTCAGCAAGTCGCCCAATTCCCGTTCAATGATTGCCGATCCGACATCCTCATGGGTGATGCCCCATTGATCGAGATGATGATCGTCAAAAAAATGGCCGAACGGACCGTGCCCTACGTCGTGCAATAACGCGGCCAGCCGCACCAGGCTCTCGACATAAGGCAAGGAAGGGACATTGCGGCTGGATTCGCAGAGCGAGTCGTACCACTGATGAATCGCCTGGGACGCGATATGCATCACTCCCAGGACATGCTGGAAGCGGGTATGTTCCGCCGAAGGAAAAACCCACCACGCCGTCTGCAGCTGGTGAATCTGTCGCATCCGCTGGACCCAGGGATGATCAATGATTTCCTGTTCGGAGATTTCACCCGCGGGCAGGCCGTGGCGCGCGATAAAGGGTACGTATCCGTGGATCGGATCGTGGATCAAACTTTCGGTGGCGAAATCGCGAGGCATCTGGCGAGACTCCCTTCAGGACAACAGCAACCGATATCATAGCGACGATCACGTGCTTTCAGGAGCGACGATCCGGATGCAGGTCTTCTCGGTTTGACGATGCAGTTCGATTTGCTTCAGGATGTCATCGAGCAGTTCGGCCAGCGAAGCATCCTGCTTCTTGAGCGTGATCAACTTGTCGAGGCGGCTGGCCACCGGGCCCAGCTTCTCGCGGTCATATTCGATGCGGACGCCAGCCAGTTCTTCAATCTGCAGGATCAACTGGAAGGCGGCCGCGGGCTTGGCCTGATCGAATTTGAGGATCTTGCGGCTGAGTGCCGCGGCAATGTCGATCACCTTTTCCGGTTGCGGAGCAGCCACGGGAACCGCCACCACTCCGGCTTGCGGCGGGCGTGTTTTAGCAGCGGGTTTCACGGCAGTCATCAGTGGATCAGGGACCGGCACGGTTCCCGGTTTCGGATCACCCGGTTCACCCTCGACGAGCGGATCCAAAGAAAACCCGTCATTCATTGCCGCCATTCTGCGTACGATCCGCGGATCGTTTTTTTTATTGAGTTCTCGCACACTGCCGTCGGCCATCAGGACCAGCATGCTGTCGGGCTGCCCGGTGCCGAATCCATCCGGGCCGTGGAGGTACGGTTCCTGGGTGAAGGGACGATAACTGGTGGTCCCGGCAGCCCACGATCCGAGATGTTCTTCCACGCCCGCCAGCAGCATGGTGTTGGAAACACCGTCTCGAATCTGATCGAGTTTGGTCTGTCTGTCCTGACCGAAAATCCCCGCTCGAGAATGATCCGCGGGCAAGGTGGGGGCATCCGCACCCACCCCCGCGACCCCCACGAAATGCGCGGCCGGATACTTGTCTTCGCTTACCTTATTGAGCACTGCCGGATTCTGAAACCGGGCGATCGACCGTCGCACAAACCGATCCTGAGCGTGATCATTCCAGCGTTCATTCCAGGCGATGTGCATGGCGTTGGGGTTATCGTGACGGGCAGCCAGTTGAGCCAGCCAGCTCCACCGCAACGTCGGCACCAGGCTGGCTGCGGGGACGGTTCCGGCGGGAAAGTGCCCCTCCGTCTGTGCTTGCTTCAAGACGAGTTTCCCCAGTTCTTCCAGTCGACCCGCAGGTGTCTCAGGTAACGGCTGCGGCGCCACTTTTGCGATATGTGGAGCCGCCTTCTCAACGACCGGCGGCGGGTCCACCGGCTGCTGCGGTGCTTCTTGGGGAAGGTCAGCAATCGGGTTAGCCGGCTTGTTGGCGGGGATCAGAATCGGAATCAAAGCCAGCAGACAGATTCCGGCGACGCTCCATGCGACAATCTGCGGTGTTCGCGATTCCCCCGCAGTTCCCGGAAAGGATTCGAAGGGAGGCGGTTCGGCAGGCTGGGGCTTCGTCGATGGGCGAGGCTGAGGAAACGGGGTCGGTTTGCCGTTGGCCGGCTTGGTTGCCGGAGCCGGGGACGCGCTCGGCACTTCCAGCGAGATCAATTCACCTGCCGCAGATTTCGCAATCAGCAGGGGCGTTCCGCAGTCGGGGCAATCGAGAGTCGATCCCAGAAAAGTCTCATCGCGAACTTTCAGATGAGCGCGGCAGCGGAAACAAGTGAAACTGAGAGGCATTAGCCGCAGGATCCGGAGTTGAGTCGTTGGGGATTGCGGCGGATGGGAGGGTGAGGCTCCCGCCGAACCGCGAGTATCATTTCATCGGGTAGACCGTCAACTTGGAATCGGCCGCCTTCTGCAGGGTCATCACGGTGACGGTCGACTTGGCTTCGTCAATTACATAGCACATCTTGTCATACTTCCCGACGGCGACAATCTTGGCCAGCGCGGCACTGGCCGTGATGCCATCGTCCTTGAAGGTCTGCGGCATATTCTTGGTATATCCGGCGGCTTTCAGAGCGTCGCCGTCGATGATGAGTTCAAACTTGGCTTCACCGGCGATGTAGCTGAACGCATCCTGCAGCGGCGCCCGGCGGAAGTCGACATCGATCTTAGTCCGCAGCAATTCCTTCAGCGGCTTCTTCTCGGCAGCATTTGCCACCGTCGTGCCACCGGGGGAACCCGTGAAGCTGGTCCGCGTCGATTCGTCCCAGGCCAGCAGTGCTCCCAGGCTTAGATTGGGGCCCGCTCGATCGGGACCCTGGAACGACAACGACACCAACCGGTTGCCCGTTTCGATGTGCGTCCCCAGTTGCACGACCTTGGACATCGCGGGGACACGTCCGATGACTTTTCGCGGTCCCGCCTGAGGGGGATTCATCATCTGGATCGTCTCCAGAATGCGCATCGGAGTCGTGGCCAACCGCGACTTAAACGATTTCGCCAATTGATGAGACTTGGTCACGGCCGAATTCCGGGCCAGCAACTGCGTATAGAACTTCTGGTCGGCGAAATGGAACGACCAGGCGACCGCTTCGGCTTCGTCGTCGCTGGAGATCCAGTCGGCGACATTCTGCAGCAACGTCTGAGCATTCGCCGGAACCAGGAATTCGCCGTGAATCTTCAGATCTGCCGGGACGCAGACGACGGTGAATTGCAGGTCGCGGTCGGTCTTCAGCAACATTTCTTCAATGCCACCATCGGTCGGCTTGGCGACCTCGGAAGAATCGACCATTTCCGCCGCCATTCCGACTGGCGAGATGGCGTAGGTCTGCATGTCGGGCCGCAGAACCATCGCCCACTTTTCATTGGCATAGTACTTCAATGGGCCTGTCTCGACCGCCTGGCCGCCAAACTTGTCGATCATCTCGGACTTCTTGAACTTCGAGGCCGCCGTGCGATGCACCACTGCCGCAACGTCGGGTGGCGTGCCACGAGCTCCCGGAATGAGACAGATCAGTGCCTCGTCGATCTCTTCGGGCTTCGCCATCAGGAATTGCTCCATGGCGGTCCCCATCCAGATCCCCAGCGGTCCGAGAGTGGCTTTGAACTCACCTTCACCGACCGCCCCCGCTTTCCATAAATCTGCCGGGCGCAGGCTGATGATGATTCGGGCTCCCGAGGGAATCCACAACAGGTCGATTGGCGCTCCGTGAGTGGGACGACCAAATTCGCTCTTTTCCCTCTTGGTTGCAGCGGTGACAGTCTCCGTCTCGGATTCCGTGTCATGGACTGCTGGAGTCGACTTGTGGGGCTTGGATTTCTTTCCGGCAACGTGATCGAGCTTCGCGAGGGTGGGAGCAAACGTCTTCCAACCCCAGATTCCGCCAACACCAAGGATGACAAACCCAGCCACCATCGCGATGGTTTTTGGCAAGTTCCGTTTGCGACGCTTGCGTTTCAAGCGGTTCAACGTATCCGCTTCGGGAGATCCAAATACCTCCGGCGTGCCGACCGATTCCGGAGCATGATCGGGAACCCATTGCGCACCGGTGCCCACCTTCGGGCCCGAGTTGGCGCGCTGAGTCCGCGGTGCCGGTGCTTCCACCAGCTCCATCTCTACTTCGTCTGGATCGCGCAGCACAAAGCGGTGTTCACATTTGGGACACTTACCGGTCTTACCCAGCGAACTGGCGTCCCGCAGCTTCAACACGGCACTGCATTTTGGACACGGTATGGAAATCGTCATGCCAGAGTTCTCGGCAGAAATTGGTGGCGTCAGGAAGACATTGGCTCAACCCAGGCGGCAGGGCAATCACCGCACCAGAGAAACCTGTCTATTATCCTATGCCTCAAACGGGTGATTTGCCAAGAGATGACTGACAATACAAGCTCGAAGCGCAAGCGAGTGCATCTCTTCGCAAATCTGTCGGAACGATGCACTCGCTTGCGCTTCGAGCTTGTATGAAGCACGTCGATTCAAAAGCCGACTACTGCTCAGGCTGCTTGGGAAGCACCTGCGACTGGGAACGCAGCCCCTTGGCCCGCTGCAGCAACTGATCGTTCGACACCAGCTCCTGCTTATTCATTGTGAACGTATAGTCGAGCCGATCGTTGATTTTCACCGGGCTGAAGTTGTCGCTGACGAAATCGAGCGGGATCTTCTGATACCACGGCGAGCGGACTTTCTGCATGGCGGTGACGGTTTCGTACCCGTCCTTAATGAGCGTGATTTCGCGAGTTCCGTAGTGGTTGAAGTCGATGCCCACCGGCGTATAACCGACCTCTTCACCTTCCATCAGTACCAGCGCACCGGGCGGTTCCGAACGGATCGTCATCCGACGATTCATGTTGTGGGCACAGCCTGTCAGGAACTGGCTGGCAAATACGATCGCCATCAACGTCCGCAACACAGCCGTTCCACGGCTAGCAGCCTGTTGAAAAAGGTGTCTGGAACTCTCCGAACGTCGAACAAACGCTCGATTCCGTGTGGTTGGCAAAGTTCCAGACACCTTTTTCAACAGGCTGCTGGCTCGCAAGTCCTTGCGGAGCAGCAGCGTTGAGCGAATCTCAGGGAAGACTGGGGCGATCTCGGACATCCGTGTGGGCCTGCGTGACTGACAATCCTTGTCCAGCAGCCGGAATTGTATTTTCGAATGGCGATTTGACCAAGATGAATCATTCAGGTGGCTGTGTTTGCTGTAACATGTTTGTGAATAATGCATTATGGCTTAATAATGTTCGTCCTGAATCGTAGCCGAAACCTTCAGTTCCGGGCGTGTCGGACTTTCGCCTGACTTTGTAGAGTCGGGCTACGGCGACGCTGGCCGTGATAATCGCTACGATCGGCAACGTGTACCGCGTGAATCGTCCGCTACAAGACTGCCGACTGCCGAAGTCACTTCTGTAGTCCAGAATGGTAGTGATTGCTGACGTTCGGCGCTGAGTCAGCTCCATCGTTCGTGGAGAGCATTTCGGCCTCCCCGGACGCGTGCCAGCGCGGGTGGAAGGCGATATGTTTGACTTGGAAACAGCTCGGGCCATTCTGTTGGGCGTCGTGCAGGGGATCACGGAATTCCTGCCGATCAGCTCGGACGGACACTTGGCGCTGATGCAGTCGGGCCTGAACCAGTGGTTCGGGACAACGGGCGACGGCAATACCCTGGAACTGGTCCTGGCGCTGCATGTCGGGACCCTCATCTCGATCATCCTGGTCTACTGGAAAGATCTGATCCAACTGCCGCGACAGCCCTGGCTCTGTGGATTGTTGATTCTGGCCACCATCCCAGCGGGGATCGTCGGGTTGCTGCTGAAGGAAACATTCGAGCAGACCTTCAATTCACCGCTGATCGCCGGCATTGGGTTCCTGGTCACGGCGGGTGTGCTGCTGGCCGGCCAGTGGGCTGAGCGGCCGCGGATCCGTGAGCAGGACTTGTCAATGTGGCAAGCCCTGTGGATTGGCTGTTGTCAGACGTTGGCCTTGTTGCCGGGGATCTCACGGTCTGGGACCACGATCGCGGCCGGACTGTCCACTGGGCTGGAACGAACGGCTTCGGCCCGGTTTTCCTTCCTGATGGCGGTGCCGGTGATTGGCGGCGCGACGCTGTTGATGGTGAAGGACGTGATCGAGCAAGGGCACACCAGCCACAGTCTGTCAGCCCTGGTGGCCGGAGCAGTCACGGCAGGCGTCGTGGGCTACTTCGCCCTCAGTTGGCTGTTGAGAATGGTGACTCAACGCCGCCTCCATTGGTTTGCGTACTATTGCCTGACCCTGGGAATCATCACAATTGCAGTGAGTACCGCCTGTCCGGCGCCGGCGCATCCGGTCGTCACGCAACATATTCCATGACTACCGCCGAAAGGGCCCGACCCCGACGTGTCTATGACCATGGCCGATGACGTCGCATCGATCTGGCACCAATAATCGTCGCGGGATACGATGACGTCATGATGAGTGACGTCACACCCGACAAGAGCGCCTCGCAGGATCGCACCCGGCTTCCCCGAACTGTCTTCGGTTCGGCTGCGGTGTACCTGGGGGCCTTGATTCTGCTGGTCGCGATCTGCGAGGAAACGGGCAACCTGCCGGCTCTGCCCCGGTTCTGGTATGTCCATCGTCCCGTGCTGATTGGCTTGGGAATCCTGATGATTCCCATCGGAATCGCCGTCCAGGCGGGTCGTCCCGTCGCAGATCAACGCTGGAAACCAGCGATTGCCGGGCGGCGTTTTCGCGACGTGCGAGTCTATTCGCGAGAAGGCTGTCATCTGTGCGATGACGCCGTCGAGATCCTGTGGAACCCGGTCTACAGACCCTATTTGCCCGTCCCGGAGGTCATCGACATCGATGAAGATCCCGAACTCCGGGCACGGTTCGATTTGCTGGTCCCTGTCGTCGAATGCGATGGCGAAATCCGTTTCAAGGGTCGAATCGACGAGAATCTGCTGCGACGACTGATTGAAGGCACGTCGCCACTCTAAAGGCAGGTCACGAAGTGACCGCAAATACAAGCTCGAAGCGCAAGCGAGTGCATTTTTACTCCTCACCGCCAACGGAATGCACTCGCTTGCGCTTCGAGCTTGCATTCATCCGCGTAGTCTGGGCAGCTTGCCGGTTGCGGCAAGTCCAGGAGTTCGGGTAATTCTGGCTGGCGAGCCGCGATAATTCCAAGAAAACCGGGATCGCATCTTGTTGGAATCCATTAGGATTGGTACATAATTAGCTCTGGTTGTTTCCCGAAGTCAGGCGGTGGTCGTTTGACTTGACGTGTGGGAATCCGCCGGATGATGGTGTCGCCTCCGCAACAATGCGCACCAGTTGAGTTTTCAGATGATGGAGGATGGATCGTGCGAATTGCTTTGAGTTTGGGGTTGGCAGCTTTGTTCTTGACCGCGAGCATGGCCGGGGCAGACGACAAAGATAAGCCCAAGTACACCACCAAAGAAGTCATGAAGCTGGCCCACGGCAAAGATAAGGGGATGCCCAGCTTGCTGACCAAGATCACGGATGGCAAGGGAACGGACGAAGACAAGAAGAAGATTCTTGAGCTGTACGAAGCGCTGGCCAAGAACCCCACCAAGGGTGACGCCGCGGATTGGAAGAAGTTGAACGACGCGATCATCACTGCCGCCAAAGATGTGGTCGACGGCAAGGAAGGATCCGTGGCTGTTCTCAAAAAGGCAGCCGCTTGCGGTGCCTGTCACAACGGTCACAAGGGCAAGTAGGTCGGACATCGTTCTGAAAGGGCGAATGAGTCATTTGCGACCTGCCGAGCTACGTTCGGCAGGTCGTTTGCATTACACGTGTGCCCGCTTTCGCACTGATCAATCGCAGATCAATTTCTCAATCGAGCCCGACTTTCGTGCGTCTTTTCGTTTCCGAATTCGTCTGCAGTGGCGCCTGGGCTCAGGAGTCCCTCGACTCGTCTCTGCTGGCGGAAGGCCGGTCAATGCTGCTGGCAGTGCTGCGTGATGCAACACGAATCCCGGGACTAGAGGTCGTCACGATCTGGAGCGGGCAGCGCGAACGGTTTCCCGTGGAAGGTGTGGCGTTTCAAGTCGCACATTCCCCAGAAGAAGAAATCGAACTCCTCGCGGAACTGGCCGCTTTGTCGGATGTCACGTTGTTGATTGCTCCCGAATTCGACGGCATCCTGACGCATCGCGCGCTGTTGGTTGAAGGGGTCGGCGGCCGATTGTGCGGTCCCAGTCCTCTCGCCATCTCAACATGTACCGACAAGCTGGAACTCGCCGGCCACCTTCAAGGCGCGGGCCTGCCAACGATTCCCACCAGCGAGTTTTCTGTCACGCACGATACATCAGCGACGGTCGCTTACCCCTGCGTGATTAAGCCACGGGACGGCGCCGGGTCGCAAGAAACGTATCTGGTCGAATCGGTCGCCGACTTCGAACGCCTGCTACCGAGGTGGAAACAATCCTCCCTGTTGAGGCAGGCGATCTGGCAGCCCTACATTGTGGGGCGAGCCGTTTCGGTGGGCGTGATGGTCACCCCCGAACAATATCGCTACCAACCGCTGCCGCCATGCGAGCAGACCCTGAGCACCGACGGGCGATTTGCCTACCAAGGAGGCGTCCTGCCAGCACGCGGAGTCGACGCCGTCACCCTGCAGCACGCCGCCGTCGCGGCCTGTCGCCAGGTCCCCGGACTGCGCGGGTACGTCGGAGTCGACCTGATCATCCCCGATTCCCACCCCGGACAACCGATCGTGGTGGAAATCAACCCCCGGATCACCACCAGTTACCTGGGATACTCGCGCCTGTGCGAACAGAATCTCATCGCCACTCTATTGCAGGCCGATTCCGACGCCGGGGAACTCACTTGGAAGTCCGACCAATGGGAATACTCCCCCACGGGTGAAGTGAAACGCATACAGTAGCCTGACTCTCCAGAGTCGGGCGCGCGTCATCAAGTTTTGACCGTGCGGCGCTTATTAGGGTGTATGGGCCAATTCGTGATTCAAGTTGATGGGAGGGCGAGGCTCCCGCCGAGCCGCGGTTGTCGATCGGGCGTCGCAAGACCACGCGGTTCGGCGGGAGCCTCACCCTCCCATGGAGCCAAGAAAACTTTACGGCAATGCAGTCCGGGGCCTCACGGCACCCGGCTCACCTGCATTTTTGTTTTTCGGAGTCAACCTATAATGTATCCCGACCTCCCCCTCAGACCGATCCCGACAAACCTCATCACCGGTTTCCTGGGTGTCGGCAAAACCACCGCCATCCGCGACCTCGCGGCCCGCCGTCCGCCGCACGAACGCTGGGCGATCCTGGTCAATGAATACGGCGAAGTGGGCCTCGATCAAGCGATGATCGAAGGGAGCGGCGACGCCGGTCTGGCAGTCAGTGAAATCGCTGGCGGCTGCTTCTGTTGCTCGATGGAGATGCCCCTCGACTGGACCCTGGACGCCCTGATCCGGACCGCCAAACCGCACCGGATCGTGATCGAACCGACCGGGCTGGGGCATCCGGCGCGCGTCCTGGATCATCTGCGAGGTTCCCATTTCAAGGACATTCTCGACGTTCGCACAACGATCTGCCTGGCCGACCCGCGAGATTTCGAGAACGAGCGAATTTCGAAATCACCGGTGTTTCAGGACCAACTGCACCTGGCCGATATCGTCGTCATCAATAAGACCGACGTCGTCGCCCCAGAGCTTGTTGCCCAGTTTCGAGACCATGTTCAGAAGGAACTGTTTCCCGCAAAACTCCTGGTGACGACAACCCAACAAGGGCGTCTCGAGCACGAGTGGCTGGATTGGCGCACGGATGAAGTCCGGACACCGTTGTTCCCCGAGGCCCACCCCGCGCACCAGCATCTTGCTACGACGGAGCTGGTCTCACTGCAGATGATGCAACCGACGCAACACCTGACCCCGGGCCGTCCGATCCGCTATCCCGCCACCAATGACCCCAGCGATCATTGCGGCTGGATTTTTTCCCCCGAAGACGTCTTCAATCAGGACGCGCTACTCGACATGCTGGGGGGCGGCTTCTCAGTCCGCCGCATCAAAGGAGTCTTCCAAGTCACCGGCACCTGGATCCAATTCAACCGCACCGGCTTCGAAATGTCGGTCCAACCCACGTCCTACCGCCGCGACAGCCGGTTGGAAGTCATCCTGGATCACACATCCCGCCGCTGGGACGAATTCGAGTCTGAATTGTTGCGATGTTTGGTTACGCATCAATGATTCGTAGACGGGCACTCCTGCCCGTCTGAGCCCATAACCAGTGGCTTGATTAATCTGTTCAGTTCGCTTGAATCCGAAACAGCGACTTTTCACTGCGGATGAACAGCGCTCCATCGCCAATTGCGTAGGAGGCCTGGGTCCGTTCCCCGATCGGATTCTTCGCGATTTCTTCGTAGGCCCGGCCGGGCTTCATGATGGTCGTTTCGCCTTTTTCGTCGAGCAGATAGATGTTGCCGTCGGCGTAGATCGGGGACGAAGAAAAATTGCCGCCGACGCGTTGCGTCCAGATCTGGTCGCCGGTTTCTCCGTCCAGGCAAGTGGCGACCCCGGCATCACTGATCATGTACAGTTGCTTGTCGATCAGCAGCAGGGACGCACTATTGGGGACCGCCTTGTCGACCTTCCACGCGGTGTGAGTTTCGGTGACGTCCCCTTTGCCGTTCGGACGAATCGCCAGCAGACTCGGACGGTCGTAGCCCGTGCAGACATAGACCAGACCATTGCCGAACACGGGTTTGGGAATCACCGAATAGCCGTCGCCGTATTTGACCTTCCAGATCTCTTCTCCGGTCTTCGCATCGTAGCTGCTGACCGCTGCGGGGCCCGGGCTGACGATCTGGGTTCGGCCGGCAAGTTTCAGGACCAGCGGAGTCGTGAAGGCGAATTTCTTGGGTGCGTCCGGTTCGGAACGCGGGGTCTTCCAAACGATCTTGCCGGTGTTCTGATCCAAGGCGACAACAAACTGCTTGTCGCCGCCGTCGCAGCTCATGATCAGATGGCCCTCGGCCAGCACGGGGGAACCGCCGCTGCCGTGGACGTGGGCGTAGATCAGTTCCTCATTCTTCCAGAGAATCTTGCCTTCGAGATCCAGACAAGCGGTGCCGTGCGTCCCGAAGTGGACGAACAGGCGTTTGCCGTCAGTCAGCGGTGTCGGGCTGGCGTAGCTGTTTTTCGGATGAATCTTGTTGGAACGCACGCCGTCGGTGACGAAGAGCTCTTTGTTCCAGATCAGGTCGCCCGAATGAGCGTCATAACACAGCGTTCGCAGCGATTGGCCGTTTTTGGGTGCTTCAACCGGGACGGCGGTCGTCAGGTACAGCCGCTTCTGGAAGCAGATGGGTGAGGACCAGGCTTTCCCGGGAACGTCGATCCGCCAGGCGACATTTTCCGTCTCGGTCCAAGCGGTGGGGAGGCCCGTCACGGCAGAATGTCCGTCCCCGTAGGGGCCGCGGAATTCGGTCCATTCTTCGGCCTCGAGTCCCACGCTCCAGAACGCCAACGCCACGGCCGCCATCAAACCAGAATGCGACATTTCGACACCTCTCCTAAAGTGAGAGCGCACTTGGGGGAATCTTTTGTGGGCTAGGCTTCCAGGCTGTCATTTTCCCGATCAATGACAGGCTGGAAGCCTAGCCCACGGGTTGATCACGTGTCTTCGATCTTGATGAGTTCCAGCTTCTGCACCGTGCGCGGGAGCTGGATTTCCACCTTGTCGCCGACCTTTTTACCCAGCAGACCCTGCGCGAGGGGGCTGGAGGTCAGGATCTTCATCACCGGCCCGCTGTAGTTGTCTTCACCGGGACCGACGAATTCGTAGATCTCTTCGGATCCGTCGTCGACATCCTTGACCGTGACGCGGCTGCCGAAGGCGACGACCCCCTTGGGCATGGTCGACTTGTCGACGATATAGGACGCGGCAATCTGTGTTTTCAATTGATTGATGCGGGCCTGGGTCATCCCCTGGGCTTCGCGCTGGCCGTGGTATTCCGCGTTTTCGCTCAGGTCACCTTCCGCTCGAGCTTCGGCGATTTTTTCGGCAATCCGCGGCATCTCGACATCTTCGAGTTCTCTGATCTGTTCGCGGAGCTTGTCGTAACCTTCTTGAGAAATCGGGTGCCGTTCCATTCCCACTCCTTCATCCGCGCCGCCGGTCCGATGACGCGGGACTACGCAGTTAGCAGCCTGTTAAAAAAGGTGTCTGGAACTTTGCCAACCACACGGAATCGAGCGTTTTTTCGACGTTCGGAGAGTTCCAGACACCTTTTTCGACAGGCTGCTAGCCGGTGTCTGCTGACCGAACCAGCGATCGATAGCGTTGAGGACAAATTCAATCTACAAAAAACCAAAAGTAGGGGCGGTCTGTGGACCGCCCCTACTTGGGTCTGACACGTTATGTTACACACTTCCAGGGTCGAAAACCCCTCTCAGACAGAGATTCGAGGGTTTAATCGAAAATCACTCCGCACGCGGCCGAAGGCCCTGATCGTCACGTGACGAGTCACTTCCCACCAATTATTTACAGGAAGTCTAGCCGTTCGCAAGCCTGCTTTTCAATCCAGACCTACACGGACGACCATTGTTTGCTCTGGGCGCTGCCCAGGACGGCGTCGCAAACCTTCTGGGTTTCCACCGCTTCGCGGAAGGTGGGTGAGCACGGTTTCTTGTCACTCAGTGATTGCAGGAAGTCGGCAACTTGATGCACGAACGTGTGTTCGTAACCGATCTGCAGCCCGGGAACCCACCAGTGCTTCATATACGGATGATCGCCATCGCTGACATGAATTGATCGCCAGCCGCGAACGATCCCTTCGTCCTTGTAGTCGAAATACTGCAGCCGGTGCAGGTCGTGCAAATCCCACTTCAGTGAGCCATTCTCGCCATTGATCTCCAGGGTGTATAGGGCTTTATGGCCACGGGCGTAGCGTGTGGACTCAAACAGACCCAGCGAACCGTTGGTGAAGCGGCACATGAAAGTACACGCGTCGTCGATGCTCACTTTCTCGACCTTGCCGGTCAAGGTGTGCGTGCGCTCCTTGATAAACGTCTCGGTCATGGCGTTCACCGTATTGATGCCGCCATTCAACCAGAGGGCGGTGTCGATACAGTGGGCCAGCAGGTCGCCAGTCACTCCGCTGCCGGCTGCGGCCGCATCCAGGCGCCACAAGGCGGTTCCGCCCTGCGGCAGGTCAGCCGAGATCGTCCAGTCTTGCAGGAAGTTGGCACGGTAGTGGAAGATTTTGCCCAGCTTGCCGGAGTCAATGATCTGCTTGGCAAGTGTTACCGCGGGGACACGGCGGTAGTTGTACCACACCGTATTGGCGACGCCGGCTTTCTCGACGGCGGCTGCCATTTCTTCACCTTCGGCCGTGTTCATCGACAGCGGCTTCTCGCACAGAATCATCTTGCCATTGGCTGCCGCAGCGAGGGCAATGTCTTTGTGCAAGTTGTTCGGGGTGCAGATATCAATCGCATCGATATCCTTGCGTTCAACGACCTTACGCCAATCGGTTTCGACCGATTCATAACCCCAGGTGTCAGCAAATGCCTGGCATTTCGCCTTATCGCGGGCACAGACGGCCTTCAGGACCGGGTGGTATTCGGTTTCGAAGAAGTTATTGACTTTGCGGTAGGCATTGGAGTGAGTGCGGCCCATGAAGCCATAACCCACCATGCCAATGTTGAGCGGTTTCGACATACGAGTCGTCCTTCAGTCGGAGTGTTTTCTAAGAGAGCCAATCAGAAATATATCGCCTGTGAAACAGGCAGGCGAGCGTCCGGCGTAAGCCGGATGGTTTTTAGCGAGTTTCGAAGTCTGGCGAGCCGAGCTTTTTTGTGATCGCCCGATTAAGGCTTGTATCTTCCCCTAAAAATCACCAGTTCTTCCTCACCCATTATCTCACCCACCAATCCCAGTTCCGGAATCGCCGAGGTCCAAACCAACAATGGATACTCCTGATTGAGGACATATCGCACAGCTGCCAGAACCCCATCCGGCGGAGGCAGTTTCCGCTTCGAGCCAGATTCGGTCCACCAAGTTTCAGACTCTGGCTTTCCCCAAGTCGTATTCAGTTTCCCGCTACCATACGCCTTAAAGTCCCGGAGAATGTTGCTGGGAGGCGGATCCCCTGGAACTCCCACTACGACATGCAAGTGGTTGGCCATGATTCCCACGGCAAACAACGTCCAAGTTCGGATTTGCGCGGTGGTTTTGAACTGCTCAAGTAGGGCTTCTGCCTGCGGCAGGTTCAAGAGTATCGGGTCACCTTTCATGATTCGCCTGGCATACCGAGTCAATGCGGACAAGTCCTCATCGACCGGTGTGCCGGGAATGTTATGAATCACATGGTTGTCGAAGTCCTCCCGAACCGAACTGACAAATCCTCGCCTGTCGCCAGGGAGGCGGCTTCCGTAAGTTGACCACGTGAGTAGCCAGAAGCGGTCCATTTGCGGTTTTATCACTGTTTCTGGAGTCTCTCGATTTGGGTCGAGGGATTCGGACTGAGTGACTCGCTAAAAACCATCCGGCTTACGCCGGACGCTCGCCTACGCCTACGCGCCTGCGTCGCGTCTATTCCTTCCACCCGTGTGCATCGCGCACGGCGATCATCGCGGCCAGGATGTCGTTCCACGTTTGCTGTTTCATCAGCACTTCGTTCGGGAACATGCACCCGTCCCAACAAACGTGACGAATGCGCTGCGTCTTGTTGCCGTAGTTGTCTCGCAACCAGAATCCGGCGTGGTGAGGAATGTTGAGTTTTCCGTTCGGATCATTCGCCAGGCAGTGCCGACCCGTCTTGTCGTGTGAACCGCTCCCTTTCACGGTCGCATCGTTCTGAGCAATGTGGAAATCGATCGTCCACGGTCGCAAGGCCGCTGTCAGCGTCTTCAATGCTTCGTCCAGCTTCGAACCGTCTTTCCAGTCGTAGCCAGCGGGCAACAGGGCGTCTTCCGGAGCGTTATAGCCCAGGGTATAAAGCAGGGTATGAGCCATATCGGCCTGGAACCCGACGACTCCGGGTCGGTCGGTCAATTCCAGCAACTGCACCATTCGTCGCCAACTGTGCATCCCCGCCCAGCAGATTTCCCCTTCCGCCGCCAGGCGTTCGCCAAAGTCCTTGGCAACGTCACCGGCTTCGCGGAACGTGGCGGCGATCCGTTTCTGGTTCGTCTCGGGATCCTTGGCCCAGTCGCCGGGCCCGGCCGCCGTATCGATCCGGACGACTCCGTTGGGACGAACTCCCAGCTTTCGCAATTTCTCACCGATGCGGCAGGCCTTACGAACGGCAGTCACCCAATTCTTGCGCTGAGTCTCATCACCCATCGCCGAACCATCAAACCAGACGGGAGCGACGACCGTGCCGACTTCAAACCCCTTGGAAGTGATCTTGTCCGCCAGCTTCTTGATGCCGTCATCATCCAAATCGATTGAGATATGTGGATCGTAGAGAAACAGGTCCACACCGTCGAACTTGGTCCCGTTGACCTCAGTCTTGGCGGACAGATCGAGCATCGTGTCGAAATCAATGGAGGGCTCAGCCCCCGGAGACCCCTTACCCACGAGACCCGGCCACATGGCGTTGTGAAGTTTGGGGAAATTGTTGGCAGACATAGGGGAGCCTCTTAGGTAGTTCTCAGTGATGGAAAATTGAGTCGGCGTCGCCAGAGTTCGTTCACTTGCCCGTCTCGGGACGTCGCATTTCTTGTCTTTACCCCAACGGGGTTACACAACAAAGCCTAGGGTCGCCGTGTACTCACGGCGCACCCTAGGTGACTGATAAGTCGAGGATCAACCCTGAAGGGGTTGCACATCTTGCGACACGACTGTGGTATCAATCCCACACATATCGCTCGTCATACGGGATCTTGTATTTTCTTAATAATCGCCGGAATTCTTCCTGAAACGTTTCGGTTTTATGGTGTTCTTCCTGATTCCTAATGTACTCGACAAGTTGGTCGACGTGCGATGGACTGACTGAAAATGCTCCGTACCCTCGCTGCCAATAAAACTTTGCCAGATCGGGGGAGAGCGATTTCACGAATTTGGAAGAATCCCGTTTCAACTCGGCGAGCAGGCCGCTAATCGACGCACCACTCGAAAGTCGGCAGAGAATGTGAATGTGGTCTGCGACCCCGCCAATCTCCACAACGGGCGAATCCAAGTTATCGAAAACCCCACGCGCAAACTTGTAGAGAGCGACTCGGTGACTCACGTCACTGAGGTGCGGAATTCGATCTTTCGTTGAGAAAACAAGGTGCGCGTAGAATTGCACGAGTGATTGAGGCATGTGCAACCCCTTCAGGGTTGGGGACGTTAATTACCCACCTAGGGTGCGCCGTGGGTACACGGCGACCCTAGGCTTTGTTGTGTATCCCCGTTGGGGAAAAGACCGAATTCGCCGCCGAGTGGGGGCTTACTTCCGCCAAACTCATCGAGTCATCAGAGGCTGGAACGAATTCCATCGAAGTGGCTTCCGTTGATTGATCGGCCATTCGTCATTCGGATTTCGACATTTCCCGACTTACTTCTTCTTCAAATTCTTATAAGCCCCCACCTCGGGCGCATCTGGGCTCGCGTCCGGTCCGAAGTAGCGTAGAGCCACCAGCGGTTCGGTGCCGGTGTTTTCCACGGTGACCCCGTCCTTCGCGGCCGATTCCGTCACGAAGACTTCGTCGTCGGTCATCTGGCCGTAGCGGATCATGGCCGGGGTTTGCAGACGCAGCTTGCCGATGTAGCCTTCGCCCTGGACGGTGATCCAGCCGTAGGCTCCGCCGTCTTTGATCACGCATTTCTTGCCTGGATCGACGGTCAATTCCTTGGCGGTAAACAACTGCTTGCCGGCGAACTTGCCGTAGACGATCCAGCGATCGACATAGCCGTCCTTGTGGGTGTCGGCGACCGGGACGGGTTCGAGGTAATGGTTGTCCTTGAAGTTGGGATCGACGTTCTGATCCCAATCGAGAGCATCCACCATGTACTTGTTGTCGTTGTGCTTGGCTTCTGGGAAATCCTTGGTCAACAGGGCTCGCGGCACGGCACGGCCTTCGACCAGCGACTGGTACATGCCGAAGACGTCGGAACCCCATTGCGGTTCGTAGGTCACCAATGACCCCGGGGCATGCAGCACGCACGGCGGGACCAGCCAGCCGGTGCCCGGTTGCAGGCGGTAGGCCTTGGAATAGTTGAGGATTCCGTTGTCCCCTTCGTTCCAGCGGTCGAGGCACCGGACGATCTCCTGCTTGGTGGTGCCCGGTTCGAAGCCCATGAACGTGTAGGGGAAATTGTTGCCAATGGCATTCATCTGGGGCGGGAAGTAATAGGACTCGGGTTTCCCTTCCTGATTAACCAGTTTCGCCTGCTTGTCGTTCTGGTGCATGTGATGGGGGATGGGCCCCATATTGTCGAAGAATTTGGAGTAGACCGGCCAGCGGTTGTACTTCTTCCAGATGCTCTTGCCGACGATCTCCGCACCCAGTTCGGACACGGCGTCGCGCAGGGCGAATTTCTCCTTGCCGAAGACGCAGAAGCTGAGCCCTTCGAACTCGCCGCGGTTGTCGTTCATGGCGATGGTGGTCGAACCAAACCACCGCTCATCGATCCCGCCGCGATGCGTTCCCATCGCATAGTAGTCATTGGGGTGCAGTTTCAGGCGTTTGCCGGGCTGCAGGAAGGAACGAGGAACCCAGGTCGGAGACAGACGTAAAATTCCACCACCATCGGTTAGCGCATCACTTGCGAGCTTCGCCACATTGGCCATGTCAGTCCTATCTCCTGAACGAGGGACCTGCGTTACGTGATTTCGAATCGATTGTCGAAGGGCGAGATCGAACGCGGAATCTCGCCAGAACGACGGGGCGTTCTGGTTCTCGAACTCAATCTTGTACCGCTGGGACAATTGGCATTCAAGGACAGAGGGGGGGAATGACTAATGTCTAAATCCTAATGTCTAAATTGGGAAGCCAACTTCGCTTCGAGATCCGCAAATGCCCGAGTCCACAGCCGAACCCACCCCTCCTCCCTTTAGACATTAGGATTTAGACATTAGTCATTTCATCCGTCATTCTCTCTCTTGACGCCTTACGGCGGCCGTCGTAAGCTGATATCGGGTTACGACAACTGCCGTAAAGGAGCTGCACGATGGCTGAGGGAATGCCGACGTTGGGTGAGATGGAAATGCGAGTCCTGCGGCTGGTGTGGCAGCTGCAGCCGTGTTCGGAACGACAAGTCAGCGACCTGATCATCGCCGAGCGAGACGTTGCCCGGACCACGGTTTTAAAGACGTTGCAACGGCTGGAAGCAAAACAACTGCTAGAACGCGTTCCTGATTCGAGTCCCGTGCAGTTTCGGGCTTTGGTCGAACAGCAACGAGTGCTGCCGACACTCGTTCGCCGGTTCGTGGACGACGTCCTGGGAGGCTCGGCGGACCCTCTGGTGGCCTATTTTTCAGGGTCTGGAAAACTGTCGCCGAAAGATCTGACTGCCCTGCGCGAGATCGCCCGCAAGCTGGGAGAACCGACTCATGAGTGATCTCAGCATCGCGTCAATCAATGGGCTGGCCGATCGGTGGGCGGAAATCATCTGGGCGGTCTCGTGGCAGTTTTGCGTGTTGGCCGCCGTGGTATTGGTGATCCATTGGTTGCTCTATCGGGCCGCTCCGAACTGGCGTTACTGGCTGTGGCAAATCCTGGCGATCAAACTCCTGTTGATGCCATTCTGGACCGCCGCCATGCCGTGGAAAACTTCAGTGGATACCTCAACCACTGAAGTTGTCACTGATCACAACCAGAGACCAGCGTCGAAGGTCAATCAAATGGCCTCAGTTGTCCATCCACCTTCAAGTCAGCCAGCAGAAAAGCCCGCACCCGGCAGCCATCCCGCAGGGGATTCAACGCGGACGATTCCCTTGGCGACCGGCGACCGAGCCACAGTTTCTCCGCCTTCGAAAACACCGCCAGCACATGTCGACTCGGGCTCATTGAAGATCACGGCGACTCGTCCGGAAGTCGTTCCGCCGGCTCTGCCCATCCCGATCGCCCTAGAAAATCCCCCTGATCACTCGCGGTTGAGTTGGCAGGCGTGGCTGATGCTGGCCTGGGTGGTCGGAGTCTTGTGTTGCAGCGGGCGGATTTTCGCTCAAGGCATGGCTCTTCATCGCCGGCTGCGGCAGACCGAGCCTGCCGACGCCGGGTTGATCAATCTGGTGCGCGAATCTGCCGCGCGGTTGGGGGTGCATCGACTTCCAGACGTGCGCGTGATCAATCTCGCGGTCTCGCCCTTCGTGTGCGGCCTGTGGCGTCCGCGTCTGATCGTGCCTCAGGAATTGATCAACTCATTCACTGCCGAGCAACTCGAGTTGGTCTTGCTGCACGAACTCGCCCACATCCGCCGCCGCGACCTAATTTTGGGCTGGATCCCGGAGTTCGGCAAGATTCTGTTCTTCTTTCATCCCGTCGTTCATTTCCTGGGTGTTCAAGTGCGGTTTGAACGTGAATTGGCGTGCGATCAACTCGCCATGGTGTCGTCGGGCAGAGATGCTGCAACCTATGCGGACACATTGGTCCGAGTCGTCGGTCAGTTTTCCAGTTCCGACGCATTCCCATTGGCGGCGGTCGAGAGTCCTCAAATTTAATCAGCAGTAGCCGGTTCGGGCTGCGCCGTGACGCATTTTATGTAGCAGAATTCGTGAGAATTCTGACGCGTGTCCCAGCGGTTGCGATGTTTAGAGACTTACAATGTCGTTCTGCAATCGGCGGAACTCTTACGAGATTCCGCTACAAAATCCTACACGGCATTGCCGTTCGGGCATCCGATTTTCTGTTCGTGAACCGTTGGAACCCTGCGAGAAAGGCCACGTCCATGAGTTCTGCATTTGGCCCGTGGACGACATCCATGTCGACCGGCAATCGCGTGTCACTCAGCACCTTCTGGAAAAGGAGAATGGCCATGTTACCGAAGATCGCTCGTACTCGGCCTGGGGTCTCCGCCCGCACGCGCTGGGGCATCGTCGTCTGCGGCCTGGCGATTCTTGCCCTGCCGACGTGGACTCAACAAGCCCGATCACAATTGGCAGGCGGAGAAGACAAAGTTGACCCGAAGCCGGTTGATCCGAAGCCAGCCGGCAAACCGGTCGTTCCCGGCAACAAACCGAATGGAATCGTCGCTCCGAACTCTCCAGCCAAACTTCCCGCAACCACAGTCCGTCGGCCCGCCCTGCCGCCGATGGCACCCCCGTCAGTCGAATATTTTCCTCAAC
>CAMAVF010000034.1 GCA_945861445.1 Planctomicrobium piriforme | reverse complement strand
TCCGAGAACTCAACGGGAGGCTTCTGATCGGCGTTGGCGATCCCGTCGCGCTGCGGACCCCGCCACCACGGCCAATCCGCGGCCGACACCCCGGCCACCTTCCCCGATTTATCAGGCTCGGCCGCAGTCAGGAGGGGCTGGCACAAGAGGCAACTGAACGAGATGGCCAGGCAATGGCTGAGTCGAAGCATGGAGCAGAACCTTTGGGAATCGTGGTTTACGGCGATCATTGACGGCTGAAAGAGGCGACTGCGATCGTAACAGAGTTCAAACCGATTCGCGAGAAGACTCGGATGTGAGAAATGGAGACTTTCGCTCCCCTCGCCTCGGTACTCCGGGGAGAGGGGCTGGGGGTGAGGGGCACGGTTAACTTGAGACTCACGGTGCGAAATTGAGCGTAACACAATAGGAATTGGAATTTGCAATTCGAACGACAATCGAAGACCCCTCACCCCCGTCCCCTCTCCCCGGAGTACCGAGGCGATGGGGGTGGAATTCATCGTTTTTCCGCGTTTCCTTCAGTTTCATTGGTTGTGTAGATACCAATGCATATAAAAGTTGGGAGCCACGCTTCGCTCAACTCGACGAACGCTCCACCAGTGGCGCCTACACCCTTCAGATCAACAGTCGTAAATATCTACTGGCAAACGAATATCAAATTCGATTATACTTCTGAGACGTTTTAGAGAGGGACACAGCAGACTTCTCACCAGCAGTTCGTGTCGATGACGATTGTCGGGAGACAATCCTGCAGCCATCGTCCGATCGCACCGCTATCGCTGGAAACTTTACGGGTAAGCAGCCTCTTGAAAAAGGTGACTGGAACTCTCCGAACGTCGATAACACGCTCGATTCCGTGTGGTTGGCAAAGTTCCAGACACCTTTTTCAACAGGCTGCTAGAGGATTTGAGTATGTTTCAGATTGAGGATGCCGCAGGGCCGAACGGGTGGCTGCGACGCCGGGAATTCTTGCGTGCGGGATTTCTCGGCTTGGGTGGGCTGACGTTGTCCCAGATGTGTCAGTTGGAAGCTCAAGGGGCAGTCACGCCCAACGATGCGGCGGTCATTCTGCTGTTCGTACACGGCGGTCCGAGTCACCTCGAAACCTATGACCTCAAGCCGCACGCGTCGACCGAAATCCGCGGCCTGTTCCGTCCGATTGCGACGAATACTCCCGGCATCGACATCTGCGAACACCTGCCGCTCCATGCTCAGGCGGCACACCGTTTTTCATTGATCCGTTCGTGCTCGCACGATGAAGCCGATCACTTTGCCGGACACCGCCGGTTTCTCAGCGGCTTCGGAAAGCTGAAACCCGGCTTCGGTTACGAATCCTACTATCCGCAAGTGGGCGCCGTCGTCAATCGACTGCTCTACCAGTATCAAAAAGGGCTGCCTCCCGCGATCGCGATCAACGGCGTCGTAGTTAATGGTCCGGATTACGCGGCCGGGATTTCGGAAGGTTATTGGAGCAGCGTGTACCGCGTGCCAATCGTGAATGGCCGGCTGCGAGATGCCAGCTTGACGGTTGATCCATCTCGGCTGGGCGACCGGCTGGCATTGCGCACCGGATTGGATCGACTACAGCGCGAGCTCCAGAATTCGGACACGCGCGAAGCGATGGACGCCTTTAATAATCGGGCCGTCGACATCCTGACGACTGGCAAGGCTCAAGCGGCCTTCGACCTGACCCAGGAAGATCCGCGGATTCGCGACAAGTATGGCGATGGTGATGGCCAGGAAGTGCTGACCGCAGTGCGCCTGGTCGAGGCGGGAGTCAAATTCGTCACCGTGTGTTCGCGTGGAGGCGGTCCGGGGTCCAACGCACACAACTGGGACGATCACGCCGTGAATTGGGATCTGAATGGGGCCATGTTGGCTCGATTGCCCAGGTACGACCAGATTGTTTCGACGGTGATCAATGATCTCTACGACCGTGGCCTCGACAAACGCGTTCTGCTGGTCGTGACCGGTGAGTTCGGTCGAACGCCGCGTCTCGAGTACCGCGACGGCCGAATCGGTCGTGACCATTGGCCCAGCGCGATGTCCATTCTGATGGCCGGGGGCGGGATTCGGACCGGCCAGGTGATCGGTGCCACCGACAATATCGGGGCCCGCCCAAGCGCCCATCCGCTCGATCCGACCGACATCCTGGCGACCATCTATCGTCACCTGGGAATCAACCCCGAGCATCACATTATGGACCCGGGCGGCCGGCCCATCGCCTTGACGACCGGCAAGCCGATCATGGAATTGTATTGACCTGTCGTCGTCACATTGTCTCGGGCGTGGCGACAAATTGAGACCCCTCGATCAACATCAAGGAGCGAACATGACGACTTGGCGCTGGATATTCCTTGGCGGATGTGCGGTGGTGCTGACTGGCTGGCCAGTGTCGGCGGTCCAGGCGGATGAACCAGTGACCCTGGAAAACGCGAAAGTCCCTGCAGCCAATAAAACGGACGAACCGCTGGCCAAGGAGTTTTCGCTCGATAAGGCCGTGGCATTCCTGGATTCGGCCTCGCTGACCTGGCAGCGGGACCGGAAATGTTTCACCTGCCACACCAACTACGCATTCCTCTATTCTCGCCCCATGGTGGATGCCAGTGCCGCTGCCCATCAAACGGTCCGCAAGGCCGCCGAGGAACTGGTCGAGAAGACCTGGGTCGAAAAGGGACCACGCTGGGATGCCGAAGTGGTCGCGATGGCTGCCGCCCTGGCCTCAAATGATGCGGCGACGACCGGAAAACTGTCTCCCGTAACGAAGATCGCACTCGACAAAATGTGGACCGTCCAACAGGCCGATGGCGGTTGGAAGTGGATCAAGTGCGGTTGGCCTCCGATGGAATCCGACGACCATTACGGGGCCTGCCTGGCCGCGGTAGCGGTCGCCGTGGCCCCCGAGAACTATCGCCAAACCGACGTCGCCAAGGCGGGGATCGCCAAGCTGAAAGAGTACCTCGCCAAGAATCCGGCCCCGACACTGCATCACACGGCCATGCTGTTGTGGGCCTCATCGACTGGTGAAGCGTTCCTGACTCCCGAGCAAAGCAAAGCGGCGGTCGACAAGCTGATCTCACTGCAGCAACCGGACGGCGGCTGGAAGTTGCCGAGTCTGGGGGATTGGAAACGTGACAACGGCGATGCGCAATCCAGCGACAGCGATGGCTACGGTACGGGCTTCACGGTCTACGTGCTCCGTCAGGCCGGTATCCCTGCGGACGATGCCCGCCTGCAGCGGGGCGTCGAGTGGCTCAAGAAGAATCAACGCGAAAGCGGTCGCTGGTTTACGCACTCCTTGAAGAAGCCCAGCAACCATTTCATCTCGCACGCGGGAACCGCGTATGCGGTGATGGCGATTCAAGCGTGCAATGCCAAACAGACGGCCGCGGTAACGAAGCCGTAGTGACACGCGATTCTACCGCTCCAAGGGTGCGTTTTCACGTAGCCCTTGGAGCGCGCCCGTAAGATGGGCACTCCTGCCCGTCTCCTCGTACGGACGGGCAGAGTGCCCATCCTACGGGCCGTTTTAATGCACCGTCGGTTCCAGGTGCGGATTGCGGCGGTGATAGATCCCGAAGGCCACGAAGACGATCGCGAAGAACACATAGCCGATTGCAATCCCCGTGGCATGGAATGCCAAAAAACCTTCTGCCGTCGGTGCGAACACGAACTGGTAGTCGAGGATGTTGCCTTTCAACTGGTAGGCATGGGTGAGTCCGATCGCCGCACAGAACGCGCCGACTCCCGACCAGACCGCGGCCGAGAAAAACTTGCGGTCGATCAACAAGGCACTGATCGCCGCCAGGATCATGCACGTGAAGATATAACCGCGCTCCATGATCAACAGGCCGTGGATCAGGAATCCATTCACGTCCTGGGCCGGATTGGCCGTCAACATCTCCTGAGCCGATCGGCCTCCCGCGACGAACAGTGCCCCGATCATCACCGTCGCACCCCACGCGGCAATGGCGGGAAAGAGACCGATGGCGACTGCGGGAGCATGATCGGCAGGCGTGGCCTGGAAGGCCTGAGCCGTGATGATAATTCCGATCCACAAGACAATCGCGATGCCCGCCTGCATCGGGACAATGCTGTTGATCAACGCGACGGTCCCGGTCAGGCAGATGGCCGTCACCGCGATGCCATTCAACGTGGAGTATCCGGCCCGCGCCCCCAATCCCTTCCAGCCCGGATGGCCAATGTAGATGGTCGTGGGAAAACAACTGCCAAACAGCGCGGCAGAAATTGTCCCCACGCCGTTGATGGCCAGCGACGTCGCCGTGTTGTAACGATCCCCTGCGGCCTCGGCCGATTCGATATTCTGCAGGCTGCCAATCACATTGAACAATCCCATCGGAACGATCACTGAGAGAAACCCGATCCAGTCATCCGGTTTTTGCAGGATGTCCCAGATCAGCCCTCCGACAAACTGCGGCAGATACCAGCCACGCACTTCCAGGGCCTTGGTCACAGCGTCCGTGCTCATGGGAGGCTGCCCAAGGCTGGCTGGTAGAATCAAGGGTAACAGCCAGGCACAGGCGGTCCCCAGCACGACGGCAATCAAGCCGCCCGGCAGGCCCAGCGGAAACGGAACCTTGGAGAAATACGTGATCAGGATAATCGCCAGAGGCAGCATGGCGACCAGCGGCCGGTCGAAGATTTCCAAAGCGAACTTCATCGCAATGAAGCCCACGGCGATCCCCGCCAGCGTTGATAGAAGCGCCGCACGCGGAGTTCGGCGGCGGATTTGTTCGGCGACAAATGAGCCAAAAAACTCGATGATCCCGCTCCCCAGGCAGGCCAATAGCCCCATCCTCCAGGCCGCGTCGGCACTGTGCGTTTTTTGATAGACCGGAGCCATCACGAAAAAGACATAGACCAGCAACGACGGAGTGTTGATCCCGTAAGGCAGGGCAGTGACGTCCGACCGGCATTCGCGCTTCGCCAGCCGGTGAGCCTGCCAGGCGTAGGCCAGGTTGCCGGCCAGAATACTGACCGCGGCCCCCGGCAGGATCATCTGGTACAGCAGCCGGGAACCCTCGGCACCCGTCATGCCGCAGGTTTGTTCGCACAAGGCCACAATCAGCAGCAGTTGCACCAGATTGTCGATGAACAATCCAAAAAAACCATCGAGGTCACGCTGGACGAACATCGGCAATCGATTCGACATTATTTCCGAATTTCGATGGAGAAGGTGGCTTGACACAGTGAAGCGTGCGGCTTGACACGCTACCGCCCTAGAACAATGGGGTCAAGCATGCCACGGGTGGGTGCAGCCGCTAAATGGTGGGGAAGATCCCAGAAAGACTTCGGCCCCCTCGCCATGGTCCTCCGCACCATATTAGCGGTTGCACCCAATCCACCGCGGCCGTTTCACCTGGTCGCTTCTATGCACCACAAATTGGTGAAGGTACGCAGGAAGATCTGACCATTCGAGATGGCCGGCGAGGAGTTTGTGGATTCTCCGCTACTGAGCTTGTTCACGGCCAGCAGCTGATAGGTGGGATTGGCGGCGAAGACGAGTGTTTCGCCGTTGCGCATCAGCACATACAGACGGCCGTCGGCCACCACCATCGAGCCCCAGGTGGAGGACCCGCTGCCGGGGCGCCCTTCAACTTTCCATTGCTCTTCGCCCGTCTTCAGGTGGTAGCAACGCGGCACGCCATTCTCGTCGACGATGTAGACATGACCGTTCACCACGACGCCCGATCCCACCCGTTGCGTGTTCCGGGGATGCAACCACAGTCGGTCAGACGTGATGTCGCCCGAGCCGCCGAGTTTCACGGCAATTGCCGAACCGCCGTACCCCGCCATGCCGACCGCGACACCATCGCCGTAGATTGGCGAGGTATAACAATAACTGTTCAGACCCTGGCACTTCCAAATTTCCTTGCCGGTCTTGGGGTCGAAGCCATACAGGAAGCCGGTCTTGTCGTCAGACTGGCCTTTCACGTCTTTCGAGTAACCCAGGATGAGCTGGTCCTGGTCGTTTACCCGGGTGATGAGTGGCGTGGACCACGAGCCATAGGTCTGATCTTGTTCCCAGACGGTCTCGCCCGTTTTCTTATTCACCGCCAGCAGGAAATTGCGTCCCTGGGTTTCATTCGGCCCGCACCAGAGAATCGCTAGCTCACCATACAGCACGGGTGACGATCCATTGCCGAAGGCATGCTCCCACTTGCCCAGGTCGGTCCGTTTCCACAACTCCTTGCCTTCGAAGTCATAGCAGTACATTCCCGCCGAACCGAAACTGACGACAGCTCGCTCGCCATCCAGTGCCGGTGAGGCGTTTCCATACCAACTCGGGTCCCAGTTCTTTTCCGTCTCGGCATAGGCAACGTCCTTCTGCCACAGCAACTTGCCGTCAGCACGGGCGAAGCACAGGAGGCTGCGTTGCAAACCCCTCTTGTTGGCCTGGGTGAGGAAAATCTTGTCCCCCCAGATGACCGGTGTCGAGTTTCCCTGATTCGCCAGCGGCACCTTCCACTTGACGTGTTCTTTGTCGCTCCAGGTCACGGGAATGTTTTTCTCTTCGCAGACCCCCTGCCCGGTGGGGCCGCGCCAGGCCGGCCAATCAGCGGCGAACGCGGGGGCGCTCAGGACCAGCAGGATGAACAGTGTCGCGAATCGCGTCATGGTGTGCCTTTCGTACATTAAGTTGAGGAAGTCTGTCTCGTACGGCGAGTTTCTTGTTCGATCAGTGTATCAGCGAAGTCCTCTCGGGAGTACGCTGTCAATGAGGCCAGCCGTCGTCTATGTTACTGATGGCCAATTTCACAAAATGCCCGCCGGTAGGAGGTTCCCTTGTTTCGCATCTGTGCTGTCAGTCTGTTGATGTCGGGAATGCTGTTGGTTGCTGACGAGCCGAAATCTGAAAAACTCACCGCCCCGGAAGGTTGGAGTGGCGAAACCATTGCACTTCCGCCGGGGTTCGCTCCCGATATGAAGCTGAAGGGTTCAGAACATATTCGGTTTGCACCCGGGATGATGAAACCGGCATCGGATTCCTTCTTCTGTTATGCGTTTGTGTTCGAGCTGCAACCAAAGCCCGATCTGACGGAAGCAGTGGTCAAAGAAGAGTTCCTGAAGTACTTCCGAGGTCTGTGCAAGGCAGTTCTCAACGGCAAGCTTCCGGACGTCAACCCGGCTGAATTCAAGCTGGAACTGCAACGAGTCAAGTCCGAGAAAGATCCCGCCACAGACGCGAAGGCTGCAGAGACGCCGACGTTGTACACAGGCACGCTGGATTGGGTCGAACCGTTCGCCACGAAGAAGGCCCAAAAGCTGAACCTGGAGATTCGAACCTGGACCAGGAACGACCGCAACTACATCTTTGCGTGTGTCTCACCCCAGGCCCGGGACTCGGCGATCTGGAAACAACTCAATGCCATCCGCGACGACTATTTGAAAAGACAAGCCAAGTAGAAAAGGGGCCCTGCTGATGTCCGATGCTTCAGGAAGTCAGACTGGCTTTATCCAAGCACTGCTGATGCTGATCGTCCTCGCCGGTCCATTACCAGGTGCCGAGGTCGATTACATACGCGACGTCAAGCCAATTCTGGCTCGTCATTGCTACCGCTGTCATGGACCGCTCAAGCAGGAATCGGGGCTGCGAGTTGACACAGTTCCATTGATGCTGAAGGGAGGAGAGCAGGGCGCCGCGGTCGTGGCTCTGAAGAGCAACGAGAGCCGGCTGATCGAAGCCGTTACTGGCAGCAAAGGCTGGAAGATGCCCCCGGAAGGGGAGCCTCTCAAAGCGGAAGAGATTGCCAAGCTACGCGCCTGGATCGATGAAGGGGCCCGAGCCCCTGCCGAGGTCGCGGCCGATCCTGCGAAGCATTGGTCGTTCCAACTCCCTGTGCGGGTCGCCGTTCCGAAGGTCGAAGATGCCGAGTGGAATGCCAATCCGATCGATGCTTTCGTATCGGTGAGACACGCTCGTGAGCATCTGATTCCACGTTCCGTCGCCAGTAAACCCACGTTGCTGCGGCGCGTTCATCTCGACTTGATCGGTCTGCCACCAACGCGTGAAGAGTTGCGGGCATTCCAGGCCGATGACGCCCCCGATGCCTATGAGAAAGTTGTCGACCGCCTGCTGGCCAGCCCGCAGTTTGGCGAGCGCTGGGGCCGGCATTGGCTGGATGTCTGGCGGTATAGCGACTGGTACGGATTCCAACAGGAAGTCCGTTACAGTCATCAGCACCTCTGGCGGTGGCGAGACTGGGTCGTGGGATCGCTGAACGCAGATCGCGGCTACGACCAGTTGATTCTGAATATGCTGGCCGCCGATGAACTGAGTCCCTTCCATGTCGAGGATCTGCCGGCTACGGGTTTCCTGGTCCGCAACCGTAACACCGACAGCCGCGAAGCGTGGTTGGCCGATGCGGTTGAGCACACGGCGAAAGCATTTCTGGGGCTGACGCTTGCCTGCGCGCGCTGTCACGACCACATGACTGACCCGATTCCCCAGGTCGATTATTATAGGTTTCGCGCTGTCTTCGAACCCCACGACGCACGCATCGACGAATTCCCCGGTGCCGGTGGAGTGGCCCGTGTCTTCGAACCCCATCTGAACACCCCTACCTACTTGTTCGTTCGAGGCAATGATCGCGATCCCGACCAATCCACTCCCATCTCACCCGGCGTGCCCGCCGTTCTGGGAGGCCGTTGGGAAGCCCCGAAAGGGGTTGAGCTGGCAATCCTGTCTCGCATCCCGGGATTGCGCGATGCCGTGGATGAGGCGACGCGGAGATATCAGGTTTCTCAGGTGACCGAAGCGCAGGCGGAAGTGGAACTCGCACGACGCGCTTTGACCAAGCTGAATTCTCCTGAGGCATCCAGCCCGGCAGTACCCAAACCTGCCGACGGCGTCAACCCGCGAGATACGCCGGTATTGGTCGAGAAGTTCGATGCGGACTTGCAGCCTGCGGTTTGGACCGTGGGGCCGGGCCAATGGCGAGTCCAGGATGGCAAACTGCTCCAGGAGGCGTCGGGAGGCTCCGATGCCAAATGGATCCGTACCGTGGTGAAGCATCCGCGTAATCTGGCGATCGACGTGCGGCTGCGGATTCTGGGTGGCGTCCGGTATCGCTCGGTGGGCATCCGGTTCGACGCGAGTGAAACGCATGGCCACGGTGTTTACGTTACTGCCAACGAGGCGACCCCCGCTGTGGCCTTCTTTTCGGACTTGGGGGGGATTCGTCAGTTTCTGGACAACCTTCGCAAGCCTCTGCCTCTGGAGCTGGGCCGCGAAATGACGTTACGGGTCGAAGTCCGGGACCAGTTGGTCAATGTTTTCCTGGACGGTCGATTGATTCAGGCATTCCGGCTGACTGAAGCGCGGCGGGACGGATTCCTCGAACTGCACACCACCGATGCAGTCATTGAGATTCTCGACATGCGTCTCGCCACTCTGAACGAAACCGCCGTGCTCGAGACGTCCGCCCCCTGCGGGATACCCCCCGATGCCGCGACGGTCGAAGGACGTGACAAAATGCGGCAGCAGGCGGAACGTCTACTCGCACTGGCGACGCAGAAACTGACCGCACGGGAAGCGGAGCGCCTGGCCTATGAAGCGACCGCCGCCGCGGAAAAGTTCAAATATCTACAACCGCCGCCAGTCGAGAACAACCCGGAGCAACTCGAACGACACAAGGTGCAACTGATCACGTTAGGCAAGACTGCGAACCAGGCCCAGCGTGCCGCGGCCGTAGCGCTCGCTCAGTTCGAACTTTCGACTGCTGACGACTCGCTGATCCAAGCCAAGGTCTGTGGTCAGGATGCCAAGGACTCGGCTTCCGCTCAGGTTGTGATGGACGCCGAGAAGAAGCTGCAACAGGCCAGGGAGAAGCTGGCCGCCGCCGAACAGGCGAAGCAGCAGCCGGAGTCCCCGGCGTACACAGGTTTTCCAGCGGTCTCCGGAGGGAGTTCGGGACGCCGCCTGGCCCTGGGGCGGTGGATCGCCTCGGATCAGAACACACTCACCGCGCGCGTCGCTGTCAATCACGTCTGGCACCGACACTTCGGACAGCCACTGGTCGCAACGATGTTCGATTTCGGGCTCTCTGGCCGGTCCCCCTCTCATCCCGAGCTGCTGGACTGGTTGGCGGTGGAGCTGATGCAACCTTCGCAGCGCCTGCGGCACGATGCGACCGGCTCTCGCTGGGAAGCAAATGCCGAGCACGCAGCCCCATGGTCCCTGAAGCACCTGCATCGGTTGATCGTCACCTCCCGCGTCTACCGCAGTCAGTCTGCGTTTGACGCGGAAAGTGCGAAGATCGATCCGGAGAACGTGGCTCTCTGGCGGATGAATCCCCGTCGGCTGGAGGCGGAAGTCATCCGTGACAGCGTACTATTTGTCAGCGGTCAACTGGACATCCTGCAGGGCGGACCGGAACTCCCCGTGGCCGATGGTCTGAGCACGCCCCGGCGAAGCATGTACTTCCGTTCGAATCCCGACCAGCAGATGGAGTTTCTTAAGGTCTTCGATGTGGCATCTCCGGTCGAGTGCTACCAGCGAAACACGAGCGTCGTTCCCCAGCAGGCATTAACCCTCGCCAATAGCGAGCTGACGTTGGTTCATGCCCGTCGGCTGGCGCGTCATCTGGCAGCCGGACAGACTGATGTGGAGCAGTTCGTTCGCGCGGCATTCGAACAAGTCCTCGCGCGCCCTCCCACCTCGGCAGAACTGGAGCTTTCCAGGAAGTTCCTGGACCGGCAACAGAAAACGTACGAAAAGAATGCTGCGGCCATCGTCACACTCGCTGGCGACAGCGAGACCGCCGAGGCCCCGGCACGCGACCCCGCACTCCGTGCCCGTGAACTTTTGGTGCATGCGTTATTCAATCATTCCGATTTTGTCACCGTCCGCTGATGTTTCTGAAAGGACAGTTCTATGTCTCGTGTACGACGTGAACGCCACGGACTTAGTGATTCGCTACCGTCGCGTCGCGATTTTTTGGCGGACTTCGGAATGGGATGCACTGGACTCGCCTTGGGAGCGCTGCTCCATCAAGACGGTATTACCCGCGTGTCCGCGTCGGAAACTGACTCGGCGACAAATCTGCCACCGCACATCCCACCGCGGGCCAAGTCGGTGATCTGGATTTTTCTCGCGGGTGGCCTCAGCCACATGGAGAGCTTCGATGTCAAGCCGGCACTGAATCAGTATGCCGGCAAGACCTTCGATGAAACCCCGTTCAAAGATCTGCTCGAACCTGAGCGGATGAATCGAAAGCTGATGGGAACCGGCCTGATCCCTCCGCGCAAACAGATCATGGGGCTGCAGACCGGCTATCGCCCCTACGGCGAATGCGGACTGGTCGTCAGCGACTGGTTCCCACACATCGGCCAGTGCGCCGATGACCTGGCCGTCGTTCGTTCGTTATGGACGATTCATCCCAATCATGGCACGCAGCTCACCTGGCATACCGGCCGGCATCCTCGAGAGGGCGGATTGCCGACGATTGGTTCCTGGGTCTCTTATGGATTGAGCTCGGGCAATAATAACCTGCCCGAGTTCATCGTGATGGGTGATTCAGTGGGGGGCTGTTGCGGTGGGGAGTACGCGCACGGTGCGGGATATCTCGGACCGACGCACTCCGGCGTCAAGCTTGATCTGGGTCGCCCGCAAGCACTGCCCTTCGTGAAACCAGCAGGCGGAGCCTTGCTCCCAGACGAACAAGCGGAAGAGTTCGAGTTCATTGGCGAATTGAATCGCGCGTCTGCCGCAGAGACTCCCAACGATCTGGAACTGACCGCCCGCATCCAGTCGTACGAACTCGCCTTCGGCATGCAGCGTGCGGTTCCGGATGCCGTCAACCTGACCGCGGAGACCGCCGAGACACATCGCCTGTATGGTATCGACACCCCTGAGACGCGAGAGTTTGGCGAACGCTGCCTCACCGCTCGTCGGCTCGTTGAACGCGGCGTCCGCTTTGTGCAGCTCTACCACGGGGCGGGTGGAGCCGGGAAATGGGATGCTCACTCCGACATCAAGAAAGGTTATGATCGTCTGGCGCCGCAAGTCGATCGCCCCATCGGTGGTTTGCTCCAGGACTTAAAACGCAGCGGTCTGCTCGACACGACCCTCGTGGTCCTCGGCACCGAGTTTGGCCGCACCCCGGGCGCCCAGGAGACAGGACGCGACCATCACCCGCAAGGGTTCTGTGCCTGGCTCGCCGGCGGCGGAATCAAAGGGGGCGTCACGCACGGCGCCACCGATGAACTCGGGTTCTACGCCGTCGAACATCCGCACTACGTAACTGACATCCATGCCACAGTGCTCCATCAGCTCGGGCTCGATTCCCACAAGCTCGAGATCCCCGGCCGCAAGCGGCTCGCCATCGACCACGGCCAAGTCATTCGGGAAATTCTCAACGCTTGAGGTACGGGCGGTTGCCCTGTGCAACTCAAACATCGCTCCTAGTCGACGAAGACCACAACGCAGGTGATGTTGTCTTTCGATCCGCCTGCCTGGGCTGCTTCGATGATTGCCTGGGCCGTTTCCTGGGGTTGCGGAAAGCGGCTCATCAGGATGGCGAGTTGCGCATCGTTGGTGCCGTCGGTGACGCCGTCGGAGCAGATCATGAACCGATCGCCCGACTGGATTTCATGGGGCTTGGCTTCAGCTCCCGCGCCCCCCTCTTTCGAACCCAGATAGCGGACCAGGACGTGCTTGTAGCGATGATTGGCGGCATCTTCCTTGCTGATGGTCCCGGCTATGACGAGGGCCTGCGACAGGGAATGATCGGTCGTTAGCTGCTCGAAATTGTCGCTGCGCATCCGGTAGACGCGGCTGTCACCGACTCCGGCGACATAAAACGACTGCCCGACCTTCACCAGCATGGCGATCGTCGTCCCCATGTTGCTGCAGTTGGGGTCCACCTGCGCCAATGCCATGATCTCGGCATTTGCGTGTCCGACGGCATCGTCGATGCCCAGCAAGACTTTCTCAGGCGGGTCGTTTTTGAAAGACAATGACTGTTGCAACCGCTGAGGAACCAGTTCGGTGGCCATCGCGCTGGCGCGTTCTCCGGCCGATTGGCCTCCCATGCCGTCACAGACCACAAAGAATCGACCTTGCTCGTCGACGACGTAGCGGTCTTCGTTGTTCTCGCGGAAATTGCCCGTGATGCTGACGACACCCCACCGCAACTGCGGACCTTCAGCGGCAGCAGTGGGAATCACCGACTGCTCTTTAAACCAGAAGTTCAACCGCGAAAGCCAGCCCAACTTGCGATTCTCCCGTACTGCGACTGAGGTCTGGTCGAGTGTGATGGGGTGTGAGGTTCGCCCCTCACCGTTTCCATGTTATCGAGTGACTGACAATGGGTTGTATAGTTATTGCTCGATTTGTTGCAACTCGCCGGTTTAATTTCAAGTTCCCGCTGTTACAACTCCGACGTCGTTCCGGCGCTCAAATGCGGTACATCGTCGGCTCGGTCAGCCGCGACTGACTTGGCCGTCGCCTCGGCAAGTCCGCACACGGCCTGTACCAAATCACTGACTCCCAAAGTGGTTGCGGCAAATAACAACTCGCCGGCCGGAAATCCCGCACTGGAACCGGCCAGTTGGTTCTGGCTGGTGACCATCTGGAACACCCGATCTTTGGACGGCGGAAATTGTGTTTTGTACGCCCGAATGGCTTCCAATTTTAGCTTCAGGGACTCGCTGATATCCACGACAAAATGCCCTGCGGAAGCTGGGATTTCCAAACTTGCTGTACCCAATTGATACCAAACCTGCTTTTGAATGGTGTGGACCGCCAGCCCGTCGAAAAACTCATCCCATTTACTCAAACGGGAATAAAAGATCGCGGCGTCCGTAATTTGACTGGCCTGCCAGTGATCCGGGGACGCCAATGGCGTCTTGCCGATCAATCCCAGCACCAGCTTCGGTTTATAGCGACGAAACTCCGTCGCCAGGGCGACCCGTGCTTCAAATGAATCGAACAGCCGGCGGTTTGTCAGATCGAGTGTCTTGCGCATCTGCACACCCAGAATCCGGGCCGCCTCCGCGGCTTCCGCCAGACGCACATCGGGATGCGGACAACTGGGCGTCGGTTCGCCATTCGTCAGATCGATGATTCCGACACGGTAGCCCTGTTGAACCAACCGTGCCACCGTGCCGCCGCAGCCAATCTCGACATCATCCGGATGCGCCCCGACGGCAATCACATCCAGCGGTTGGGGCAATGGTTCCAGCGGCATGGCTCGACTCGACCTCAATAGATGAATCGGGCAGCAAGGTGCGCCACCCGGGTGTGCCTCCAAGATAATCGATTCTGGTCGCCACAACCAATGAGACTGCGGAAGTCACAGAATTCCGCGACCGCCTGCCACGTCGACGTTGACCAAACACCACAGCCCTGTCGTCAGGGAACACCATTTTTACGTGTTCAGATTGTTTTACACAATCCGCAAGTGGTGACTGCCACGCCCATTACGTGGGTGCGAAGAGGAATTCCAATTACGGCTCAAAGTTTGCTTTCTCTCGCTGCATCGCGCACTCACGTTGCATCACACGGGCCTGGGTTCACTCCCTCTGAGGGACCAGGCAGTCCGGATATTGACATCGGTTGTCCACGTTGACAGGCACACGCTCGTCGACATTTGCAGAATTCTCGAACCAAGACTGAAGCATTGTGAACAACCGGCAGACAGTTGAAATCGCAGCGCTGATCTCGGCCTTTAGTCCCCATTTCGTCGAGGGCCGTGAGCCGCTGCCGGCGGGTACGCTGGAGCAATTCTGGGACCGTTCGCAGCGCCGGCTGAAGCTCTGGCTGATGGCATTGGCCCGGTATCAACGCCAATACGCGAGCGTCCCCCCGGACGAACATTTGCAGATGTGGCGGGACCTCGAGCCGATCCTGGAAGAGATTTTTGTGTCCGAAGTGCTCACTCGCGTCTGGGGAGCCGCCTTGACCGCACGCGACCAGGCCCAGGGAACGCACCTCACCGAGCCGATCGCTCGCCACGTCCTGCTGGGTCACCTGGATGCTCGCAAGCGGGCTCTGCAACTGCTGGTGACCGACACGACGCTGGGCATCGAACATTTGGCCAATATCGACCGCATCCGCCGTCGGGTCGAACGCTGGACCGATCTCATGCTGGGGCATCTGGTCGAAACTTATCAAGTCGACGACTTCGCGTTTGATCCCATCCGAGCCCGGGAATTTGGTGCTCAGCAGCTATTGCAAAACAGCGAGCGTCCGCGCGATCAAGTTTGGGTGCTGCTGCTGGTTGGCCTGCGAATGGCATTTCCCGACAGCCAGGTCGCACCTCCGCACGAGCTGCTGCAGGAAGAAATTGTGGCCTCGATTCTGGGATGCTTTCCCCCCGTCGCATTTCAGGCAGCGGGCCCATTCAAACCGATTCTCGAACAACGCCTCCCGGCAACTGTGGAATCGATTCAGCAGCAAGCTGCGGCCCAGCCGGTCGCCACCCCGACGAATTCCAATCTGATCAGCTTCCTGGAACTGCGTCACCGCTTGCCGCCACGGCACGGATAAGGGGTGATGAAAAGCTGGCCATACCGAACGAAAGTGTTCGTCCGGCTTTTGTTACACGTAACAATCGCGGGTCATTGAATAAATTCCCCGAAGGGGATACGCCACCTAGCCCAGGGTTGCCCGCGTCAGCGGGCTACCCTGGGTAACCAATCAATCTTGAACTCTACCCTGAAAGGGTTGCGCCCCGTGGCAGACGCTGCCAGCGTCTGTATCCTCCTCATCCACAATGCAGCGTCACAGCAGATAAGCACCGACGCTGGCAGCGTCGGCCACGGGGGCTCGCCATTGCTCGCCAGACGAAAATGCCGGTGACGGAACCCTTTCAGAGTACACATCCTCTTGGGATCCCTACCCAGGGTAGCCCGCTGGTGCGGGCAACCCTTGGGCTAGGTGACGTAACCCGGTGGGGTATTTATTCAAAGCAAGAGTGTTAGGCGAAACAGATTCCCGATTGGCCCAACCACCAAAACACCGCGACTTTTCGCTGCCTTTCATCACATCAGGCCCGACCCCGCCCGCACGGCAGAAAACAATCGGATCCTGGCACCTTTTTTGGTTCGCCGATGCTCATAAAGCGGCGGAGTCACGCTTCGCTTCTCGCAGTTTGGCAAACGCTCCACCATTTAGCGGCTGCTTTCTTCCTTCGCCGCGCTACGATGCAACAAAGGTGCCGCCTGGCAACTGGCGGGCCGTGCCGATGATCACCAGCGAATCGAGGACTTCCTGGATCCGTTCGAGGTTGGCTCGGGTGTAGAGCTGGGCGAGGTCCGGCGGCGCGAGCGGTTTGGTGGCCGTCTGCAGATGTTGCCGCACCCCCTGGATCTGCTCGGGCAAAGTCTTCGGCCAGGGAATTTTCTTAACCCCCGTAGGATGGGCACTCTTGCCCGTCTTCTTCGTCTTCTTCCCCGTAGTGGCCGCGTCCTCCCCCTCCTCCTCAGCTTCCTCCGGTTCAGCAAACTCCAGCTTAGCCTGAGTCTTTAGCCCGGCGGTCGGATTCTGAAACTCCGGCCGCAGCCAGCGGATGAGCCCCTGTTGTTCCTCGGCCGCCCGCTCGGCATTCAGTGCCACCAGCCGCTCGAGGATTTCCTCATCGGTCAAAGTCATCGGCCAGCCGTACGCGTCGAGGTCGTCGTGCAGTTGCTTGAGGACCGACACCAACCCCTGCTCGTGAATCACCTTCTCTTTGGCGGTGAGAACCTCGCCTGAGCGGAGCTTTTCTAGGACGTTGTACATGCCTGTTAGAGTCACGTCCGGATGTTTGACTTGCTGTCGCTTGCGATGTGCGTCCAATTTCTCGCCCAAATCACTGATGCGAGTTTTTGCCACTTCGGACGCCTGTGGAAATGGAAACGGCAGGAAGCAAGTCGTGTTGGTCCAAGTCGGTCGGTCCTCAAGTGTCCCACCCGCTGCCAGTGCCCACGTCCGGTGCGGCCGAGACGAAAGAATCCCCAGTGTAAAGGCGTCGTCGCATGCAATCGCATAGAGTTTGTGATCGGGAACTATGTTAGCACCGATAAAGGTGAACGGCTTGAACTTAGACGTCTCGACTGTGACGATGAATCGCTTCAATCCTCGAAGTGCAGTACGTAGCTTGCCAACCGGCTCTCCGAAAAGCCACCAGTTCTTCTTACGTGAAGGGCGATTGTTGTGATCTCGTTCCGCTTTTACACGGTTGACTAGGTGCTGGTAGATGGTGGGATAATTCGAGAGGACTTCGTCCGAGCTAAGTCCAAAGCAATCGATTACGAGGCCAGAATCTCCACCTTGGAGAAGCGGTCGGCCTTTTTGGTATCTGCGAATGATCGGCGGCAGGTGGTTAACGGTGAACCCGAGTTGTTTGACTTCATCTTCCGTAACGCGAAAGCCGTCACCCACTAGATTCATGCCTTGAAAACAGATCCCACGATTTCCCTTCAGCGGCCCAATACTTGTTACATCGGCTCCAATTGTAATATCTGAATTGATGTGCCCATCGTGGCGGTCTAACGTGACTGAAGCGGAACCGTCACCATTCTGGTCGGCTTCGAGGACCACTTGATACAACCGCGCCTGACCTAACTGCATCGTGCCGACCGTCATGGCAACACGAACATTTGCACCGTCGGACGTATCGACCCACGGATGGTCTGGTATGGCGAAGGCGAGCGTTAATGGCGTCGATTTATCCGCAGGCTCCACATGGCGCTGCACGACTTGCCGATTGAATGTTTGCGTGATTGAGTTAGTCGTGATGAGCCCAAACCGACGCGCCTTTTGCGATCGAATGATCGCGGCGGCTTTCTCCCACCAATACATTACGAAGTCTGCCGTTTTCACTACGCTCGGATAGACAGCACGTAGCGTTTCCGCGTAACCATTGCCAAGGGCCAGTCGCATTCGCTTGTTGCCGACAAATGGTGGGTTCCCGACGATGTACTCCGCTTTAGGCCAATCCGCTTCGCGGGGGTTCACGTACAGCAGTTCTTCAACTCGGAAGGTTTCATCGGGCACATCCTCGCCAGTCACCTGATGCTTCTTCATCGTCCGACCATCCCAGCGTGTGACCGGTTGGCCGCCTTCGTCCAAGACAGATTCGACGGAATCCCACGCCAGCACCGCGTCTCGGCACTCGATGTTGTGAAACTTCCGAATGATCGGTTCGTGGATGTCCGATAGCGAACGGGTGCGGATGTGCCATTGCAGGTAGCCGATCCACAACACAAGGTCGGCGATCGCGGCGGCTCGCGGGTTGACTTCAATTCCCAGGAACTGGTGGGGATCGACGGTGTGGACTTCCACCAATTGCCCGCCGAAGTCGCGGAGCGCGTTGAGGATTTCGCCCTCGATCCGCTTCATGTGTTCGAGTGCGACATACAGGAAGTTGCCGCTGCCGCACGCCGGATCGAGAACTCGGATGTCGCACAGGCGAGCCAGGAAGCCGCGGACCTCTTCGATGGCGGCGGCTTTGTCGCCGCGATTGGCGAGCGTCACGGCGGCGGCCCGCACGGTGTCCCATTCCTCACGCAACGGCTCAATGATTGTCGGCATCACCAGCCGCTCGACGTAGGCTCGTGGAGTGTAATGGGCACCCAGCTTGTGCCGTTCGATCGGGTCCAGGGCCCGCTCCAGCAGCGTGCCGAAAATCGCCGGTTCAACCTCGCGCCAGTTGGACTTCGCGGCTTCCAGCAGCAACTTGATTTGTTCGGACTTCAACGGCAACGCTTCGCAGTCCTCGAACAGACCGCCGTTGAATTGCCGCACCTTCTTCCGCAGGATGGGTGAGAACGTCCCCTTGTCCATCGCTTCCCACAACGAACGGACCATGTCGGGGAACGCGGCTGGGTCGTCCTTTAAGCTCTCCAGCAGCGCGGTGAAGCTGCCTTTGTCGAGGAGTTCGACATCCTCGGCAAACATCGTGAACAGGCACCGCATCAGGAAGTCGGCGACGCGTTTGGGTTCCAGCTTGCGGCCGGCGCCGTCCTGCGTCCCTTCCAGTGACTTGGCCAGTCGAGCCAGACGCTCGGCCAGTTCCCGCGTCACCTTGGCACTGCGGCGGCTGGGGTCGAGCGACAGCGGATCGCTCCAGACCGTTTTCAAGCGTTCGATGATTTCCGGGTCGCTGAGCTTGTCGAGCTTGATGCGATGTGTGCCGGGGTCCGGGAAGGGCAGATAGGTCTTCCCCGACCGCGTGAAGTCTGCAAACAGTTCGATCGTGTGCCCGACGTCGACCACGATCAGGAAGGGGGGCCAGCCTTCTTCGACGGGCAGGGCCCGGGCGTATTGTTCGGCCTGGCCGCGTGCCTTGAACATGGCGTCGTCCCAGCCCCGGGTCCCGCGGACGGCCGTGCCCTTCTTCGCTTTGGGTGCCTGGCTGTCGGCAGCGGTGAGCTGGAATTCGTCTTTGACTACCTGCTCGCTACCCTGCTTGGCTTCCAGGACGAAGCAGCCTCGCTTATAGAGGTCAATGCGGCCGCCGTTGGTCGTGCCGTCCAGGTTCTGAAAGGTGACGTTCCGCTCATAGACGTAGGCGTTGTGAGCATCGTTCGCGCCGGTGGGGTCGGGCCGGGTGACGCCCAGGATGTCGCAGAGTTCCGACAGAAACCCTTGATAGTTGGCCCGTTCAGCAGCGGCGGAAGCCTGCCACCGCGCGATAAAGGCCGCAGCGCGATCCACAGGGGGCGAACTCGACGTTGAGGGAAGATTCATCATTCCCGCAATCTACTTCCGATACAGGACAAATGCCACCCATGCGAGCGTTTTCACATCGAGTGTTCCGGTTGACGAACCGTCAGGTAGGTCAGGCTCGGTGCGGGGTCGGGTGTTCCAAATTCAAAATTGGCGAGAGTTCAACGTACAATCACTCAACAAAGCCCGAGCCAATATTGTATTTTGAAGACCCGAACCCCAGATCGTACGACACTGATCAAACCGGTCGAAACACGAAGTCCATCAAATCGATTCACTCGTCGCGAGACAACTTGGAGACTGACCGTTCGTTGGGCTAATGGAGTGCGTGAGTATAAAAAAATGGGGTCGGGTCCTCAAATTTCAAAATTGGCCGGTGAGTCGAACCGGCAGTCAGCAGCGTTCGAGCAGCCAATTTTGAAGTTTGAACACCCGACCCCTTCCCCTTGCAGAACCGGCGGCTAACTCCGTGCCGCGGGGTGGCCCGAGTACCGCAGGTTGAGTCTCCCGCAAGATGGCCATTCAATTACTTGGCCTCGAACACGATATCCGTTTTCCCGGTATCGGTGATTTCCACCTCCCACGGGGTTTTCGTGAGATCCGCATAGTCGGGAAGTTTGATTCCCCCCGCCAGGGCTGGACTGAGGCACACTTTGTATTTCCCGGGAGCAACACCGTCACCGAAGGGAAATGTCTTCATCGTAAACGAGCCATCAAGCTGCAGCAGGCTGGTGGGGCTGTCCTTCTGGTACTCGGCATCGCGATCCGGAAAGAAGATGATCGATCCAGCGGTTAGCCCCTGGCCCTTGTGCAGCACTTTGCCCGTCGCCGGAACCAGCAACGGCTTCTCCTCAGCATCTTCGCAGCCGGAAAAGCTGATGACCAGCCCGGCGGCCAACAGCGTTGCCAGCCGCGTTAACTTGGTTGACATGGAACAGTTCCTGCCCTGATCGTTGGAAGCTCCAACAAAACCGGTTGTGGGAAGTTCGGAACCGCGATATTTCACGCGGTTCTGAACTGACGCAGAGGTTTTGCTAGAGTTAATTAGAGTTGATTAGTTGGCGAAGACCTGGCCGTCGGCCGGCTGGATCATGTATGCGAGTACGGTCGTGTCGATGGAATAGCTCAGGGTGCGAACGCTGCCGTCCCCGTATGCAAGCTGTGCCGCACTGGGATCCGGCGAGCCCCAGTTGCCGCCACCGCAACCGTTATTCACCGCCACGATCACCGTTTTATCCGAAGCCTTGTTCGGGAAGCTGTTGAGCACGCCGTCAGAATACATTTCATTGCCACAGCGGCCGGATCCGCCGGTCCCTCCCAGAATCCACGGTTCATCCCAGTACAACCCGCCACCCGCCCAACCCTTTTGAGCCATCGCCTTTTCACCAAACGTAATCGTATTGGACAGCCCATCCGTGACATCGCGCAGCAAGCGTGGCTTGCCCCACTTGGACCCGTAGGTTGTCAGATACACTTGATCGTTCGCAGCGTAGTCTGATCGGGCGGCAGCAGCGATCCCGGGAGCCGAGTAGCTCCAGCCAGGATAGAAGGGATCTGTCGCCGGAATGGGGAACGCACCGCTGCGCCGCGATGGCATGCTCAAGACCGGCAAAGCCGTCGTCATGCACTTTGACGGATCGTTAAAGAGGGAGGCTTGTTCGAGGTATGGCAACAGGGAATAAAATGTCGATCCGAGTTGAAACTTCGGATTGTCACTCGGATCACCCCAGCTCGGGCTGTAGCTGAAGGTGGGCGCAGTCGTCGTCACCTGCGGCATGGTCGTCACGGTCCCATTGACCGTGGACACGCTGGGAAGCGTCTGCGGAGTGTCATAGCCACCGCTCGTCGGCAGATGGCCGAAGGTCTGTTCGAAATTGGCCGAGGCCAGCGCCAGATTGTGCAGGTTATTTCGTGATTGGGTCCGATAGGCAGCCTGGCGAGCTTGCTGGACCGCCGGCAATAGCAAGCCGATCAGGACTGCGATAATCGCGATCACGACCAACAATTCGATGAGGGTGAAGCCTCGTCGAGCAATCAACTTTGACTGCCTGGATCTGTAAGCATTCATGTGAGGTACGCCTGCTGCTGAGGAATTTGAGGAGGGCGAATCGGTCGATTGTAAGACCGGACAAACTCGTTGAGTATCGTGCGCTCCATTCGCTCTGGAATGGCGCGCGGGGTCAGGACTCGAGACTCGGCGTGAGCGGGGGTTGGCTACCGGCAAGGTGGCTTCCACATGCACTCTTTGAGGAACGCTCTGACATTCTTATAGTTGTCAGATCGTGTGTCAAGCAACTCAACGAAATTGAGGATGGCCGTCCCAATTCCTTGACAGGCTTACCGCCAGCCATAAGAATGTCGTTCAGATAGTCGTAAGAATGACAGATAGTCCTCGCGACCGCCTGAACTCAATCGGAGAGATCCCCAATGAGCCTAGCCACGGAAGTGACCCCCGTTCCGAACAGGACCCCGGCCAGGGCCACGCAGTTAATCAAGTTTCACGCGAGCTTGAACGTGTCGAATCTGGCGAAGTCGATCGAGTTCTACAGCGCGCTGCTGGGCGAGGGGCCGGTCAAATCTTACGCCGACTACGCGAAGTTCGAAGTCGATATTCCTCCGCTGGTCCTGTCACTGAAACCCAAGCGAGCCTGCGCGGGTGGTCCGTTGAATCACCTGGGATTGCGGATGACGTCTCTGGAAGGACTGCGAGCCATCCACGAACGGATGAAGGCTGTCGGAGCCCGCATTGGCGAGCAGGATGACGTCAAATGCTGCTATGCCCGACAGTCGAAATTGTGGATCACCGATCCCGATGAGACGCTGTGGGAAGTCTACTACTTTCACGAAGACGTCCCGGATTGGGGCGAGATCCATAACAAGCCGAAACTGTGGTCGGCCCCGTTGAAGGCCTTTGGAATTTGCGGCGTGGTCCGTCGCTGGTGGAACAACGCATTCGGGGCCAAGGCGACCGACGGCATGGTGGGTGAAGCGATTGGATCCGGTCAGGCGGCGAAATCCCCCATCCCCGCCGACGCCTGCGGGACTCGTCCACGTTAGAAACCGCTGTTGTTCGAGCCGGCTGTGAGCATCACGGAAACAGGCCGTTGGCCCAGATTCTGGATGCCGTCGAAGTGTTGTTTCAGCTCCTGAAAAAGATCTTCCGGAAAACGCTCCCCGAATAAAGCTCTTCATGGCCACCGATCAAGCCCTCATTGCACTCAGGCCAGCTCCGCTGCCCGTCATCGCCAAGCTGGTGGACGCGGCGGGGTATTGGTGCGGCTTGCCGGTTCGCTGGGCACGGCAGATGGTGCGTAATGGTGGCGACATCCTGCGGGTCCTGGATATACTTCACCTTCGTCCGTTGCCTGCGGGGCTGGTCGATGTGCAGCATCCGTGGGTCACGGGGATCAATCCCGAAACGGGCCAGCCGATCTGGCAGGATAACGTGATTTATCGGTCGCCTCGCACACCCGGAGCGACAACTCTGGCCGATGATGATGTGGTCCTGTTGGCGAACGGCCGGTTTCTGGCGGGACGGGTGCGACAGTCGGCCACGACGTCCGAGTTACCCATTGGCCCGCAGCGGCGCATGCCCCACGCGATCAATTACATGCACGGTTCCTCTCACTACAATAGCGGCATCGTCCTGTTCAACGATTTGCAGGATGGGTATCGGCACATCACCGATCCGAAGTTCCGCCGTGAGATCTACCGCTTCGTGCGGACGGAACGGCGCGAGGTGCTGTTTCTATTCCGCGAACGGCATTATGATCCGCGCGAGTACGCGTACTTCTCGTGCTGTATGCGGTCGTTATTCCCCTGGTTCTGCAATCCCAACGGGCCTCGGGAACGAGTCCTGTGGGGCAACGCGGCACCGTTTCCGGCCGCGAATTTGATCACGGGTGCCTGGGCCCACGATGTGTATGCCCTGAACCGTCCAGGGGGCGCCGCCAAGGTCGTCCGCCCGCCGATCCGTGCGGGTGCCTACCTGACAAACGGACCTTATCTGAGCGGTCGCCGCAGTGCGAAATGGCCCGAAAAGGCCCTGGCGTGGCTCACCTATTTGCGAGTCCGCATTCGCGGGGCCAGGGGGGGCATGTTCTTCATTGATCGCCGCAAGGTTTATGAAGACCAGATTCGGAATCGCGAAGCCCGTGGTCTGAGTGACGAGCCGCAGGCTCGATTCTTGAGGGATTAGCATGCTCGACACGCGGGTGCGGCGGCTGATTGATCCGACGCTCAATCGTCTGGCCCTCGTGCTGGCTCGCCTGGGTTTGAGTGCCAATGCCATGACGATCCTCGGCTTCCTGCTCGGAGCCGTCGGTTGCGTGGCGATTGCCTGGCAAAGTTATGAGATTGCACTGACGTTTATACTGTTGAATCGGGTGGCCGACGGACTGGATGGTTCGATTGCCCGCCGCCACGGTCCGACTGACGTCGGCGGTTATCTCGACATTGTCCTCGACATGATTTTTTACTCGGGCGTTCCGTTTGCCTTCGCGGTCTCGCGACCGGAGTTTACATTACCCGCAGCATTTTTGATTTACAGTTTCATCGGGACCGGAGGCTCGTTCCTGGCTTACGCAGCCATCGCGGCCAAGCGTGGAGTGACCGCAGACAGCCTGGGAAAGAAGTCCTTCTTTTATTCGACCGGATTGATTGAAGGGACTGAAACCGTCGTCTTCATCGTGCTGTGCTGTTTGCTGCCGGATCGGTTTGCAATGCTGGCCTGGGTCTTTGGAGCGCTATGCTGGATCACGACAGCGGGGCGAATTGTCGCGGGGGTGATGACGTTTCGAGATCGTGGATAATGGACGTCTCACTTAACCAAATGTTGCGTTTAAATCCATGTTGTCGTCAAGCTCAACAACGAATTTCGATCTCCCCTCGCCTCGGTTCGCCGGGGAGAGGGGCTGGGGGTGAGGGGCTTTACGAGCGTCATTCGAGCGACGTTACCAAGCACTATTTCCCTCTAAAACTGAACTCCGCGTCATTGGTTGATCGTTCCCCTCACCCCCAGCCCCTCTCCCCAGATTACTGGGGCGAGGGGAGATAGTTCTTCCGCGGGGGTGGGGCATAGACTGCTGACGCGCAATCCTATTTTGAAAGCGCAATCGCAGGGCCAAATATGCGTTCCATCTCCCGTCGCTCATTTCTGCGAACTACCGCGACTGCGGCCGCCAGTGCCGTTGCGGGCTGCCAGCCTTCCGGCCCGGCGCCCGCATCGAAGACCAAACGCGAACTGCGTGTCTTCGTCTATGCGGGCAGCCACGAGAAGACGATGCGAGAGGTGTTTGTCCCGCGATTCGAGGCCGCGGCCGGCTGCACTGTGACTCTGTTTTCCGGCTGGTGGGATGCCATCGCGAAGCTCAAGACGGCCCCCGCAAACAACCCGCCCTTCGATTTGATGATCACCGATGCCACACAAGGTTTTCCGGCAGCCCGAGAAGGTCTGTTTGCGAAAATTGATTTTACACGGATCCCGAACCACAAGGCGATGACCCCGGCGGCGCTGGATACCTGGGTCTATCGGGAGGGATTGGGACTGCCATATCCTGACTCGGTGATGACGTTTGCCTATCACCGAAAATTGCTCGCGACACCCCCCACCCGCTGGTCCGATCTGTTTCAATCCGATCTGGCAGGCAAGATTGGGCTGTATAGCAGCTTCTATATGAGCCTCTACACGTTCGCCGCCGCTCTGGCGGATGCGAATGGCAAGCCCGGGACTGCGCATGAGTTGATGCGCACCAAGGCAGATGACGTCTTCAAATACGCGCGGGAACATCGGAAAGCCGTTAAACTGTGGTGGCCGACTTCGACGGATATGATTCTCGCTCTGAATGACAAGTCCGTCGCGGCTGGCAACATGCATAGCCCGGAGTACCTGCAGGCCATCCGCGAAAAGCCGGATCTGGCAGCTTTGGTTCCGGAACATGACCGGGCGATGGTCCAAGTGTTCTGGGCCATTCCCGTGGGAACCAAGAACCAGGATCTAGCGGAGGCGGCTCTGGATTTGATGTTTGGCGATCCTGTGCAGTACGAGTTTGCTCGTCGGGGAATGGCGACGGCACTCCCGCAGACCGCGGCCAGGATGGCCTCGGAAGATCCTTATTGGAAGACCTTCTACCCGCATACTGACGCACAATTCCGGACCCTGCAGTACTACCCCTATGACGTCTATGCCGAGCACTGGGACGAATTCGCCGACCGCTGGGACCGCACCATCCTGCGCGGCGACTGAAGCCGTCCGGCTGGAGCGTGTCTCGTTCGCGTACGGCGGCCAATGCGTCGTAAACGATGTGTCGCTGACGATTCCCACAGGGGCATTTGTGACCATCCTGGGCCCGTCCGGCTGCGGCAAGACCACGCTGCTGCGCTTAATCGGAGGCTACCTCACTCCGGAGCACGGACAGGTCTTTCTCCAGCGAAGCGATGTCACCGCACAGCCGCCCCAACGACGCCACGTGGGCATGGTCTTTCAAAACTATGCACTCTTTCCTCATCTCACCGTTCGCCAGAACGTGGCATTTGGATTGGAAGTCCGAGGGCGCGCGAAAGCCTCAGTCCGGCAACAAGTCGACGCGGTGCTCGATAAAGTTGGCCTGAGTCCGGCAGAGCGAGATCGTTTTCCGTCGCAACTTTCCGGCGGTCAACAACAACGGGTCGCCCTGGCCCGCGCCCTGGCTTTCGAGCCACCCGTACTCTTGTTGGACGAGCCGCTGGCCAGCCTGGATCGCCACCTGCGAGAACAAGTTCGACTCGAGTTATGCCGCATTCATCGACAGTCCGCGGTCACCACGGTCATGGTGACCCACGACCAGGAAGAGGCTCTGGCCAGTTCCGACATCGTGGGGGTGATGCGGGCGGGTCAGTTGCTGCAAGTTGACTCCCCGCGCGAACTGTATGACCGGCCGCGCAGTCAGTTCGTAGCCCGCTTTCTGGGAGATGCGAATCTGATCGAGGCGACTCGCTTAGGATTGAATCAGAAAGGCACGGTACTGATCCGCCCCGAGCAGATCCGGATTGGCACGGAGCATCCGGGTCGAGTGATAGCCGTAAACTTTCACGGTGCAGATTTAGTCGCTGAAGTTCAGTGTCAGGACTTTGTGTTGAAGCTGCGGACTCGCGCCATTTCTGATCTGTCCGTGGGGGACCCGATTGCACTCGATCTGCCCCGGGAACATCTGTGGGAAATTCCCGATGAGGATTCCCTGTGAAGTACCGTGTCTCAGCACTGCTGCCGGCCGGACCCGCTCTGGCGATGGTCTGTGGATTAGTGATCGGGCCACTGTTGCTGTTGATTCGCGTCAGTCTGTATGAACCAGCAACAGGCCGCGGTTTCTATACACCGGGGACGCTGTCGTTCACCAACTATGCGGCCTTCGCGGATGGTTATTTGCTGGGAATCGCTGGATTTACCGTGGGCTGCGGTCTGGCCATCGCGACGATGGTGCTGTTGATCGCCTATCCGCTGGGCCTGTTTCTCAGCTCGCTGACCGCTCGCATGCAATTGATCGCGCTGGGCTTGATCCTGATGCCCAAGACGGCCGGGCTGCTGGCGATGTTGTTCGGTCTGCAACGCTGGCTACCGCGGGGCGTGCTGGCGACCCTCATCGCGGAAGTTTATCTCGTGTTGCCCTATGCGGTCATTGTGATCTACGCCCAATTACTGAATCTGGATCCGACGTTGCGAGCTGCCGCGCGCGGGTTGGGAGCCAGCTCGTGGCAAGTCTTTCGCCGTGTGACGCTCCCCTTGTCGATGCCCGGAATGATCCTGGCGTTTCAGTTAGGACTCATGTGGGGCCTGGGTGCATTTTTAGGGCCACTGTTCCTGGGCCGTCCGAATGAAACCACCCTGGCGGTGGAGCTACATCGACAGGCATTCGAATACGGTCGCTGGCCGCTGGCCGCGACCGAGGCCGTCGGGTTGCTGGTCCTGGTCACTGTGGCAGCGACAGGGGTGCCGGCCGTCGTCCAGATGCGGAGGGTCACCCGATGCTGATCCGCAAACGGGTCATCTCAGTTCTGGGCTGGGGCACGATTGTCTGCTTGCTGGCCCCCGTATTGCACACCGTCTGGGTCTCGTTCTCGCCAGATTCGTTCTTGACGCCGCCAACAACTGCCTGGTCGTTCAAGTGGTATGTGGCTTGCTTTCAAGACCGACGCTGGATGCACGCCATTCTGCAAAGTCTCACTGTTGCCGGACTGGCAGCCGGACTGGCTGTCGCGACGGCCGCACCAGCCGCCTGGTCGATGGGGAACTTGACCAGGACTCAGCAGCGGTTCGTCAGCTTCCTGCTGCTATTACCGGCCCTCATCCCTCCCGCAGCATTAGGAATCGGGCTGTTGCCGCTGGTCCATGTCACTGGCTTATGGGGGACGACACTCGGCATGGTGCTCGTCCATGCCACGATCGGTTTGCCGATTGGCTTCTTGATCATTCGCACGTGTTTGCCCGAGCAACTGAGCGAATTGGAAACGGCCGCCGCCGGCCTGGGGGCGAGCCAGCCAGAGATCTTGCGCAGAGTCACACTTCCTTTACTCGCCCCGGTACTCTTCGCGGCGGGTATCGCCGTGTTTGTCTTGTCGCTTAATGAATCGCTGGTGAGCATCTTTCTGGCGACGCCCAACAATGAGACCTTGCCGGCAGTCGTCTGGCCCCAGTTGCGCTATTCACCAAGTCCACTGGTGGCAGTCGCCTCCTGCACGACAGCGATCATCGGGACGCTCGGCATCCTGATTGTGCTGCGAATCCTGGTCACCCGTGGTAGGCACTCCTGCCCGTCTCTGACGAAATCACCCCCCTCGGATAGGCTTCCAGCCTGTCATGAGATCAGGCAGGTGAGCACAGTCCCGTAAGGGCATTCGGGGTCGGCTGTTCCAAATTCAAAAATGGCGCCAGTTCAGCGCTCAACCACTGATCAACGTCGGGGCCATTTTTGTATTTTGAAGACCCGACCCCAAACCCTCATTTGATCTCCTATGCGCTATTGCCTATGCTGTCAGCGAACCGATTACGGGCCAGGGAAGAACCGTCTGCAAACGGCCCGAGCTTCTTCCTATTTGAGGTTTGCAACCTGCCACCTCACGTTCCCGGTCGGCAGTCGGGACTTTTACACAATTCGACGCCAGAAATGGATCCTCTCACAGAGACCTGCAGAAGGCGTTATGCAGGTGATTCGGCTGGCAATTGCGGTCTCGTGAAGGACAGTCACTGCACCACGGTCCGACAGATTTCTCCCGTCTGCTGAAAAAATCAATTGCGACCGGCGACATATCAGTAAGTATCGCATCCGTGGGAGAGGACGATGGCGAATTGGTTCACGGCGCAGCAGATTGCGAGTTTGCTCGCTGAGCATTCCGCCGCGCTGGAACTTTTCGCCGCGCAGTGGACCGATACCCCAGAAGACTGCGTTCAAGAAGCGATGCTCGAACTGATGCGGCAATCTGAA
>CAMAVF010000033.1 GCA_945861445.1 Planctomicrobium piriforme | reverse complement strand
GGGCAAGACGACGACACTCTACAGCGCCCTGGGAGAACTCAACCGACCCGACCGAAAAATCATTACGGCCGAAGATCCGGTCGAATACTACCTGCCCGGAATTAACCAAGTCCAGGTCCGAGCCAACATCGGACTGAACTTCGCCCGCATCATCCGCGCGATGCTGCGTCAGGCACCCAACGTGATCCTGGTCGGGGAAATCCGCGATCACGAGACCGCCGAGATGGCAATTCAAGCTTCACTTACAGGACACTTGGTTTTCAGCACTCTTCATACCAACGATGCGCCCAGTTCTGTGACACGCCTGATCGATATGGGCGTACAGCCATTTCTGGTCGCGTCCAGCGTCATGGCGATCATGGCGCAGCGTTTGGTCCGCAAGAATTGCCCCAAGTGCCAGCAGCCCTACAAGCCCGACCCGGGCGAAATGCAATCCTTGGACATCACCCAGGAAATGGCCGCGACGGCCAACTTCATGCGCGGCAATGGGTGTTCACACTGCCAGCAAACTGGCTGCCGTGGCCGGACGGCTGTATACGAACTCATGATGATGAACGGCACCATGCGGGAAATGACTTTCCGCAGCGAACCCGCTCAAAATCTCCGCCGCCAGGCCCGCTTGTTCGGCATGAAAACGATCGTTGAAGATGCCGTACAGCGTGCCATGCAAGGGATTACGAATTTGACAGAAGTCTTCAAACTCTTCCAGGGTGGACACTGATTGACGGGGCAACCGAGTGCCAACGCACTCAAACTGGGATTGAAACTTTGGATGCACTCGGCGTCCCATTTCCGCGACATCAACAACACGTCAACACAAGCGGCAGTGCATTCGCCGAATTCCTTGAATGTACGATTTTGCAAGACACTACTACTGGGCGGTGCAATTCGCAACACGAACATTCGAGAGTTGAATCGGAACGACTTGAGATGTTTACCTCGTCTTCAGGGCGGGTATTCAGGATTCGCGACCATTTCCCTTCTGGCCGTATTCCGACGTGCCAAACAGAATATTTTTGGGTCTGACCGAGCGTGGTGGGATAATTGAAGCGTCAACAGCCCGTGGCCTCCCGTTCTGGGAACGTCATGGTTCTTCATATTCTGCGATTATGGTTCCACGCGAGTTTCAGACAGAAAGTCGATGTCGACGACGTGCTACTGACCAGTCACATCCACCGACGACAATGCCCAGCTCGAATTCATTACGGGCATGACCGTCACACTGTTACTCAGCGCGTGCAAGGAGCCTGACTCGTATGGCCGGTTCAGTTCAGATCGATAAATTGCTGCAGACCGTCATCAGCCAAAGGGCGAGCGACCTGCATATCACCAGCGGTCAGCCACCCGTTCTGCGAGCGGGCGGTCACATGGTCCGCCTGGAAACCAAATCACTCGAAGCCGAAGACTGCGTCGGCCTGATGAAAAGCATCACGCCCGAACGCAATCAGCAGGAGTTACAGGAACGCGGGGGGACTGACTTCGGATTTGCCTTCGGCGAGCTGGCCCGCTTCCGCGTGGCTGTCTTCAAGCAGCGAGGTCATATCGGTATGGTGCTGCGGCGAATTCCCAATGAGTTCCTCACGTTCGAACAACTGGGTTTACCGACCGTCGTCGCCGAGCTCATCACTCGGCCTCGTGGTCTGTTCCTCGTCACGGGCCCGACGGGTTCTGGCAAGACCACCAGTCTCGCCAGCATGATTAATTATTTGAATAACCACGTTGACCACCACATTATCACGCTCGAAGACCCCATCGAGTATTACCATAAACATATCAAATGCACGGTCAACCAGCGAGAAATCGGCGTCGATGTCCCCGACTTCCCGGAAGCCCTGCGACGTGCGTTGCGTATGGATCCCGACATCATTCTGGTCGGCGAAATGCGTGACCTGGACACCATCCAGGCCGCCATCACCGCCGCCGAAACGGGCCACGTGGTGTTCGGAACCCTGCACACGACCGGTGCCCAGGGGACCGTGAACCGGATCATCGACGTGTTTCCAACCAGTCAACAGGAACAGATTCGAACCCAGTTGTCGACGGCCATCATCGGCATCCTCAGCCAGGCCCTGCTGGCTCGCAAGCCCAAGGGGATGGTCGCCGCCTACGAGATGCTCGTGGTCACCTCCGCCATCGCCAACTTGATTCGTGAAAACAAAACGTACCGTATCAATTCGTCGATCCAGACAGGCCGGAAGTACGGCATGCAACTCCTGGATGACGCTCTCTTTAACTTGTGGAAAACGGGACTCTGCGAAGAGCGTGACGTGATCGTCCGCTCCAATGGGCCCGGTGAATTGCGAAACAAAATCACCCTCGCGAAGAAGGGGCTCTTGAAGGAAGACGAGGACGAAGACGGTGAAGAAGAAGAATGATCCCGCCCCGTGGCCGACGCTGCCAGCGTCGGTTCCGAAACGAATTGTTGCGGAATCATTCCTAGTCTAACCGTTCCCGTTTACTTCTTGAGGAAAGCACATCAGTCATGGCCTCACGTCGCCTCGGACAAATCCTGGTAGACCTCGGATATCTCACAGAAGATCAACTGTGGGATGTGCTCGAGCAGCAAAAGCAAAGCCCCGGTGAGGTCATCGGGCGCGTTGCAGTCCGCCTGGGCTTGGTGAACGAAGCACAGATCTCCGAAGCCCTGGCCGAACAATGGGGCATGCAGGTCGTCAACCTGCCGGAAACCAACGTCCCGGCCAAGGTCCTGGAACTCGTTCCCGAAACGATGGCCAGCCTGTACAAGATCATGCCCATCGCCCTGAAGGACAACATCCTCACAGTCGCGATGGCCGATCCCCAGAACATCGCGGCGCTCGACGATCTGCGAAACTTCCTGGGCTACGACGTCCGCGGTGCCGTGTCCAACGAAATGCACGTGCAACAGGCCATCGAACGCTACTACGCCGACCGTCAGGAAAGCATCGAGGACGTCCTCAGCGACATCGAAGAGCAGATGGGCGAAGAGCAGGCCCGCTCGGGTGGCTTCGACCTGACCAGTCAGGAAGAACTCGCCGACGCCGCTCCGATCCGCAAGCTGCTCAACATGGTCCTGCTGCTCGCCATCCGCGACCAGGCCAGCGACATCCACCTCGAACCGTTCGAAGACGAATTCAAAATCCGCGTGAAGGCCGACGGCGTGCTGTACGAAATGGTCCCGCCGCCACGCCATCTCGCCAACGCCATCGTGACCCGCGTCAAGGTTATGGCCGAACTCGACATCGCCGAACGACGCCTGCCCCAGGACGGTCGTATCGAACTGAACGTCGGCGGCAACTCGGTCGACTTGCGAGTCAGCGTGCTGCCCACCATGTTCGGTGAAGCGGTCGTCATGCGAGTCCTCGACCGCACGGTCGTGCAGCTCGACTTGAACAAGATCGGCATGGATGCCAACACATTGAGCCGGTTCCGCCAGATGATTCGCCGCCCGAACGGCATCGTCCTGGTCACCGGACCCACGGGTTCCGGCAAGACCACCACGCTGTACTCGGCGCTCAACGAACTCAACGACATCGAAACCAAGATCATCACGACCGAAGATCCGGTCGAATACGAAATCGAAGGTCTGCTGCAGATCCCGGTCAATCCGGACATCGAAGTCACGTTCGCCACCGTCCTCCGCGGTATCCTGCGACACGACCCGGACACCATCCTGATCGGTGAGATTCGTGACTTCGAAACGGCCGAAATCGCCGTGCAAAGTGCCCTGACGGGTCACCTCGTCTTCAGCACGCTGCACACCAACGACGCCCCCAGCGCCGTCACCCGACTCCGCGACATGGGCATCCCGCCGTTCCTGCTGACCGCCACCCTGGAAGCCATCCTGGCTCAGCGACTGGTCCGCAAGATCTGCGTCGAATGCCGCACCCAATTCGAACCCAGCGACGAGCTCCTCATGGAGCTGCAACTGCCCGTCGCCCAGGCTCGCAAATATAAGTTTTACTATGGCCGCGGCTGCCAGCGGTGCAACAACACCGGCTACAAGGGTCGCTGCGGAGTGTACGAATTACTGGACGTTACCGACGACATTCGCGACATGGTGGTCTCGAACGCCCCGATCGACGAACTCCGCCACCTGGCGCGTTCGCAAGGCATGACCACCCTGCGAGAAGCCGGCCTGAAACAAATCTTCGACGGTGCGACAACCATCGACGAAATCGTAAGAGAAACAGTCACCGAAGACGACTAACGCCGTGGCCGACGCTGCCAGCGTCGGTGTCGCGGAATTCGTAAGAATTCCGACCTGGCTCACCGGTCCTGAAAATCAACAAACGAAGTGGGTGCCACTGGCTCTGCCAGTGCCGAATGACATTCGAAGTCCGCAAGCACTGGCAGAGCCAGTGGCACCCGAACGAAGACGAATAACAACTCAACACTGACAACCGACTACTAAAACTCCCACGGAGTCTGGCAATGCCAACATTCCAATACGAAGCGATGGACAACACGGGGACCGAGGTCAAGGACACGATTGATGCGCCGTCCGAGGCCGAAGCCCAGACGATGATCAAGTCCAAGGGCTTCTACGTCACGAAAATCGCCGAGAAGGGCACGAAGAAAGCCGCCGGCAAGAAGGGGGGCGGTGCGAAAGCCGCGGCCCCCGTCAAGAAGAAGGCCGGACCGCGGAAAAAGTCCACCTTCGCCTTCGGCGGCGTCTCGCAGAAAAAACTCTGTACGTTCACCCGTCAGTTGTCGACCCTGCAAGACGCCGGCCTGCCCATTCTCCGCAGCCTGAGAATCCTCGAAGGCCAGTCGAAGCCGGGCATCCTGAAGAACTCGCTGGCCGGCGTCATCGAAGACGTCGAATCGGGTAACACGCTGTCGGAAGCGATGGCCAAGCAGCCCCGCTGTTTTGACGGCCTGTACGTCAACATGGTGAAGGCCGGTGAGGCCGGTGGTGCTCTGGAAGTCATCCTGCAGCGGCTCGCCGAATTCAAGGAACGAGCTCAAAGCCTGAAGCGTAAAGTCCAGGGTGCCATGATCTATCCGTGCGCGGTGGTGGGTGTGGCCACGCTGATCGTCGGGTTCATCATGGTGTTCATTATTCCCAAGTTCAAAAAGATCTTCGCCGACTTCGGCACCGAGCTCCCGGGGATGACCGTCGCACTGATCACCATGAGCGATATCGTCGTCCGCTACTTCTACCTGGCACCGGCCATTCCATTTGCCTGCTACTTAATGATCAAACTGATCAGAAAGAACAAAACCGGGGCCTTCATCGTCGACTGGATCGCACTGCGCATTCCGTTGATGGGCAAGATTATCGAGAAGACGATTATTGCGAGAACCTCCAGAACGCTGGGCACCTTGATTGCGTCTGGCGTACCGATCTTGGAAGGATTGATCATCGCCCGCGACACCGCCGGCAATGCGGTATTTATTCGAGCTTTTCAGAACGTCTATAACGCAATTCGCGAAGGTGAGTCGATGGCCGTCCCGCTGAAGGAGGCCCGCATCTGCGACGACATGGTAGTCAACATGGTCGACGTGGGTGAAGAGACCGGTGCTCTCGACACCATGCTGTACAAGATCGCCGACGTCTATGACGAAGAGGTCTCGGTACTGGTGGACGGTCTGGTGAGCATGCTGGAACCGTTGATGGTGGTGGCCCTGGGCTTGATCGTGGGCTTCATCGTCATCGCCCTGTTCATGCCGCTCATCAAGCTGCTGAACGATCTGTCGTAACAAGTAATACTTTAGCAGCATGAAGTACACCGGAGGTACGCCACCCCCCTCGCGGGGGGTGGTTCCCGCGCTGCTGCACTACCGTTGGCCGGAAGTTGGGGCGTTGGCCGGAAGGTGGGGCATTGGCAGGAAGTTGGGGGTAGTGCAAAAGCGCGGGAACCACTGGGACAAGCCCAGTGGCGGAAAGTCACGGCACTCCATTCCGCTAAAGTGTTAACAAAACAGAAACAGCCCCGACAGCAGCCACCCCCGGCCCAACTCGGAGCAGCCCGCGACCTCGCCCCAGTTTGAGGTCTCGGGATCAGGAACAAGAAATCCCGAAAGCATCTCGGAGAGAGAACCATGCGACGCAACTCAACAGTTGAGTATTCCAAAAGGAACCCGGCCCCCACGCGCCAAGCCTTCACACTGATCGAGCTGATGATTGTGATCGTGGTGATCGCGATTCTTATGGGAATGTTGTTGCCTGCCGTAATGGGTGTCTTCGGCTCCGGCCGTGAAGCGCAAGTGCAGATTGAAATTCGGTCACTTGAACAAGGAATAGCGGCCTTTAAGGCACAATTTGGTGTCGAGCCCCCCAGCAGTATTACTTTAGCTGAGGCGCCGGCCGATTTCCGCCCCCGAGATCAAGCCATTCTACGGCGAATGTGGCCGCGAATTAGTTTCACGGCAGGGGGCGGGCTTCCTACATTCGACTTGAATGGAAATAACACTCCCGGCGAAGCTAACACAACACTTACGTTGCGAGGTGCAGAATGCCTGGTGTTCTTCCTCGGAGGAGTACGGGCAAGAGATGGTTCAACCTTGCTCAATGCGGTGAGTGGTTTTTCGCGAAACCCGTTAAATCCGTTCTCCAGTCCCGCCCTCGGAGAAGTTCGCGACGGGCCTTTCTTCGAATTCAAGGGAACTCGACTAGTCAACAGCAATGTCAATTCCGATTTTCTGGTCTATATCGATCCGTTGCCAGGTCATGCGGCGCCGTATGCTCCCTACTTCTATGCGAGTAGCTACGAAGGGCGCGGTTATCTTGCCACAGATCTCATTAATAATCCTACGCCCCCTCCGACGCCGGCGAACACCCAGCTTGCAAGTGCCTATTACTTATCGCCTACGAACCCAATCAATCCCAGGACATTCCAGATCATTTCGCCTGGACCGGATCATCTATACGGAGATGGTGGCCCTTACAATGAAACCGCCTATGCTACTAACTGCAATCTAACTAGCACGCGTGATTATGACAATTTAACAAACTTCCATAACGGGCGACTGAAGCCGTAGTCTGATTGAACGCGGAACAACCAACGGACCACTTTCAGGTTTTGGTCAGGAATGCAAGTCATGCCACGTTTGACGAAACAACAGCGACGCGGTTTTACAATGGTTGAATTACTCATCGTAGTGGCAATCATCGGCTTGCTCATGTCAATTATCGGCGTCGCAGCCATGAACTCGATATCTGGAGCACGCGTTTCTGCCACAAAGTCGCTCATGACGAAACTCCAACTTCAGATCCAATCCCGCCTGGAGGCGGTACAACGAAGCGATGTTTACCGCTCACAAAAGGACTTTCAGGGATCAGTTTTCCTGGAAGGCGCTGCTGTGGATGTTGCAGCACGTCGCGGCGGAGCGACACGTGCCAGTCTCATCCCACGTGTCAAAACCGTACTGGCCCATAAGGTGCTAGAACGACAGTATTTGCCCCAGACTTGGTTTGAAGCTGCTTACCTACTTGCACGGGCGGGCCGAACCGCTCCCCCAACAGGTAGTATTAATCCCCTCAATGAAAGTGCGGAAGTTCTCTACTTTTTCCTCAATGACTCTTCGGTCGTAGGCTATACACCCGCAAATCAAGATTTGTTTGGTGGGAATGAAGTTCGCGACACAGACGGAAATGGGTTTCCCGAGATTGTTGATGGATGGGGGCGCCCCGTCCGTTTCTATCGCTGGCCAACGCGACTTGTACGCTCCGCTGGTTTTAGCGCAGCGGCAGTTACGCCGGCCGACTTTGAACGCGCCAGAACATTGATTCCGGCAATTCCCAGCACTTTAACTCAGGCTCCTCTGCTCACGAATCCAGGTTCGATGACGCACGATCCAGATGATGTCCTAAACGTCATAAAACCTGGCAACGGATGGCTGGCAAACGCAGCTGAAGCTGCGGCTGTAGAAGCCGGCACCGGCACCTTTTCTGGGTCACCCTTTCCATTACACACACTTTTCACTTGGCACGTTCCATTGGTTGTTTCTGCTGGTGTGGATGGTGACTTCGGAATCTTTGATCCGACCGATGCACTGCACTTTGGACGTCTGTGTGAGACGATCCAGACCGGTACCGGTCCTCAAGCACTTTACGACAATATCACCACCCAAAATGTCAAATCGGGAGGAAAATAGAACATGACTCCGTATCGATTGACATTTCGCGAACGCCCCAGCCAGCGTCTCGCAACAGGCTTTACGCTGATCGAATTGCTAATAGTGGTTGCACTCCTGATGGTGCTGACGACCCTCACACTGGCGTTGTTCAATTCAACAGGCGAATCGGATCGCATTCGCTCCTCCGCACGACAGTTGCAGTCGGCGCTTCTGGGAGCGCGTGATCGTGCGATTCGAGCGAAAGCCCCGCGTGGCCTGCGTCTCATCGTCGAGCCCGCGCCTCTTCTTACGATTACGAGTATGGTCTACTTGGGGGTTCCGGAAATCTGGCGACAAGGAACGATCCAAGTGGGACGCGCCGATTTCCCGCCGTTTGGGACCGCCGATCAGAGCGCGGACCCCGGAGGTGTCATCATCGTACGAGGCTGGGGGACCGATTGGCGGTTATTGTTTCAGCAGGGACTGCTGGTGACAGGGTCCAGAATCAAGATTCCAGCGGATGCCAATGGAAGCTGGTACACGGTCGATACGCAATTTCTGGCAAGTCCACCAACCGCCGCCAGTGGAGATCCCAATCCTCCAGACGACATCTTGAGGCTTACTACTGAGTTTCGCACTCCCGCCACTTACCCATCCCCCTTGGTGGCTGCATTTGATCCATTGCTGCCGAACGACTTGGGACAAGGCAACTATTTACTGGAGTTGGAGCCCGCGGTACTTCCTGGCCAGGAGCCACTTAAACTATCCAGCGGAATTGTGATCGACGCCGCTCGAAGCCAGTTGCCGACAACGATGGTCCCGCCCAATCTGGACATAATGTTTTCACCGCGCGGCCTGGTTGCCAGCGGATCAGTGCTCGCCAGCGGGCTGGTTCACTTTTATCTGTGCACGCAAGAGGATGCCGAGCTGAATTTCGGCGTGATAGGAACGGCTTCGATCAACGATCCCTCGCTTAACGGACCGCGGGATCCTGCTGATCCACAATCAGGAGAGAAATTGATCCTGACGTTGTTTCCGCAGACAGGAAACGTCGCCACATTTCCTGTTGATACCACCGACACGGTCAACAATTTAACTAGGGCTGCGCCAAAAGACCTACTGGCGGATGATCCGTTTCGGAACGCGAAAATCGGAGGCACCGCAGGACGATGAAAATCAGTCGCTTCTTAACTACCGCAGATCCTCCAGCCCGCCGTGGCGGTGCCACACTGAGCGAAGTGCTCGTTGCCATTTTAATTATGGGAATCGGGTTGGTGGGAGTAATCTCGCTATTTCCCGCAGCCGTAATGCGTTCTGTGCATGCCAATACCTTGACGGTCGGAACTTCATTGCGATTCAACGCCGAATCGATGCTGCGAATCCATCCTGAGTTACTGCTCAATCCTGACCGGGACGCTTCGGGCAACTTGGATGGTAATGGGTTTCGTTATGACGACCAAGCCTATAAGATCGCTTACAACCCAAATCTCCCCGGAAATGCGCCGGCTTTTATGGTCGATCCCTTGGGTTTAGTGCAACACGTTCGGGCGAGCGGTTCGGCAGTTTGCACGATTCCCGCAATTACGACGATGCGACGTTTCGGTGCTGGATATCACGCGTCACTCGCCACCGCCGAAGAGATCTTTTCAGGTCTAGACCAATGGATCGTCAGGGCTGAAGGCTTTCCAACCGGCGGCAATCTCGATTCGGCCGCCGCAACGCAATCTGTCATCCTCAACAACGTCGGTGCGCAGTCCATTTTTATTGGAGCAGGGTTGCCCACGCGAGCGGTGATTTTTAACACCGACGGAACCGGTTGCCAGATTCGTGAGCTCACGACCGCCGCAAACTCGAATCCCTTGGGCAACACCATTGCCTGGAGTAACAACCCGTTACCCGGCCTTTACAGCAATGCGACATTTGCGAGCGCTAAGATCGGAAATGTGCGCGTCGAACAACGGGACTTGAGATTCACCTGGCTAATAACTGCTCGCGGCCAAACATCCACCTTGGGCGGACCTCCGGGCGAATTCACTTATGATGTCGATGTCGTGGTTTTTTACAAGCGCGGATATCCGCCAGGTGACATTGTGGGGTACGCCAACACCGGTTCCGCTCCCAATATGGTGTTCCAGCAGAACTCTTTAAATGTTTTAGTAAACTGGAATCCAGCCACGACGGCTGCTCCTTTCATGAAACGCGGCAGCTTCGTACTGGATGCACAAAACGGTTATTGGTATCGGATTGAAAATTACATTGAAGGGGCAGGTGTCGCCACAATTACCTTGGCGACCCCAGCAAGGTCCAGCGGAAGAGTTGCCGTCTTCATGAAAGGTATTGTGGATGTGTTCCCGATCCGGCAAGTCACGTTGACCAATCCCAGACAGTAAATTCGAGTGGAAGGAATATCGCATGCAGAATCGCCTGCACCATCGACTCCCTGACTCACGAGGTCTACGGAGCGGCTTCACACTCGTGGAAATGCTGGTTGCAGTTGCGCTTGTGCTGCTAATGATGAGTCTCTTCGCAGAGATCTTCTCGTTGGCGACCGGTTCGATGAGTCGCCAGAAAGGTGTCTCAGAAAACGATCAGCGAGCGCGTATGGTTTTGACGTTGCTGAAAGGGGATCTAGAAAAACGAACATTCCGGGATGTCGTTCCTTTCGTGCCCGGAACAACGACCAATAGTATTCCGTATATTAGTCAAGCGATGCCGAATCGGAGGGGATACATTTGTTATTCCGAGAACAACCCGGCGGACGAAACGGACGATACTCTGCGTCTAACAATTGATGTCAACATGGTAACTCAGAACACCGATGTGACGCCGTTGTATGGGCGGGCAACTGCGGTGGGTGGCGCAGCGGGCCTGCAGGCGAATCCCAATCAGCCCGATGGAGACGATGGTGAATTCCCGTTATTGCCGTCCCTGCTGCCAGCCCCGAACAACACGGGTATGTCAGATGCCGCTGAAGTGGTCTACTTCTTGCGAGATCGCCGCCTTTATCGACGACAAATGCTGATTCGCAATCCCTATATCGGAGGTGCGAGTTCCAATCCGACTACGGGAAGTCCGCCTACTGCGACTCCCCTATTTGGCAGCACATACACATTTGGATCGCAGATCTTTTGGCAAGATTTCGACTACTCGGTGTTTTATGACCAACAAAACAATCAACTTCGATTTCATGACAATGCTTCGTTAAATAATATCAGCAACGCACCCGCGTTTAATCTTGGCGGGGGATTCACAGTTCCGGTCAGCCTTGGAGTTCCTCATCTGCGATTTGGTCACACGATACTCGTCACATCTGGGATTCCGAAAGAGTTTCTCGGCGCTGATAATGCTGGCCTCGCCAGTTTCATTGGATGCTTCACGCACGAAGAAACATCCAGTTCGGGATTTCTCGATCCAGGCCAGTCGACCACAGCTTCGACGAACCCCCATGCTCGAACCAATTTGACATTTGACACAGTGACTCCCGGCATTGATGCCTTCACCGTAAACGAGTATCGAGATGGCACTCGTATCGGAGAGGATTTGCTGCTGACGAATGTCTTGAGCTTCGACATCAAGATTTGGGATCCCGGCGTTAGCATGGGACCTGATGGCCTCCCGGGTGACGGCTTAAATCATCCGCCTGGTAGCTCTAACGGCGATGATAATGGAGATGGAACGATCAACAATCCGGTAGAACGCGGCTGGAAGAACAGCGATGACGGCGATTGGCGCGACTTGGGTCACGACGAACCACAGGGTTACTATTTCCGCGTAGCAGGTGCCACCAACGGAAATGGTACCGCATACGGAAATCGGTTTGACACCTGGCACCCCACGACGGCACTCACAGAATTACCACCTTATCGGGCTTCGTACTATTATCCAACCGGGAGTGTTGGTGCTACGAACCATAGCTGGCGCGGGCGAGACAATTGGACAGCCTCAAATCCTCAAGCGGTGGGGGACGTGATTTTTCCACCCAATGCGATAGCAGTCGCCCAAGGTTTTACCTTTGCGTATCGCTGCCGCGCCGTTGGGGCCGTGACTCAACTTACGAGTCCCGTTGCTCCGGTCGCCTGGCCAACGGTAGTCGGAGATTTATTGCAAGATGCCGACGTGACTTGGGAGTGTGTCGAAAACACGATCCCAGTTAAAGGGTTGCAGTTTAAGATTCGTTACCTCGACATCTCGTCGGGGTTAGTCAGAGATTTAACTTTCGTTCAATACCTGAACATTCCAAACTAAGCCTTTCCTCTGGCTTGATTTGACGAGAACCCAGACTTCCGATTTGTGCCGGTCGGGCCACGGCCACCAGGCTCAAATGGAGACCTTGATTATGCGATATGCTCATGCAGATACCTGCCGTCAACGACTGCCTTTTCCAGTACGATGCTCGCAATTAAGCGACGAGAACGATTCTGATCGACGGGGATCGGTATTGCTGGTCGTGATCGGGCTATTGAGTATTCTACTCCTGGCAGGAATTGCGTTCTATTCCTTTGCTTCACAGGAAAGTAGCAGTGCTGAAGAGTTCGCGGATGCCGCGAAAGAAGCCCGCAACCCGACGATGCAAGCCGATGCCTTGTTGAATTTTGCTTTAGAGCAATTGATTGTCGGCCCGGAAGATACGTTGCTCCATAGTGCATTGCAGGGGGGGCGAGGTCCCAATCCTGGGCAACTCCCATGGGGCCGTCACTCATTACTGGCAGGTATTTTGGGGAGCGACACCACTCCCTACAACGGCTTTGGCATTCATTTGCAATCCGATAACTTTGGGAATCCCTATGTCGACCAAGATTACAATAGTAATGGAGTTTCTGACGTACCAGATTTGCTTAATATTTTGAATTTTTCTGCCGCGGCCAATGGAGGCACGGCGCCTGCTGTTCCAACCGTCCCCGCCGTAGACACGGGCTATACGTCACCCGACATCAATAGTCTTTATCTGTCATACACGGGCGCGGGAACCTATTCCGGGACCGACATTCCAGTCCATATTCCATCGTTCCATCGTCCCCAGTATCGATTGGGAACTAACTGGCAAACCAACGCGGCAAATGCAACTCGGGTCTTTCGTCCACATCCAGAACATGTTTGCGTTAACACCAGTAATCCACTCTCTCCACCTCGCAAAAGATTTCTTGCGGCCGCGACGACCACACCGTCGGGGCGTGTCGTTGCTCCATTCCAATTCACACCAGCCGGTCTAAATCAAGGGGCGTGGGATCTTACCACCGCACCTGTCGGAACGGTCGCTCAATATCAGTATGACGTGGACAATACGGGAAGTGGTGCCCGGGACGGGGTCTGGCTCGATTTGGATCATCCCGTGCAGGAATTGGCCGATGGGCGACAATTCGTTCCGCTGTTTTCATACACTGTTCAGGACGCGGACGGATTGATCAATCTGAATGTTTCTGGTAACCGAAATGTATTCGCCCCGGCAGGAGCGCTACCTCTAGCTAATGGTGGGAATATTTCGCGATCGAATATGGGAGTATCACGATCCGAAATTAATCCAGAGTGGGGGCTTCTCGCGGATCCTACATCAGATGGTGGACTGAGTACTGTCATCCATGATGAGTACCGAGTTTTTTGGAATCTGCCGACGGCAACATTTCCCAGCAATACGATCTCCAGACTGGAACTTGCCAATCGCGACTGGTTCCACATTCTGAATGGTCGCGCCAGTTTCGTCATGTCTCCCGGTAGCCCATTGCCAGTTCCGAGTTATCGAGTCGCGATCGACAATCCTGCTCCAGGTGATGACTATCAGCCGCGAACCTACCATTTCGGAAGATGGGATAATCCCAACAACGCGATGAACCTGTTGACTGGCAGCATGGTTCCCGTCACGAGTCCCACAACTGCTGCCGTCAATTTCGGCGTACTGCCGTCACCGGGTCAGTTCGGTATTGATGATGATGGCGACGTGATGGCAGGGCGGGCGACATTAAATAGTTTTTTAAATGTAATCCCTTCGATGGGACATCCCTTTGACCCGACAGGGGTAGGCATCGGATTACAAGTTGGTGGTACGGGGCTACGTTCAATGCGCATCGCCGATACCACGTCGACCTTTTTGTCTTACTACAACTATCAAGGACTCAGCGAATTTGACGCCAACTTGAATTCCGTCCCTGCCGGGGAAGATACCAATGGCAACGGCCGTCTTGATGGTGTTGAAGACCTGAATCGCAATGGACTCCTCGATCCTGGCGAGGACGCGAACGGTGACGGTTTATTGAGTTGGGGAGAAGACTCCAATTTTAACTACGTGCTTGACATAGAAGACGTCTTCGTCAATGGCAGTTTTGACAATGTTGTTTCGGTTTTTCCGAATTACACGCAGGCCGCAGGCGGCGCGCTATTCTCGCCCACCGCAGCCTTAATTGACGAGGCCGACGAATCGGTCGCTGAACCGGGTTTGGCACTCGATAATCCGGCAACACGTGCGGACATGATGTTCAATTACGATGAGGAGTTTGGACTTCATGCGAGCAATTTGGATCTGACAAGTACCGGGTTTTCCTCCCGATTGAGGAACTTGGCGCCGGCTAATTTTCAAGCCAGCAACATGGCAGCCGCAATCCGCTCACAGTATTGCGTCAGTAGTTTTGATCGTATTCAGTTCAGCGCGCTAGCAGCAAATGGTGCGCGTTCCGGTTGGGAGATTAACTACGACTTTGATCAAAACGGGGCGTCTGAGTTTCCTCCTGCTGTGTTTCCATACCCAGCCGGTCCACCTGTCCAAGCTTTTAAGCTCGACCCTCGCGATCCGATCCGAACCCCATTGCGGCATTTGTTAAGAGTTGATTACTCTGCCACCGCCACATCGAACGTCGCAAGCCAATTTCGCTTGAATATGAACCAGTTCCTGACTGGATACAGCACCTCAGGTCCGAACTATCGTGCGTTGACTCCGCACAACGCGGACCCTGGTAACGGCGTGACCCCAACTCTTGCTGCCATGCTTGGTGCCGATACCTTCCCTGGGCGACAGAACGTCGATGATGATGGCAACGGGTTCACAGACTATGTTGACGTTGATGGTGACAATATGTTTACCGCGGGCGTCGACTTCTATGACTATAACGAGGTTGGTTATTCCAGTTCGGATGATCTTCCGCCGACTTCCGCAGGCCCTCAGGAGTTCTGGGCAAGGCGAGACCGTCAGCAAATGGCTCGCGATATTTACGTGCTGTTGTATTTGCTGGGTGGTGGTAATGATGCCACGATCTACACGGGCGACAACTCGAGCCGAGGAATTTACTCTAACGCACAATTGCTTGAGATGGCTCAGTTCGCTGTCAATTATGTCGACAGCATGGACCACGACAATGTGATTACCAAATTCGAATACGATCGAAATCTAGGGAATGGTTGGAATCTGGGGGACAACCCTTTCGAAACGGCGGACGACAATATCACCGCCGCTGACCGCGGCACAGTCTATGGGGTTGAAACTCAAGAACTCACATTCAGCGAAGTCCTAGGTATCATTTCGCGTCGCGTCCCCGGAGCCACAGCAGGCACCTATCAAGATCACGTTGCCACTCAAGTGGATGACAGCCAGGGAACAGCAGACCGGTTCTACACATTTGCCGAATTGAGAAACACTTCTCCTTATCCTGTAGACTTAAGTACAGGCGCATGGCAGATTGCGGTACAGGAGTTGGATCCCGATGGGACGCCTGAAACCGGTGACGAGACAGATAAGGTGCAACTAACGCTTCTTGGTGGGGACTTTACAACTTCGATTGCTTCGGGATCATTGTTTACGATTGGCAATCGTGGTGGTCCCGGGGCTCCTGATCTGCTCATGCCAACACAGAATCTGCCCACCGTCTTCAAAGTCGAGTCCACGGGGGCAACAACGCCTGACTTCACGACCGCAACCACCTGGATTGCACCAGCAACTCCGGCACCCTATCCAGCAGCAGCGTCCACGGGGGCACCAGATCTGGATTTGATTCCGTTGTTGGCGGCTTCGGATAATACCAGTAAGAGCAACAGATTCCGGTTGACTCAAGGCGCAGGACTGACATCGAGTACCGTGGTAGGTGCCGGTACGGATGACAATAATTCAGGAAACTTTTTGCACGGCGGCCTAGGGGGAAACGTCACGGATGAATCGGCAGCGGTGACCTTCGTCTTACGACGGCGGCTGCATCCCTACCGCACGATGCCTGTGAGTTATTCGTCAAGCAATGTCAACCATATCGCTCAGTCCAATGACAACCCCTGGGTAGAAGTCGACCGCTTTGTCATGCCGTCCTGGATGGTGTTTGCGTTGAATTCAGGGGATGGAGCGACCCAGGTTCAAGCTGCATTGACCGCAATGACCAGTCGCCAGCGAGCCACTCCATTCTCTCGGCCAAACCCACCCGGCAACGACCCACTGCACGCAGCGATTGCAGTCGCACCGTATCGATCTAACAGCATCGGGGCACAAAACAGCAATTCGACGCTTCCGTTCAGTGTTTTCCAGCTGCATTTCGATCGCGAATTCACTTCGCCAACCGACATGTTCACCATCCCACTGTACGGGCCTCGCAATGTGACTACTCGTGGAGGTCTCAATTCCACCTATGATGAATCCGCAACGACCGCGCTTATGGCTCAAGAGCGTTTCTTGCGACCGCGGCATTACAGCAATACGGGATCCCCTCCAGGTAATGTGAACCTCGATAATCGATGGTATCGGCTGCTGGAACTGCTGGAAGTTCCGACTCGCACGCACGCTACTGTCACTGCGGCAAGTTCACCATTTAATCTGCGAACGCCAGGCAAAATCAACTTGAATACGACCCGAAACCGGAGCGTTTTGGCTGGACTGCTAGATGACTGGGGTTTCGTGTCAGATGGGGCGGGAGGTCAGACACTGGGCGGCGCATTCAATGGTGGATTCGCCACCTCGAATTATGGAACCATATTGAATGATGGAGATCGGGATTGGTGGACTCAATTCCTCCAAGCTCGCGATGGTACTGATCCCCTGACGACGATGGTGTTGCCCGGAATGGCACATAGCCGCCCATTCCGGGGTCTGAATTTCTTGGATCAAGGTATTGCGAGTGTCGATGATACCGTGCTCAGAAGTTTGCCAGTGGACTCGTCATCGGTTACCCGACGCGGACTTTTTGAAGCGCGGACTTCGACTGACTTGGGTTCAAATCTGGTCGACGCTGCGGCGCGACATCGGCTGTTGCGAAAGGTCGTGAACAACTCCACCACCCGCAGCAATGTCTTTATCGTCTGGATCACAGTCGGCTATTTCGAAGCCATTCAACACACGAACGGGGATGTGCAAATTGGCGGTCCCCTCTCTGGTGCTGGAACCCACCGAGGATTTTTCGTGATCGATCGTTCCTTGCCCGAAAGAGCTTTCAATCCCCAAACGAACGAATTTGATTTTCAGAGATTTGTCCAATATCGCAAGACCATACAGTAAATTGGGACGGCGACGCAATTTGCGGCAGTTTGAATGCGACACTTTGGCTTTTTTCGCCTAAATCGATTGGAAACGACTCGAAAACAGGCATTTCGCAGATTTTTTGTTTACCGCACGAGAGTTGCTTAGCATAATGAGAGGAGGTGTGCATCGCTCAAGTCTGTTGTTGCTCACCGTTTGATCTGGGTTGGGTGTTTCTCGCCTGATCCCTTAATTGTCGCCCTTTAGGTTTGCCCGTTGCCGGTGAGGTGTCCTTGCCGGTTGTTAGCGCATATTGTTTGTTCCTGTCACTTGTTCTGGAGTCCGAAATATGAAAAGGCTGTCTGTCCGCAGACCTCTGCTCAACCGCCGAGGCTTTACGCTCATCGAATTACTCGTCGTGATCTCAATCATCGCGACATTGATGTCACTCGTGCTGCCCGCCGTTCAAAGTGCCCGCGAGTCCGCTCGCCGCCTGGAATGTGCCAATAGCCTCAAGCAATTGGCCTTGGCCGCGACTGGCTTTGCGACGTCTCGCAACGGTCAACTGCCGTTGCTCCGCGATGTTGGTCCCGGATTGGCAAATACTACGTATGTGCCGTTCCACATTGCATTAATGCCTTATCTGGACAACGCTGGCCCCATTGAATACATTACTCAGCAGACGACTGCCGGCAATGCCACGACGGCATTGAACAACGTATTGCTTGGGACCTACAAGGCATTCACCTGTCCTAATGACTCGGCCCATTTCCGCCAGGCGGGCGGCAATACCTATGTCGCGAACTGCGGCTACGGCGAATACACGGCAGACGCAGCGGGAGTCGTTACTTTTGGCGGTGGCAAGCATGGTGCAGACAATTTCGATCTGTATGACGGAGTCGCAACTCTCAGTGCCACGGACAAGTCAATTGCCCGTGCCACTGGTGTCTTCTGGGATGCCGATGCGGACGAAACAGGAGCTAGTTTCCCAGCCACTACCGCCGTTCCGAACGACAATTGGCGGATGTCGCTGGATGCGATCAGCACTGGCGATGGCACCGGCCAGACGTTGATGTTTTCCGAGAACCTGAATGCATCGTCCTTGAAGGCCGCACCCCTCGCCTCTGATATCGGTTTCGTCGTGGGACGCGCTGCCGCAATCGGCGCAACCCCGGTTGCTGGAAGCTTGGCTCTGACCTCGACCCCGGCACCGCTGGGATTTAAGGTGAACTCAAACCGCGGCACTGCGGTGGGCGCCTCACCGTCCCCGTCGTCGCTGCATCCCGGTGGCGTGAATGCCGTCTACTGCGATGGGCACGTCGGTTTCATCTCGCAAGACATCAATGGCGGAGTTTACGCTTCGTTGTTGACACCGACTGGCGTCCGATACTTCCAGACGCCGGTCAACGAAAGCAACTTCTAGTCGATACTTTCGCGGCTCAGAGTCCAAAACGGGTTAGAAACAATTGCGCGACCGCAGTCTCAATGTTGATTGAGGCTGCGGTTTTTTGCGTTCATGGACGTCGGACAATGAATAATTGATAATGGACAATGGAGAATGGACGGAGCCAAAGGGGTAAAGAGACACAAAGGAGCGAAGATGGCAAAGAAGTCGAAGATGTCGGACAATTGAGAATGGACAATGGATAATTGACAATTGCCGGAGTCAAAAGGGAGAAGAAGCGGTAAAGGGAGAAGATGTCGAAGAGGGCGAAGATGCCAAAGAAGTTGAAGAGTTGACCGTTAAATGGGTACTCTTGCCCGTCTCCCTTGGCTGGGTACGAAAACCAGAGACGGGCAGGAGTGCCCATCTTACAGGGCTACGGATCAGCCGGAACGCGCTAGCGTCCGGTTTCTTCGGGAATGGTTCTAACCGTGGGCTAGCGCCCAATGGCTGATGAATCATCCGGGTCATCAAACAGATTTAAAATAGCGAAGATGGCAAAGAAGTCGAAGATGTCGCACACAACTGATAATGGATAATGGATAATTGACAATTGCCCGGAGTCAAAAGGGAGAAGAAACGGAAGAGGGAGAAGCTAGCAAAGAGGGCGAAGATGTCGAAGAAGTCGAGGTGTTGACTGTAAGATGGGCACTCTTGCCCGTCGGTATTGACTCGGTACGAAACCGGAGACGGGCAGGAGTGCCCATCTTACAGGGCTACGGATCAAAGAGCGATGATGGGTCAAAGGGTCCGAAGAAGTCGAAGAGTTGTCGGTTTTCCGTTGTCAATTATCCATTGTCTATTGTCCATTTCCTGGCCCTTAAGACCTTATCCGATCTTTAGTTGAGTCATTCTGAGACTGCCTGGCCCGGAATACTCGATGAGTGGCGGCTGGGAATCCGATCTATGGAGGTAGTGTCGACTGCTTCTGGTGTCGGAGGTCCCCTCATGGATCGTGGCGTGAATGTGCTGGCTCTCGTCAAAGAAGGGGAGCGTTACGTCTTCTTGTACGATGATGACAGCGCCGCGACGCTCCTGCAGACCTTCGGTCGCTATGCGGCGGATAAGGATCTGAGCTTCTCCTGGTACGACGCCGCGGTGCTCAGCCAGAAAGTCCGAAGGCTCCAACGCGAACAACAGGCGGAGTCCCGGCTGTCGCTGCGCGAGACGCTGCCGGAGTAGGATCGAGGGGGAAATCCGAATGACGAAATCCGAATGACGAAATCCGAATGTCGAGAGAATGACTAATGTCTAATGACTAATGTCTAAAAATACTGGCGAGCCGACGGTTTTGGGAGGCAAATTCCCTTCGGAGGACCGGCGGCTAGCGCCGGGCCGCTCGCCGGAGGAATCGGGGTTTGATTGGAGTTTCTTGGTGGCTTGAAACCGGGTGACAACCATCCGGCTTACGCCGGACGCTCGCCTGGGGTGGGGATTGAGAGGCGGGGCTGATGATTCAGAAGACTCCCGACTCAGAGATTCGGGCGGCGATGGTGGGGCCGGCGCTGGCTGAGGCGTTTGATCGGTTCTTGAGATACCTCAAGATCGAACGCAATGCGTCGCCGCTGACGATCAAATCGTACAGCGAGGATCTCGCCAGCTTTCAGGATTATCTGGTCGACCGCGTCGGCCCGGTGGCGTCGCTGGATGAGCTGACCATCACGACGCTCCGCGGGTTTGTGGCTTATCTCCACGAGTGCGAGTACTCGAAGACCACGATTGCCCGGCGGCTGGCGTGTTTGCGGACGTTCTTCCGCTTCTGTTGTCGGGAACAGCTCGTCCAGGCCAATCCCGCGAAGGCGCTGCGGACGCCTCGGGCGGGTCGCAAGCTGCCCCACTTTCTGACAGCCGAGCACATCGTGCGGTTGATTGAAGCACCGAAACTCCATGAGCCGTTGGGGTTACGCGATCGGGCGATTCTCGAGACGCTGTATTCCGCCGGGTTGCGCGTGGCGGAGCTCGTGGGGTTGGATATCGCCGATTGGAATCGCGATGCGGATGTGATCAAGGTGCTGGGCAAGGGGAGGAAGGAGCGGATTGCTCCGATCGGGCGGCATGCGTCGAAGGCGTTGCAGCGGTGGCTGGAGGTGAGAGAACCAAAGGCCAATGCCAGTGCTGCTCATCGGGATGCGATGTTTCTCAACAAGAACGGGACTCGGATTACGACTCGTAGCATTGGCCGGATGCTGGAGAAATATATCCTCGAGACGGGGCTGGAGAAGATCACGACACCGCATACGTTGCGGCATACGTTCGCGACCCATCTGCTGGATGGCGGGGCCGATTTGCGAAGTGTCCAGGAACTGTTGGGCCATAAGAGCCTGACGACCACGCAGATTTATACCCACGTCAGCACGAAGCGCCTGCGGGATACCTACGAGAAGGCTCATCCCCACGCGGCCGGGAATCTGGATGCTGACGGCGAATAGCTGATTGATACAAGCCCGAAGCGCAAGCGAGTGCATCGTTCCCGGGATCTCAATGGGATGCACTCGCTTGCGCTTCGAGCTTGTATGGGGGCGATCTCTCGTGACTTACGGCTGGAACGCCGGTAAAGTTGTGAGAGGAATTTCATTGGATTGTTCAGCAAGGAGCCGGTTGTGACTGGTACCCGTCGTGTGTTTTGCCTGGCCATTGTTGCGTGTGGCTGGCTGTTGTCGGAGTCTGTGTTTCCCGGGTCGGTACTCGCCCAGGCCAAGCCCGCTGCGGACAGCAAAGCGCAGGGCGAGGAAGAGTGGAATGTGATCTACATGGGCAAGACGCGCGTCGGATATTCTCGCTCGAATACGCTCAATATCAAGCGCGATGGTCGCGAGCTGATTCGCTCGGAAAGCGATTCCACGATGCTCATCAAGCGGTTCGGCCAGGAACTGAAGATGAAGTTGATTCTGTCGACCGAAGAGACACTCGACGGGCAACTAGTGTCGGTCGACTTCAAGAATGAGAATCCGCCCGCGTCATTCACCCGCACGACGGGCGTGGTGAGCGGGGACAAGCTGGAATTGTCGATCGTCAATGCGGGGAAAACCAGCAAGAAATCGATTGCCTGGGACAAGGCCAACAAGTCGCCCGCGTATCAAGATCGACTGCTGAAAGATGAGCCGTTGAAGACGGGTGAAAAGCGGGAATTCAAGGTCTTCTTGCCGGAGATGAACCAGATCGCCACCGTCACCGTGACGGGTCAGGATCCCAGCGAAACGACGCTGCTCGACGGCAAGAAGCACACGCTGAAGCGCGTCGACATTACGCAGTCGGTGCTGCCGGGGTTTGTCACGAAAACATGGATTGATGACGAGGGGCATACGCTGAAGTCGTCGACCGGTGGGTTCTTTGGCAGCGACATGTCGACCTATCGCGTATCTCGTGAGGAGGCACTCAAGGAGATCGCCGGTGCGGAACTGGATATCGCCATCGACACGTTGATCAAGATTCAGCCCCCGATTCAGCGGGCTCATGAGTCGCAAGAAATCGTGTATCTGGTGACGGTCAAGGGGCACGATCCCGCGACGGAAATCCCTGCGGGAGATTCGCAGACGATCAAATCGACCGGTCCGGAAACGGCTGAGTTGACGGTGAAATCGATCCGGCCGAACTCCACCGTGGCGAACCCGGCGAAGACCGTGGCGGCTGATTTTTCCACTCCCAATCGCTACCTGCAATCGGATGATCCGCGGGTGATCAAGCACGCCGAGGCCGCGGCAGGTGACACCGCTTCGCCTTGGGAAATCGCGGTCAAAATGGAGCATTATGTCCGTGAAAAGCTGACGAAAAAGAACTTCTCCACCGCCCTGGCGACTGCGGCCGAGGTCGCCGAAAGCCTGGAAGGGGACTGCACGGAGCATGCCTGCCTGCTGGCGGCCATGTGTCGCGTCAAGAAAATTCCGTCACGCGTGGTGGTCGGGTTTGTTTACGCGGATTCGCTTGAAGCGTTTGGCGGCCACATGTGGACGGAAGTGTTTATCAACGGTCAGTGGATACCGCTCGATGCTACCCTGGGGCGGGGTGGGATCGGGGCGGCCCATATCAAGCTGGCCGACACCGGTTTTCAGGATAATGAGACGTCGCCGACTGCCAGTTTTCTGCCGATCTTGAGGGTCATTGGAAATATGAGCTTGAAGGTCAAGACAGTGACGTACCGGAAGTAGGAGTTTGCTACAGCGTGTGTGATGGAGACAAGCTCGAAGCGCAAGCCGGCCACCTGTGGGGCACGCCAGCCGCGGTAGCGGCAACACAGGTTAGCCCACGGCGCCAGCCGTGGGAACGGGGGCATAACAATTTCCCCCAGCCCCTGCCGGGGCTGGGGGAAACGATACGTTCGTTCCCACGACTGGCGCCGTGGGCTACCGTGTACCGCGGCGAGGGCCGGTTGCGGTTGACGCGTGGGATGGCTGGCCACCCTGGCGCACGTTTTGAAGTTGTGATGATTGACAATTTGTAACGGGCGAATGAATACAGAATAGCTCACGCCGAGGCGCCAAGAATTCAAGCGACAGGTTGAAACCGACGACTGCCATCAGATGCCGCGTTGGCCTGCCTGAGTGAAACAATTCGGCACGTCGGATCACTGCTGGGATTTCTCGCGCCGGGCGTTTAAGATGTCTGGGACTCGCGCAGTGAACTGCGAGTCGCACCTGTCGTTGCTCTTCATTTGACACGCTCTTTTTTCACGGCACCCTGATGCTCAATGTCGGGATTATCGGTTTCGGTCCGGCTTGGGAAAGCCGGTACTCTCCGGCTCTGCGAAAATTGCGAGACCGGATCCGGCCGACTGCTGTCTACGATGTCGTGCAGACGCGTGCGGAAGCGGTGGCGCTGGAACTGGAAGCGCGTCGGGTGGATGGGATTTTCGCGTTAATCGCCCGTCGGGATGTCGAAGCGGTGCTGCTGTTTGATGCCAACTGGCACGCCGAAATTCCTCTGCACTTTGCCTGCCAGCATCACAAGCCGGTATTCATCGCCGGCAGCCTGGGCGACAATGTGTCGCACATCCACGCCTTGCAAAAAGATGCCGCAAATCACGGGATTTCCTTGATGCCGGAACTCAGCCGCCGCTACACGCCGGCGACGCTGCGGTTTCGTGAACTTCTCGCAACATCGCTCGGACGCGTCCGGCGACTGCGACTGGAGCTCACATTGCCCACCGCTGCGGTGCATCCGCTGGTTCCGGGTCAATCGAACGAACTCGATCTGTTGGTGGGGCTGGTTGATTGGTGCAAGTGCGTCATTGGTCTGCAGCCGCAGTCGATCAGCTCGCGCGTGGTCCAGCCCGCGCCGTCTCAACGCAGCACGATCACGCGCATTCGCGAGGTCGATTTGACCTTCAACCGGTCGGCGACCGACGGCGAGTTAGGCCGGGCGGAAATCCGTCTGCGGATCCCCGGATCCAAGCTTTCGCCCACGGAAAGCGACATGACACTCCATTGTCAGGCCGATTGCACTCATGGACACGTGACACTCACGGGATCGGACCAACTGGCGTGGCGCGTCGGGAATACTCACCATCAGGAAAGTCTGTCCACCGAGCGGTCTGAAGTCGAACTAATGTTGGATCATTTTACGCGTCGCATCCTGGGTGGCTTGATTCCCATCCCCAATCTGGACGATGTATGCCAGTCGCTCGCCTGGGTGCAGGCCGTTTCGCGGCCGTCGGGCGAGGAAACAACCGCCGCTTGCCTGCTTCCTGGAAAGAATTAGCGTTGGCGGTTGTTCGATGGGTGGAAGTCGCATCTTGAAACTGTCTCCCACTTGGATTATTTGAATTTCACGAAACTCATAACTGCTTGATTTCATGCTACTTAAGACACTTTCAATATCACTTTTGAAAAACAATGGAGACCAGACGGTTGACTCTCTCGCGGCTCTGGCTATCATTAGCCTCGCAGTCGACGCCTTAAACGTGGGCTGCAGCGGTAAAGTTTCGACGAAATTTAGTTGGTAACGGACTGATCTGCTGCCCTCGGTAGCAGTTCTTTTTTTTGGGAGTCAGGGCGTATAGCTCAGTTGGCTAGAGCGCAGCTCTGATAAAGCTGAGGTCCTTGGTTCGAATCCAAGTACGCCCACTTTCAAGACCAAAACGCCAATATAGGAATTCGCAACCCCTCAAGTTGCAAATTCAGCCAGCCGAAACTAGTATGGTCCTTTCGGCAAAACGACTGAGGGGGCGTAGCTCAATTGGGAGAGCACTGCCTTTGCAAGGCAGGGGTTGTCGGTTCGATCCCGATCGCCTCCACTTGAGTTGCAAGCAGGTTTTTTGAGGATTATCGCTGCCGCAAACCAGCGAATCGAAATCTTAAAAAAGTGAGTTGACGATCAACTCAGCAGCCAGTAAAATGGCGAAACAGACGAATCAAACAGCCTCGTCACTTTAGCAACTGCGGCCTTTAGCCTGCATGATTTGAAGCCGACCCAGCATCGCTGGTTCCACTTCAGCTCATATGGCTGAAACCGCAAAGCGAAGTGTAAAGCTTCATTTTGCGGTTTTTTGTTCTTTGACAATTCGGCAGCGGTAAGAGTAATGTCTTTTCCGACGCATTTCACCGTTGAAGGTACGCAAGTACCAGAGACGAACGTAGACAATACGAAAGTATTGGACGCGTGTAATGTGTGTCAGAATTAATAACTCTTAGAAACTTGGGCGAATCGTACTCAGCTTCAGCGGCATTGGCCGGGAAGCAAAAGTAGCTGATCTGCTTGGTACCGCGAATCAAAAACTGACGGTTTGTATGGCTCACTTCGCGTGTTTCATATCGGCCAGCAGTTGGCGGCTAGCGTTGCGAAGCAACAATCAATCGGGTCAAGCTACTAAGGGCGTGTGGGGGATGTCTTGGTGTCAGGAGGCATAAGGGCGTGGAAGGCTGCGAAAAGCTCGGGGGAATTGTCAAACAAATATTGATCCCGAGATTCCCGTGCGAACGCGGAGAACTGAAACATCTTAGTAACCGCAGGAAAATAAAGAAAAATCGATTTCCCTAGTAGCGGCGAGCGAAGAGGAAAATAGCCTAAACCAACGGTTTTACTGTTGGGGTCGTGGGGCCTTACATTGTGAAGTTACAAAGTTAGACGTTAGTAGAAGTGGATTGAAAGCCACGCCGTAGAGGGTGACAGCCCCGTATACGACAATGTCTAGCCTTCCGTAGGGTACCCGAGTACGTCCGGTCACGTGGAACCTGGACTGAATCTGGGAGGTCCATCTCCTAAGGCTAAATACTACCTGACAACCGATAGCGTAAAGTAGCGCGAGCGAAAGATGGGAAGAACCCCTGTTAGGGGAGGAAACTGAACCTGAAACCACACGCTTACAAGCTGTAGGAGCACATTTCATGTGTGACTGCGTGCCTTTTGCATAATGATCCGACGAGTTACCGTCACTGGCTTGGTTAAGGTCTTAAGGACCGAAGCCGTAGGGAAACCGAGTCTGAATAGGGCGTTCGTCAGCGGCGGTAGACGCGAAACCTTGTGAACTACCCATGGGCAGGTTGAAGCGCGGGTAAGACCGCGTGGAGGACCGAACTCACTAATATTGAAAAATTAGGGGATGACCTGTGGGGAGGAGTAAAAGTCTCATCAAACTGGGAGATAGCTCGTTCTCTTCGAAATGCCTTTAGGGGCAGCCTCGTGTAATTGCGTCAGGGGGGTAGAGATACTGAATTAGTTTGGGGGCCTACCCGGCTACCCGGCTTAACCAAACTCCGAATACCCTGATAGTGTACCACGGGAGTGAGTCGGCGAGGGATAAGCTTCGTCGTCAAAAGGGAAACAACCCAGATCGCCAGCTAAGGTCCCTAAGTACCGCTCAGTCAATAAGGACATCTAGATACTATGACAGCCAGGATGTTGGCTTAGAAGCAGCCATCATTTAAAAAGTGCGTAATAGCTTACTGGTCGAGTGTTTGGGTGCCAATAATGATCGGGAGTAAGCGGTACACCGAAGCTGCGAATGCAGTGCAAACTGCGTGGTAGAAGAGCGTTCTGTGGGAGATACTAGCCATACCGTGAGGAGTGGTGTTGGCCCGCAGAAGTGATTATGTCGGAATGAGTAACGATAATGCAGGTGAGAATCCTGCACGCCGTAAGCCTAAGGTTTCCTGGGGAAGGTAAATCCGCCCAGGGTTAGCCGGTCCCTTAGTCAAGGCTGAGAAGCGTAGACGATGGAGAGAAGGTTAATATTCCTTCGCCGCTGATGTGGACCGATGAGGGGACGTTGTCTCAATTGTGAGCGGGCGGTTAGAAGTGCCCGTAGCCGCAAGGCTCGAGTTCGATTTGATAATGAAGTCACATGCAGGATAATCAAGAAAAGCCTCTAAGGGTTGAAGCATCAGCGACCGTACTAAAACTGACACAGGTAGGCGAGGCGAGTAGCCTCAGGCGCTCGGGAGAACTCTGGTTAAGGAACTCTGCAAATTGACCCCGTAACTTCGGGATAAGGGGTGCCTCAGCAATGAGGCCACAGTAAATCGGCTCTAGCGACTGTTTACTAAAAACACAGGACTCTGCGAACACGTGAGTGGATGTATAGAGTCTGACGCCTGCTCGGTGTTGGTAGGTTAAGGAAGAGGGTTAGGCAGCAATGCCGAAGCTCGCAACCGAAGCCCCAATAAACGGCGGCCGTAACTATGACGGTCCTAAGGTAGCGAAGTTCCTTGTCGGGTAAGTTCCGACCTGCATGAATGGCGTAACGACTGGAGCACTGTCTCAACCAGAGACCCGGTGAAATTGCAGTTGTGGTGAAGATACCACATACCCGAAGTTAGACGGAAAGACCCCATGAACCTTCACTGTAGGCTGATACTGTGTCTAGATGATTTTTGTGTAGGATAGGTGGGAGGCTATGAAAGGGGTACGCTAGTACTCCCCGAGCCGACGTTGAAATACCACCCTGGAATCATTTGGATTCTAACTGCGTTCCGTGAATCCGGGCGCAGGACAATGTCAGTTGGGCAGTTTGACTGGGGCGGTCTCCTCCAAAAGAGTAACGGAGGAGCCCAATGGTACCCTCAGCCTGGTTGGCAATCAGGCGTCGAGCGTAAAGGTAGAAGGGTGCTTGACTGCGAGACCTATAAGTCGAGCAGAAACGAAAGTTGGGCTTAGTGATCCGGCGGTGCTGGATGGAAAGGCCGTCGCTCATCAGATAAAAGGTACTCTGGGGATAACAGGCTGATCGCATCCGAGCGTCCATAGCGGCGATGCGGTTTGGCACCTCGATGTCGGCTCATCACATCCTGGGGGTGAAGAAGCTCCCAAGGGTTTGGCTGTTCGCCAATTAAAGTGGTACGTGAGCTGGGTTTAAACCGTCGTGAGACAGGTTGGTCCCTATCTACTTTGGGCGTACGAAACTTGCGGATGTTTCTCTTTAGTACGAGAGGATTTGGAGGGACGCACCTCTGGTGTTCCTGTTGTCACGCTAGTGGCAGTGCAGGGTAGCTAAGTGCGGCTTGGATAAGTGCTGAAAGCATATAAGCACGAAGCCGTCTCCAAGATTAGGTTTCGTTGGCGTAAGCCGAAAGTCCCCAGGAAGACGACCTGGTTGATAGGCCGGCGGTGTACGACAAGTAATTGTCTCAGCTGACCGGTACTAACGGACGAACGTTTGACCCGTTTGATTCTTGTATCGCAGACGTAAACTGCCGTCGCGTGGTACCCAAGTGTAAGAGTTAAGACAAAGCAATTACCGCTGCCAAATTTATACCGCTGACGATGCGGTGAGAGCGCAAGCTCAGCTAGCTCGTCAGTTCTTTTCCGGTGACTATATGTAGAAGGCCACACGCGTTCCCATTCCGAACACGACCGTTAAGCTTCTCCAGCCGATGATAGTGCATACCAGTGCGAAAGTAGGTTATTGCCGGAAACTTACAACAAAAGCCCCACGTCGCAAGACTTGGGGCTTTTGCATTCTTTGTTGCAGACTCCGGGGCGGGCGTTGCTTGCAGCGAGTTGAAGAAAGGGACATCAAGGACGGAGGGGACCAAAGGGGCGTAGGATTTTCAGAGTGCGGCGTTCTTTCTCACCGCCGGAAAGACGTGTTACGGCGTTTTCGAGGCGGTGATAGACTATGTGTCGGATTTTAGGTGTTCTTTTTCAAGTCTGGGACTACGCAATCGGAGGATCCATTGTGTCACAGATTCGCTGTAGATCGCTGAAGATGTCCAGGATGGACGTAGGGACGAGCGCTAATTTACAGAGCGTTGCGCAATGAAGTTAAGTTTCTAGCAGATATAATGGGTGCATGGTTGCGTTTGGAACGCCACTCACTGATTGGAAGGAATGGAGGCGAATCCGAGCGCTGGAATTGCATCTTGATAATTGGAAGAACGTCGACATCG
>CAMAVF010000032.1 GCA_945861445.1 Planctomicrobium piriforme | reverse complement strand
GCCCGGTCTTTCCCCTGTGAACGCTTCGCCCTGCCAGTTGCCTGTCACGACGCATCACTCGGGGCCAAGACGACTGGCTAAGTCCTACCTTGCACGAAACTTTCATTCGCTACAATCCTCCGGCTTTTGCTGGCGCACCCTGACACCTTTTCCGTCTCCGAGGGCAGTTGATATCAATGGTGACGGAATCGATGACTTCGTGCTCAGTGCGAGTATTGGCGCAACGAGGACTGAGCAACTGAAATCAGAACGCCAGGGCAACGCATATTTCTCTTCGGAAAGATCGTACTTTACTCGCTTTCCGTGGCACGAGCCCTACAAACAATGCCATCCGATCGGTTGACTTTCGAGTGCAATCGTATTGAAATTGAGCAGTCGTTCAACTGTGCAATCGATTCCGAGGCTCAAATCACAATTTCCAACTCATGACCAATGGAAAATTCTCGTTCGGGTCATACTTTGAGATTCTTCTGCTGGCGGTAATATTCGATATATGCAACCGCCGTTAACAAGAAGAGGATGCAACCGCGATGCCCAATGAATGGTACTACCTGGCTGAATCAGGTCCGGTCGGGCCCCTGACACCAGAAGATGTCAGAAGCCTTGTGCAAGCAGGCCGGATTGTTCCCGAAACGTCGATTCGCCAAGGCAAAGACGGAAAATGGTATCGCGCCGACAGAATTCGAGGGCTTCCTTTTGGAGAATCGACGGCACCCAGAAACATCAAGGGCGCCAATGAGAAGGAAGATGGCTTGGGGAAATCGGTCTCGCTCAGACCCTCAGGACGTCAGCGATCACCGCTCACTGAAACACCTGCCCAAGACTCCGCAGAACGGAATACGGAACCTCAAAGGCAAGGTCGGACAAAACGGGCTTTGTATGCTGCTGTTGGTATAGTCATCGTCTTTCTCTTTGTCCTCTTGTATGTGTTGATTCCAAAGAGTCATAGCAGATCTGATGACGATCGTGCGGCGGAGGGAGTTGCGTCAGTCAAAAGGAATGACATTGTTCCTGGCGAACTCAAACCGACAATAGAGAACGACGAGAAAACATTAAGGCCAGCGAATAAACTCCCAATCCTATATCTCGCACCCACAGAAGAGCCTGCAGCCGCGCAGAAACCAGGTCATGAGAAAACGGCCGACCGACTTGCTCCATCCCCATTGGAAAAACTTGAACCACCGAAGCAAGTGCTAGTTGCAGATTTTGAACACGCGTTTCGATCCAACGGTTTTGAAATCGTATCGGCGGATACCATTGCTCAATTTATTCGTTATCGTACGAAAGTTAATGCAGATAAAGTGGATGCTGGCGATCAATTCGACCGTATCGAAATAGAGCGGCAATCAATCCAACATAGGTCCGTCATTGCGAGCGGTGTCTTTCAAATCAAGGATATTCCTATCCAAGTGGTCGACGGAATCGACGTTGAAAAGGAAGCATTTCTTCTAAGGTGCAGTCTTCCCTTCAGACTCGATACTGTTAGTCAGCGCAGCTCGCATGACGAAAGGAGCAACTTCAGCGGTTGTCTCTCCGGTTTCAACATTAACTCTGCTGCCAACTCAGGACTTGAGGCTTGTTGGTTTCTAAACAAAGGTGGAATACTAGCGCCTTGCGGGTCATACGCATTTGCGAGTGCTGCGCTGCGTGAAGACCTACCTCTTTACGTTCCTGAAGGAACATCGACACAACTTATATTGAAAATTAATTTCGACGCAGCTCGTTCAATTGCACGCTCCCCTGGCGACTATACGCTCGCTGTAATAGTTGAGAAAATGCGATGGGAGCAGCCTTTGGGAGATTGGGGGTTTTACGAACTCAAGTCACTTATGGAACACCGGTGGGACAGCGGATACCTCATTAATTGGAATAGAACCGGAGCTTTGAGTTCTGAGATACCGCTCTACTTTCGCCCTAAAAGGAATGGATTCGACCATATACCGCGGATGACGCTCGCCCATCTCTTGTCCGTAGAACTGATCGCCAATGGCGACAAGACCATTGGTACTTTTACCGAGCAGTTACAAGGTCGAGAATTGATCTTGCCGAAGCCACGCATCCAGCACGGCGATGGATCGGAGAGTAAGGGAGCATTTTCCGGCATATGGAAGTCTGGCAACGGCGCGACTTACGCACTTACCGACGATGGAACGACAGTTGCAATTAAATTGAAGTCCGAGGAAGGAAAGGTCCGTCAACTGGAGGGTACCCTCACTCGAACTGGAGACAAATGGAAAGAGCACGACGTGCTAAAGGGTTCGCTTGACATCGTTTTCGAAGACGATCCACTGAACAAGGGACTCAAGGGAAACGTCAGAAAGCTGTTGGTCACGCGGGCTGTTTTCAACGATGAGAAGACGTTCCGCCTGATATTCAAATCTGTAATTTGGAATGCGCAGGGAAAGGAAATAAGACGGCAGCCTGAAACACTCGATCTTACTCGAGACGCAACAAACGGCTCCAAGAACTCTTCCAGCCGACGTTCGGCTTTCTGAAAGATTCCCGATGCCACGACACATTCATCCAACACGGGGGAAAACAAAGAAGGCAAGAAAAAGGTGCCAGGGAAAGCGCCGGTAAAAGCCGGAAGAAGCCGGAAGAAGGTAGCGGATGCAAGTTCCGTACGAACGAAGGTGTTGCGAACCAGTTTGGCTTCGAGTGATGCACCGATTCTCGCGAGAGGGTCGCCACTTGCTGCGGCTGAGCATGACCATATTCCGGCGATACCAGAGGAACCGGGCAAACTGTTTAGCCGCATCCGGCCGGGATGCCTGAACCAGCTTGTCGACCATGCGATCGTGATTCTTACTGCTCTGGTTCGGCACCGAACGGGATGACCTGGGCGCAAGCAATGTGGCCGACGGCACCGGAAATCGGGGACATACGGCGGAAAAAGTCTCGTTGCAGGACTGAACGACTCGGCGAGTGCTTCAGCTTCTATGACCAAGGCGGTGAATGTACGTCGTTATCGGCAGCTGATAGCTAAAAAAGAGAGAATGCCCCGGCCCGCCTTGTGGCGGACCGGGACGTTCTGTTCGATTCCGGGTGTTTTCAAGCTGCCGTCAACTCGCTTGCTGACAGATTGCAAATAAGATCCTTCTCGACCGACGCAGCTCTGAGCCAGCGGCTGAACTGATGCAGCATCAATCCGGCCGCAATATTGGCTGTGTAAATCGTACTGCGGGCCGTGCAGCTCCCGACCTGGGCTTCGGACTGTGCAAACAACGTGGTGGGATAATGTTCCTGGCCCGTGCCATTGGCGACTGTCAGGATCCGCAGCACTTCTCCCAGCATCCGCCCGTCACACCAGAACTGAGCGGTCAGATTCACCGTGCGCCAGATGGCCGCGCGGGTCGATATCGAGTCCACACAGCAGAAGTAAGCCTCCCCGATGCAGTGGCGAGGACGGAACCGATCACGAATCATCGTGACTTCAATCGTCGGATCGATCTCGTGAACTGCGGATTTGGTCGCCAGGATCTTTGCCAGACCGAGATCGCTCTGGCGATAGCCCTGCGTGGTGACATTCGTCAGCTCGACGGTGTCAAAGTCAATCAGGCGTAGGTTCCTAATTCCTAAGGCTGCCAATTGCAAAGCGACCTGCCGGCCAATGGCGCCGACTCCAATCACCGTGGCGGTCACGGACTGCAAACGCTCCAGGGGAACCAGTTCCTGTTGTCTCGAAAACCGATCATTCATGAATATCTCCAATGAGGTATGTAAGGACTCAGACCGCCGACTAATTAATCGGCTTCGAGTGCACGGAGGTTGGGGAGCCCTGGTTGAGCGATTAGCCGGACGGCCCCGGCCATCCAGGGCTGCAAGGGCAATTCCCCCAAACAGTCCTGGACGGTCGGAATAAACCCCAGGTCTTCGATGATGTGTCGGGCCGCCAGATCACGGACAAACACGCGGCGGCCCAGCGAGTTGTGGATTGCCGGACCGAACACCTGCTCGGCCAGCAGCATCCCGAAGCTATTGTGCAACAACATGCGGTGTCGGTTGTCGGGCAGATGGGCCTTCGTGGCATCAAACCATTGATGCAACGCCAGGTAGTCTTGAGCCGAGCCTCCCCAGGTCTTGGCGGACCGCTCGGCGTGGACCAGAGGATTGCTCATGCAGGAGACTTTCTGTTGGGGATATAGAGGGCTTGAACACGAAATGGTCCCCGATACCCAGCCGCTCGCAATTGATCCCAGGTTACTTCCTCGGGATCGTAGGTGTTGGGTTCAAGATAACTTTCCATTTCGTCGCGGAAATCGGTCGGAGGTTCTGTCACGAAGAATTCCTCATTCAGACGTAAGCATTCTGCTGCCGCTTCGGATTGGCAGTAATAGAGTTCCGGATGAGTGAGCTCCCCTTCCGGTGCATAGAACTCATCGTTGTGTTGCCAACCTTGTTCCAGAATGATCCAGGCCTTTTTCGGGAACCGAGTTGCAGGTGCCCGCGACGGTATGGCGGCGTCAGTTCCCGCATCCTTCCCCGTCGCTGGAACTTTGCGTTGTGAACTAGGTCTCGATTTCACGTCGGTCCTTTCTCGTTGAAAAACTGGTGGGAGTGTTCGGTCAAACCGTCCAGCATTTCGGAAACCGAAAGCGGCCCTGCGTGCTCCCTGATCTGCTGATGGTGGCAAAACTCGTCTGGCCGGACATTCTGCAAATACTCCTGATTCCAGTCTGGCCAGGCGCTCGCCGCAAACGGCCGGGACCAATCCACCGCCACCGGGATCTGCAGGCTGCCACCTGGTCCGGTATGAAACTGCAACCGGGCGAAGGTTTGGCCACCTTGGGCCAGAATTGCCATGACGGCCCAGTCGCTGCGCCCGAAGACCCGGGCGAACGTCTCTTCGTCGACACGGCTGGGAGTGGCCGAGTTCCCTGGATGGGTATGGACCCAGACCCGGGCAAATTGCTCAGGCCGGCGGCCGGCATCGATCTGTGCGTCAAAGAACTCGGCCACCGCGTCGTCGTCAAACGCCACCGTGACCGGTGAGCACTCCTGCCGGATCAACACAAAATCTTCCAGGTAGAGCAAATCCTGGGCGTCCGAGATGGCGAAGCCGCCGACTTCCGTTGGACCCAGATCACGTAGAAACAGCAATTTGGCCCAGGCCAGCGGACTGAACCGCAACGCAGGGCGCAGTTTCTTCAGGGGGCGAGGCTGTGTTGGATTCCAGTTCTTCCGATTCATTCGCATGGTCACACTCCGGACAAAGATGGTGGGGATTGAGACAATCGGGACAAAATACCGCTTCACACTCGCGGCACACTTTCGCACATCCCGGACAAAACTCGCTGTCGCAGTGGCCGCAGCACTGCAGGCACGATTCGCAGGCGGAAGTCTCGCAGTGGGGACAGCAGGAACTGCAGTCGTCGCACACCTGCGCTTCGCAGACAGGGCAGTAGCTGCTGTCATCCGAGACGTGCGCGCCGCACGCGTGACACTCAGTACCGTCCCAGTCGCTGAGCGGGGCATACGGACTGCCGCGGTTATACGTGTGCAGCACTTGGTTGATGATTTGAAAAAAGTCGGTCAATCGGCCGGCGCGCAAGGCCTGCTGTACGGCGCAGGTGGCCTCTCCTTCGCATAGCCGGTTACGCATCACATGCGGATGGGTGATGTTGGATTGGTCGTCAGGACAACGGGGGCTGATGGCCTCGACCGTATACGGCGACGAAGGCACAAGTTCCGGTCCCGCTTTCCAATTCAGGACGATGCGGAAGGGGCCCAGATCGATGTCTTCCAGGACGACCGGCTCGGTGACGACTGACAGCGTGCCTCGGCGCAGATTCACTTCACAGTCCTCAAACTCCTGCTGGAGAGCGATGAGCTCCTCATAAATCTCGGCAGCGTCAGGAGCTTCTGGAGAGAAGATACGCGGCGTGAGGCGTTCGAGTGCGTTCGCGATCTGGGATTCACAGGCTTTCAATTGCGCGTGCAGTTGCTGGGCGACCAACTGGACTGAGAGCTGCCAGTCAAGTTGTTCCACGCTCGCCAGCCGCGCAGTGAAAACTTGCAGTTGCAGGAAGCTCCGGCGTTCCAAAGTGACCGGGTGGCTGTCGCCGGCACGGGTTTTCAAAAACTGTTCCAGGTGTCCGGCAGCGCGCCAGAACTGTGGATCAAATGAGGGCATTCTGTGGACTCCCGGTGAGAGGTCAGTGGGAAATCCAACCGGCCGTCGCGCGCAGGGCGGAACGGCCGGCTGGGTGGTTAGGGGAAACAGGTCTCGCCAGCGCGGTTAGGTCCGGCCAGCACCTTCAATTTTGGTCGGCGTGAAACTGACCCGGTCGCCGGGTTGCAAGACCTGGTCCGAGCTGGCCGGTTGGCGATTGACACGGATCAGATAGTCCGCGGGGTTACCCTCGTTGACGCGTTTCCGGAACAGCTGCTCGACCGTGGTTCCGTCAGCGATCTCGATGTGGTCAGCAAAGCCTGCACCGTCGTTATTGATGAAAAGGATTTTCAAGAGAGCAATCTCCCAATGAGGACAGGAAAAAGAAGCGTGAACTCGGAAGAGATCACGCTTCAGTAATAGACTGGAGAGGAACTACCGGCGGTGGTCGTTGGTAGAGCGACGACCGTGGGGGCTTCGCTGGTCGCGGCGTCTCTGGGTTGGTCGGATCTCTCCCGAATGGGTACTGAGACCGACCAGGATGAGGGCGGCGATCCAAAAGACGACCCAGGACTCGCAGGCCACCCCGATGGCGCCGGCGATCACCAGAGAGCCCTGAATGTAGCCCTGGTTCAGTTTCTGACGGGCACTCATGTGCGCAGTCTCCTTGAGGCGGTAAGCGGTTCGAGCAGGAGGCGGCGTGGAACACTGCTGTATCAGACAGCGGCGAGTTGCCGAAATGCAGGAATCTCTCATGAGGAAGCCTCCTTTCTAGAGTCTGAGAGGAAAGTCGGAATGTCAGCAGTCGGTGGCGAGACGCATGAGGTCGTCTTCGGTGTACCCAGCACGCTCAGGTGGGCAGTGGGGAGTGCCACTGGCAGCCGTCACGCGACGTGCGGACCGGTCGGAATCCAGGCGAACGAGGCCGAAGCCACGTTGTTGAATGGTGCGGAGTGATTCGCCGGTCACACGTGCCACGGCGGAGTCGAGGTGAAATTGTCGCATGATTCGAGAGTGCCTTTTCAAAGGATGTGCGGGCCCGCTGCTGCTCCAGGAACTGGGAAGGGCAGAGACTGGCACTGGGACGGGAAACAGAATGGGAAATAGTGAGCTGCGGCGTCAGGAGTGGCGAAAGGCGCTTTGCGCGGCGCGGAGCAGTTCAGCGGGCAACCCACACAGTGGTGGGATGGAAAGTTGCCGTGCAGTAGGGGCTGGCGAGGACTCGGCAGTCTGCTGTTCGGGGCCAAAGGGTACGCTGACGTCGAGCCTCACGAACTGCACTGTGGGCGTACTGCTGTGAATGGCCGTCAGTTGCTCGGCCCGATAGGTCAGAATGACGAGCGGCCGTTTGAACCGCGGCTTCCGTCTGGACGGCGGCGGTCGTCGGGATTGCGGATGATGATAGTGGGTCATAGAGGAATATCTGGTCTTTCCAGTGAGAGATTTTGAGAAGGACAAAGCACATTTTCGGTCAGCCAGTCGCGTTCGGCTTGCAGCGCGTCACTGCGCTGGGGAAAGGGACCGAGGACCGGGCCGGCCTGCGGAGACAGATCGGCCCACCAGTTCCCGTCCGCGTCGGGTTCGACGTGACTGGCCCGGGTGATTTGGACGGTTCCCAGCGCGTGAACCGGAATGGCTTCGTCATATAGGGCACGGATCAGGCCGGTGGTCGTGATAAACAGCTCCATCACGTCGAGACCTCCCCGCCACGTGCTGGCCGGATCAAGTTGCGGCGGGGGCGGTCCACGAGTAATCCCTCCAGCGTGCCTTGGACGGCCGACAGTTGCCGGGCCAGTTGCTGACGGGAGGACTGATTCTCGCGGAGGGTTTGTGGCTCGACCCCCTGCAACAGTAGCTGGGCCTGATCGACCAGTCGTTCCAGATCGGCATCCGAACGGACCGACAGCGTCCGGAACCGCTCGAAGAACTCATGCAGGTTCGTGACGGCCGTGTCCCGAAAGACCTTCGGCTTGCCGTCACTCCCCCCGGAGATTCTGTCGGCCAGGTGACCAATCAGTTTGGCCAGCTCTCCGGTGAAAGCTTCCTCAGCCAACCGCACGGCCTCTTCAAAGCGGGCCACGACCCGAGCCTGCTCCTGTTCATAGAGCTCCGGACTGATCTGACGCAGGTACTCAGGCGGCTCGACCGCGGGGAAATCCCACTCGACCGAGAACAACCCCAACAACGAGCTGGGGTAGTCGCTGGCGTTGTACAACGTCCCCAATCTCCGTCGAGCGGCAGACTGGAGTTCGTGGTACTGTCCATCGAGCTCGGCAACTGCCTCGGCCAACTGGTTGCGGTACAGGGCCAGTTGGTCGGTGAACGCCGTGAGCTGATCCTGACGTACCAACCGGATCCCCGGTTCCGGATACGGCAGGCTGACATTCTTGACATAGGACTGAATCTGTCCGCGGACCGCCGTGACGTCCTTGAAGGCCTGGTGGCTGGTGTCGAGCAGCTTTTTACCCGCCGTCAGAAAACTGTCCTGGGCGCCAAACGTCTCCGCGGCCTGGGCCTTCTGCTCGGCGGTCAGAGTCTTGCGGACTCCCAACCAGGTGAACGAGAGCCGGACGGCGGCCATGCGTTGCTGCAGACGCTGACTGGCTCGGGACGAAGTCATGGTAGTAGGTGGCTCTAAGACGGTGGCCATCGGCAAGATTCCTTATAAAGAAATGGGAAAACGGGTCACTGACAGGGGCACTACAACGATGTCTACGACGCATCCCCTTGCCAGACTTCCTCCTGAGTGGCGAAACCGCGACGATCAGGATGCGGAGGATTGACCGTGATATAAGGGTTGTCCGTAAACATCTGGGCCAACGGGACAAAAGTCTGCGAGCCGTCGTCCTGACGATTGACGGCACAAATCACCGGCACCGACTGTCCGCTGCTGACCAACTGGCACTCCAGCAGCAGGCAGTCCCCGTGACAGAGAGCTCGTGACAACGTGTCAAAGTTGTCACGTTCAGAATTTGAGAGTGGCATGGTTGAAACAACCTTTAGGAAACGGAACCAGGCCACTGCGGATCGTCACACGACAATCCCCAGAGTCCTGATCAATGAATGCGGCGAACCCTGCGGGTGGGCTCAGTTGGCCGAGGCATCCCGTTGGACGCGACGGCGACCGGTTGAGCCCGGAGCCCGGGAATACAATCCCGCCCGATCGGCACTCAGACACCGCCCATTGGCCCAGGTCCGTAACCGTTCCACCGCCTCGGCGGCAGTGACGGCCACGGGCACCACTTGCTGAGCCGCTTGCAGCAACGGCACATCCAACAGGGCCGACAGCCGGCAACAGGCCCGGATCTCGGCTCCGGTCCAGAGTTCATCCGCTGGCAGGCGCTGTTCCAAGCCAAGTTCGAATTGGGACGCATATTGCTCCCAGATCTGGCGCTTCTGGTCGGAACTGGGCAGGTCCAGAAAAAACAATCCGTCAAAACGTTCCGCCCGTGTGAATTCCGGAGGCAGCCGGGCGACGTCATTGGCCGTACAGACGACGAAGACGTCCGAGGTATGGTCATTCAGCCAACTGAGCAGGCTGCCAAACATCCTCGCCGAAACACCGCTGTCGCTCTGGCCGCTACTGCCGATTCCCGAGAGGGCCTTTTCGACTTCATCGATCATCAAAATGCACGGGGCCATGGCATCGACAATTTGCAGCGCCTGACGTGTCCGCTGCTCTGACTGCCCGACCAGCGAACCCATCAACGCCCCAACGTCGAGAACCAGCGTAGGCCGGCCGGTTTCATTGCCCAGCGCCTTACAAAACGCACTCTTGCCACTCCCCGGCAGGCCCAACAGCAAGATCCCCTTGGGTTTCACCCTCGGTCGCTGGCGGTTACTGGACCGCAGGGAGCGCAAGCAGAACGCTTTCAAGGAATCCAAGCCTCCCAGTTGTGCAAACACCTCCGAACCCCGGTGCAACGACAGGAGTCCGCTCTTCAACAGGGATTGCGTTTTGAGTTCCCACAAGGTGGAGGGTTCCAGCCGGCCATGCCGCACCAAACTCAGACTGAAGGCTCCTTCGGCTTCGTACCGGGTGAGTCCCGCCGCAGCGTCCAGCACCTGGTCCAGTTCGGCCCCATCAGGCAGTTCGTCCTGATTGGCAATCGCTGTGGCAATCGCCTGGAGCTGGCTGCGGTCCGGCAATTCATGCGGCACGACGACAAACAGCCGTTCCAATTCAACCGGCAACTGGATCACCGGAGCCAGGATCACCACGAAGGTGCGGTGGACTTTGCCCTGCGCCAGTTGGTGCTCCAGGGCCTGGATCACCTCTGCACTCCCCAGGAACCGATGGAAGTTGCGTAGGACGAGCAGTGAAGCCCCTTCGGACGTCGCCAGTCCTGACAGCGCCCGAATGGCCGCAAGGGGATCAGCGCTCGAACCGGCTGCACTGGCGGCTCCCACCGTCGCGCCTAGTGATAACCCGCGGTCGAGATCCCAGCCGGCAAGTCGCCAGTTGCGCTCTCGACAGAGTTCGCCGATTTCCCGGAGGGCTTCGTCCGGTTCAAACGTGTGGACATACAGGCCACTGAAAGCGGCACAGATGTATTCAGACAACGTGGAGGCCAAGCTCATGGAAAGCTTTCTGTGAAAGTGAGGTCAAAGAATGCAAAAACCACTCGGAAAGAGTGGCGAAAATGTCGATCGTCAGTTGTCATGGAATGTGACGGGGGTGTTCCGGTAGGCTTAACCGCCCTCCACGGCGACGGCGATCTTCCGCAACCAGGCGAGGAGTTCGCCAGCCGGGTCGCGCTGGTGGAGCATGCCGAGGGTCATCGCGTTGACCGCCACCGTATTAAGCCAACGTTTGGAGCGTGCTGCAATCCGTCGGCGTGCCCGGGGTGTTAACGCGTCCCAGGCGCAGGCTTGGGGTTGCCGGTGATACCAGTCCCGGGCGACCGCCAGCGCCATGGACTCGTCATCATTGGCCACGATCAGGCCTCCTCCGGCATTCACGATTGCGGCGGTGTGGAGATAGTTTTCGAGGGCGCGTTTGCGGAGTAACAAGGCGTGGCAATTCGGGCGACGGTTGATACGGTCGACGGCCTCTTGTCTGACCGGTGTCTCGGGCTCGATCTCCCGATCATAGAGATGAGCTTCGCGGCAGCGCAGGGGAGCGAACCGGCTGGACCAGGCCAACACGCTGCCACCGCCAAAGGGAACGAAAACAACGAGGCCGGCTTGTTCTCCGGTCGCGAGATCGGGAATCGAAGCATCGGCCAAATGCAGGTTGGCCGTCAGACGCCGCAAAAACTCCACGTCGTGGATCCCTTCCACAATGATCAGAACGGGACTCGACAACGGGCGATCGCCACGGTCTTCATCCGTGCCTGGGAGAAGGCTGTCGGAATTGCATTCGGTGAGAACCATAAATCAATGCTCTCCTCATGAATAAGTCAGGTGGGCTCGGTCTGAGAAGTCTGCTGCGCGGCCTCGGCTTGATGGAACTCGGGGGTCAGTTGCTCGTGGGAAACGGTTCCCAGGGCTTGTTCCAGGAATCGGCTGGCAGCTCGACACGTTTCTCCTGTGAAACCGGTGGTTTGCACACGCGACTGGCCCGTGGGGTCAATGATGATTTCGATGATCGGCATGGTTATGCTCCAGTGTGAACGGTGACTTTGATCGATCCATCGGACAGGGGTTGCTCCAGAGCTGAAAACCCCTGCTTGCGGGCTTCCAACTTGGCCGCTTCGACCGCATAGGCCTGAAGAAACAGGTCCAAATGCACCTGATTTCCCCAACGGCCTTCGAAGTTGTCGTAGTGCAGGCGGGAATGTTCGACGTCGCACACCACGGGATAATGCCACTCCGGCAACTGTACCTGCCAGCCGGTGGCCGTCTCGGAAAACAGCATGACTGTGCCGAACACGGCTGGCGGCAACTTCGACCTGGTACAGGCCAGTTCGATGGCGGCGGGATCACGGACCTGAGTCTCAATCGTGACGATGTGCGACATGCGGAGTGACTCCTGAAAGGGGCTGTAGGCCGGCGCAGGAGAGCGATTGACGAATCGCTGATGGTTAGCCACCTACACTCTATATTGCCGCATTTTTCGGGTGATTTAAGCTACTCAAACAGAAGAATCCTCAGTGAAGTGAAGGCGGTTGGCCCTCTGAGCGAGCGACGCTAAGTCCAACTCAACTTGTCGGCGGTACTTCTAGGATGGTGGGTCAACCGGTTTTCAAGACCGGACCACTGCTGCTGTATCTGCTGATTGTGACAAGGACTTACGTTCCGATCACAGAAGCGTTGCAGTCTCTATTGCAGCGGCGGGGCAGCACTGTTTGACAGCGGATGTCTGCTGTTGTCAGTCCGACGAAGAGCTGCGGGCGGTGATTGCGACCTGGCCAAAACTCTCGGATCGGGTGAAGGCAAAGATTCTGAAGCTGCTCTGCCCCGCTTCGGCGCTGGTGTCGCGTCACTGCCGCGAGAGGTCAGCAGGACGATCCCTCAGATGCTCCGGGATGCGTAGCGGTACGAACTCGCCCTCGGCACCGCGGATGATGTCCAGAGTTTCGACCTTCGTGACCTTCGTTTCCCGGAAGTGGAACACCCAGAGCGACTCAGTCGTCTCCCGTTCAGGATCGCTCGCGGAGACACGAGCCCCGACCTTGTACTGCCACTCGTCGTACTCCCTCACCGCCCCGAACACCCCGAGGATGTCCACGTCGGTGAGATCGGGGACGTATGGCTCAAGCGCCTCCCGGACGGCTTCGGTGATGAGGATGGTGTGCTTCTTGAAAGTGCATTGGAGATCCTCGACATCCATCACCTTCGCGATCAGGAATTTGAAAACCGGATCGTCAAATCCCTTCACGTCCATGTACGCCCGCAGAACGCGGTTCGCGACCTTACTCTCGGAAATAACCGAAGGCTGGATGATATGAAACAGCTCGTGGCAGTTCGGGCACAGTTGAACCGAATGACGGTTCTCGCCGTACTCCGCGACCGGCATCAGATGATGGCGATGGGAAATCGGATGGTTGCAACAGGCGCAATGAGTCGTTCGCTCTGAGAGCTTGGACTTCCGGCGGTTCCTCGTTGGCTTGGCCATGCTATTGATTCTACCCACGCGAAAACCGCCCGGCGACCGTGCTTCGCGGTCTTCCGCTTCCGCTTCCCTGCGGAATGCTTAAGCTCGCGACCGCTCGCGGCGGTCAATCCGGCAGTTTGATCTCCCGCGGAAGTTCCTCGGGGAACCGCAGCCCCTTCTCGGGGAAGAGGTGAGCTTCGGCAGGTGCTCGCTGATCAGCATTCCCGGCGTCTGGGATGCAATCGGCGGAAATGTGCCGCGGACTTCGGCAGCCGCATCCAGCTTCAAATCGAACATGTCGAGATGGCTGAGGGCACCGGTCAGAAAGATGAGAATCACACTCTTCGCACGCGGGTCGCTTCCGGCCGACCCTGATCAACCGCTGTCGCTCCTTCGCCGTCACCGAGATCTGGGCCGACAGCCGGGATCGGAGGATTCGGTTCTCCTCCTTCAGGTAGGCAACTTGCCGTGCCAGTTCCTGGCGGGTGCCGCAGCCGCAGTTCACTTTACGGGCTGAACTAGCTGTAAGGATTTTGAGACGTCGCGCATCCCCAAAATGCCTCGATTTGCCAATGCAGGGCCGGATTGCACTTGTGAACGGTTCCGACACTGAACAGGATTATGCAGTTAGGATTCGAATTCAATCGAGTAGATTTCAATGAGGGAGTTCCCGGTCATGTCATTTGGCAGATGGAAATTGGCGGCGTTAAGTCTCTGCTGGCTGACACTCGTGCTGTGTCACGTCGGCTCGGTTGCGGCTCTGGAGCGATTGCAAGAATCCGCGGAAGGAGTCGTCGACGAAGCCAAGTTGCGTGAGGAACTGGCAGCTGCAGTGCAGCAAAACCCCGATCTTCGTGGCAGTTGGGCGAAAGTCGTCGTCGAACAAGACAAGAGCTTGCGTGTCATTCTAGTCGTCGATTCGGCTCGCGCTGTTGGCTCGCGCCAGGAAAAGAAATTGCAGGAGCTTGTTCGCAAGATTGCGGGGCGCGACTTCAATGACTTTGGTGAAACGGAAAAACTGCCTGTCGGCGCACTACTTGCGAAAATCGTCACCCAAACCGAAGACGATCCGCGCTTGGCGGGTGTGCGAGTTCTTGACGCCCACTTCTATCCTAGGGAAGGTTTACCCGGTCAGTTGTTTCTCAAATTGAACGGCACTATCTCGAATCTCGACCAGACTGAGATTCTGCGCACCTTGTGCAACGAGAAACTGGTGCCTCTCGTCATGGGCACCGAGATCTCACCTTCGATTGTTGTCGATACCGATCCGGTGACGAGCACGGGCGAATCGAATGTGGGGCTGGTAGTCCGCCCCCCATCCTCCAGCGCCGCATCGATGTCGTTTGTGACTGGAATGGAAGCCTTCATTCAACAAGATTACAACAAGGCGTTAGCTTACCTGACGTATGCTGCGCAGGACGATCCTCGCCGCGATGAGATCAAGTACTGGCGGATTGCCGCCTTGATTGCGCTGGACCAACATGATCGCGCACGCGAAATCGTGCGGAAACTCACCCCGCCCAACCGGTCGAAAGTCCCTTACTTCTCGTCCCATGTGTTGAGCTCCCTCGAGCGCATCAATGGCCCCATCCGGACCCCGATTCGTCAGCAGCTCGATATGATGGTCCGCGAAGCAATTAGTGGCCACTCGTCGTGATTGCTGGAACCGGACCTCGATTTGTGACCGATTCACTGGGGCCGATCGGCCTAACAACCGTCCCGCAATGATTTGCTAGTGCAACTTCGCAAGAGTGGTGCCGATTGCGATGTACGGACAACTAGCCTCGAGACTTCTTCTGCCTGGAATTTGCCGTCGAAAAATTCTTGACGGCGCTACCATTAGGGGAACAGGTTTGCCTGATCATCACCTTCCTGCGAGTGGTGGGATCCGTTTCGTCTGCATTGCTCTGAACGCCGTGAAGGTCGAGACGGCTACCTTCCCTTCTTGGGTGGCGGTGGTGGCGGGACCCGCCGCGGAACTGGGGTAGACGGCTTGTCTGCTGCTGTAGAGCTTCCCGGCGAGAGCGCGGGCCGGCTGCCGGGATTTGCAGGCCTAGCCTGCGGTGGTGGCGGTGATTGTTGCGACGGTTTGACGGGTGCGGCGACCAGCGGCGATGGCGGCTTTGAGTTCGTGCCCTTTGAGGTGGGCGGGCCGGGGATGGGAGGGACCACGATCCGCTTGAGGGTCGCGGCTGCCTTGCCCGATTTTACCACGACTTCTGCTCCGCCGATCAGTTGCTTCTCTCCAATAGTCATTACCCGAGTCAGACGTGTCGCCACGTCTTCGCAGATGACCTTGCCCTGCGCCACCCAATAACGGTACGCGACTTCTGGTGCGTTCCGTACGTAGATCGTGCAGCGGGGGGCGTTGCTGCCGATGCTGACGGGCTCCGCCCCCAGAGTGACTGTACGGACTTCTCGACCACCGTAGCCCACTTCCAGCCACAAACGCCGAAACGCGCGTTCGATCCACGCGACCATCAGGCCGATAAAAAATCCCAGGATCAAGGCCCCGACGAGACGTCCCAGCACATCACCTCCGGGGAGACCATTCAGAAGGGACTGCGCGCCCAAAAATCCGATCGCACCTGCCGCGCCACCTGCCGCTCCCCCCAGCAGGCCTTTGTCAATCCGGAAGTTGGGCACGAAAAATGACATTCCAATGCCGACCAGCGAGCCGAGCAACGACCAGCCCAAGATACGGAATGCGGCATCGTAGTGCGCATCTGACCCCATGGATTGGAACAACAATTGTCCGGCCAGGCCTCCGATCAGACCGGCGGTCAGCCCCCCAACTGTGCCTTGCATCCATTGGCTTGCAGAAAGACCGGATTGCTTCAGGTAATAGCTTTGCCCGCCCATCAACGCCAGGCAGATTCCCCAAGCAGGAATGCCTGTCCAAACCGCAATCGCCAACAGCAACCTGCCGGAAGAATCGGCAGAAAATTCCTGGCCTGACTGCACCGCTTTGATGACCGGCGTGGCGCTCGGCGGGGGCGGCGGTACCGCGGTCTTGGCGATCGGGGGCGGAAGCGAAGGGGGAGCGGCCTTGGTGGTGACCGGTGCCGGTGGCGCAGGAGGACGGTCTTGAGCCGCTATCTTGGCGATTGTCGCACTTACTTGGGGTAGAATTCGTGCAAACTCGGAGCTGCCTTTAGCGGCCTGCTCTAAGTCGAAGAATTCGCCGGGGGCCACCCGTTGTAACGGTTCGTAGCTCCTGCGAGCGTGCTCCGGAACCACTAGGTGCAATTGCTTGATCCCATATCTCCGCAAGACCGCAGCCGCCTCCGAAACTGAGCGGATTGTTTTATCGGGTAGTTTGGGGCCGGCGTCAGTAATCAATAACAGTACGGGAGTTGATTCGCGGCGAAAGGGTAGCTGAGCCCCGTCATTGATCGAGTCCAGACTGCTTTCCTCAACGTCGAAATTGCGACCGTCATTGTCAGCCCGCAATTTGCCGACCAACTTTCGAAATAAGTCGTAGTCAGTTGTGAATGGACTGCCCTTGAAATCCAATTGCAGGCTGGGCTGGCCCGAGGGCAAATCGCGGAAAGCCAGCAGCCCAATCCGGGCATCCAGCCGATTCTTTCCCAGTTCCTCGGCAAAATCGCCAATCCCCTTCGTAACACCGTCGATCGCATTTTGCATGCTGGCAGTTACATCCAGCAGGAACACGACATCGACAGTCGGCACTGGAGGCGGCGGTTCGACCTTTACAACAATCAATTCCACTGGACGTGTCGATGCGATTTTTTCCGATGGTTGCCTCTCTTTGGCCGAAACCGTGAATGTAAACTCACCCGGCTCAGCATCGGCGTCCGCGACAACTTCGATGTCAGCTTCGGTCTTTCCGGCTCGTACCGTGACATCATTCGCCGTAACGCCTCGGGGTAACTTGAGACACCTCAGAACCACTGGACCTTCAAAGTAGTCGGGTAAGAACCGAACGCTGAACTGGTTCTTGTCGCCCTGGTTCACGCCCAGCGCCGTCGATGCAAAAAATCCCTCGACTTGGAGAATCGCTAACTTTACCGGAACGGCAGCGGTAGGTTTGTCGGGATGCTCCCGCGCCTCGACTGACACGTGAAACTGATGGCCGCCGGCCGGTGAGCCCAAGTCTACGGACAATTCAATTTCAGCATCAGTCTGGCTGGGGGCCAGCGTTATCTCAGTGGCGGTGACCCCCGCCGGCAAATCGCTGCATTTGAGGACGACCGGGCCTTTGAAATAGTCTCTGACGACGCGCACTGTAAAGTGTTGTTTCTGTCCTACTTTGACCTCTAACGTCTCCGATGCTGTCAAACGGACCGCGGGAGGGGGAGGGGGGGGAGGCGGTGGGGCTACCGGGGGCGGGGGACGTAATGCGGCCCACAGCACTTCCCCCAGAAGCACTGCGCCCATTAAAGCGCCGAGCGCACCGTAGACTCCGAACAAGAGCGGTTTAGGTAGGGTTTGTTGCAGCCAGGTCATCCACGCCGACATCGGCATCTCCTTGGGCAACAGCACCGAAAACGTGTCGTCATCCGCCGGATTGAAATCTGAAAAGCCCCTTATTCAATCAATACGACGACGGTCGGTTATCACTATACGCGCAGTTGTATTCAATAGCAAACTCCCATACTCTTTCGCAGTACTGAGAATCGATATTTGTCGGATGAGTCTTGAAAAGCTTGTTCATCTGTGCTATTGTTACCATGAACTATCCTGAAGGTAGAATTACGGACTACGGTCTGAATTGGGAGCTTTATGAAGTTGCGGAGCCCCGGGCGACTGATATCGGGCATGGTCGGAACTTCAGCAATGACGTCTCCTAGGCATCGGCGTCATCACCAGTTTCGCTGGTATTTGCTGGTGGGTTTGGCGTGCTTGACCCTGATTGGTGCGGATCCACAGGCCAAATCGAATCCGGTAGGGGATCCACCCGGTGTCCAACTCGCGAATGAATTTGCCCAGGCGCTGGAAGAAAAGACGCGTCTTGCTGCCGAGACCGCCTTTCTACAAAGCGAAGCCGCACTGCTGTCGCACGACCGTGACCGCAATGGTACACCGCGCCCGCTACCGCTCTTGGACAGCCTGCAGGAACTGCAGCTTCTTCCCGAAATCCAAAAACACGTGTTGACCCTTCTGGAAGAGAACACGGAACCGTTAAACGACCAGATTGGAAAGCTCGCCGACGATTCGACCGCTAGATTGAAGCCGCTGCGAGAAGCCGTCGTAGAGACGCGAAGCGAACTCAATTCCAGCCATTTGTCGCTGTTTGAAGCTACTGTCCAACGGCAGTTTACAGGGCAAATCGCGTCGCTGATTAATGTCGACAACCGCTGGCTGTGGCTGTGCGGCGTGCTCGCCGTGGGTACCTTGCTCCTGGTGCGAGTCCACCATTACCGACACTACTACCGACGCTTGTTGTGGGTTCGTCGACGCCGGGCGGCGTTTGTTGTGTCAGGATTGATCGGCTGTCTGTGCCTGGTACTTATCCCCACAATTCTGACCTTTGTGTTGGGGAATAAAACCTATGAATCGCTAATCAATCTCACGCAGGCGGGCGGTTCGCCGACGATGCGGCTCGAGAAAGAGCTGGCTGATTTGCAGGCGGAGATCAGTCAACTCCAGCAACAACGCGATTCTCGCCGCACCGAACGCGATGCGGGGCTCGCGAAGCGCCGCAGCCGGGTGACGGCGGTTCTGGACAGGGGGACGGGCAAGACAGTACCCGTCCAGGAGCTATCAGAGTCGATTCGAGATCAGTTGCGGACCTTGGCCGTCAATTCGAAGGTGGAATTTGCATTTGCCGCGGAGCTTGCACGCGAACTTCCGCAACTCAACACACTTGCGAAGGAACGTAAAGGGCACGAAGCGGATATTCAGCGCTACCGTTGGTTTAAACGCATGACCGGTGCGGGTTTGGGTATCTTCTTATTGGTCTGCACGCTGTGGAACGGGTGGACGCTGGAACGCAGAATTGCACGTGAAAGAAAAACACTCGCGAGAACCTGCCCACGTTGTCTGGCAGTAGACAAGCTGCAACCGAACCCAAACCAACAATTTCCCGGTGGCATTGTCGCTACCGAAATTCGAGAACTCGTTTGCAGTCATGTGATCCAGGAAGATCCTTACGAAGAGTGCGGGTTCACGTTTCTCGAGCAACATCGCGACCATCCACGGTTGACCTTTCCTACGCTGGGGGTGCCGAGTTCCGGCAAAACGGTCGGTATGCTGATGACCTACCATCAATTGCGAAACGGCATGTCTTACGGATCAGGTTCGTTCGAAAAGCTGAGCATTGCCGGGTCCCAGAAGTTTGATGAAGAAGTGGATGATCTCATCAGGCGCGGCATCGTCCCTTCCCGAACGTCGGTGCTGACACTTCCTCCACCAATGGTCTTTAATTTTTGTGATAGTGATCCGCTCGGCAAATCGAATGCGTTGGTCAATATTTTTGACTATGCGGGAATGATGACGACTCAACAGAGCCTCAATCACGTGCACCGCTTTCGAGCATTGAATGCTGACGGCTATTTCTTCTACATCGATCCGACGTATCCCAGCCAGGAACAGTCAGACGCTTTGAATCGCTTCCGCGAAGATATCAAAACGCTGCGGCGGCTGGGGCCGAATCAAAAGGTCCACACACCTGTTGCCTTGTGCTTGAGCAAAATCGATCTGATGGTAAATCAGCCGTACGGCCGTGGGGACACCATTCTCGAGTTCTATGAAGACTTGCGGAAGATTGAACAGACGACCGAAAGCGGAAGTCTGGAACGCGTTGTCAAACGCTCTGAACTCACGGCACGGCTGCGACATTTGATCTGGCCTGACTGGGAAATTGAAACTCAGATTCGGGGCGTATTTGGAGACCAGTTCCTGTTTTTTCCGATGACTCCCATTGGCATGGATCAACCCGGGGAAGAGAATTTGTCGCAACGGGATCTCAGACCATATTGCATCCTGGAACCGCTCTCCTGGCTGCTGCACATGAATGGATACCCGATTTTGAAGGAATAAACGGGAGTCAGTCAACGGTGGGGCCGTTCAGCCATTAACATCGAGTCCCAAAGTTCTCGGAACGCTAGTTTGCTTCGGTAGCAAGTTGCGAAGATGTTCGCAAGGTTGTGAATACTCCAGTGAGTTTGTTGATTGCCCTTCACGGAAATTATTTGCATCGTGCCCCACGAAGGTACTTCTCAATCGGATCTTTACAGCTCATGGGTATAACCACTCCTGCACTCTGGCCCCCCCCCTCGGATTTCAGCGTCATGCTTCAGAATCCGAAGATCGCCTTCAAAGATCCGGACTTGATGACCTGTGCCATCGCTCTGAACAGCAATAATCAACCCAAACCGTTGTCAGGAGCATTTGCGGTCGTTTACAAGGGGACTTACCAGGCGGGAGCCACGCGCAAGGGAGATGTCTGCATTCGTGTATTTTCGAAGGCTTCCGCTGATCGCCAGGAACGCTATAAGGCGATCAGCGAGTATCTCAAACTCAATCCGCTCAAATGCCTGGTGGACTTCGAGTATCTCGAGAAAGGGATCCGGCACCAGTCCGGCAAATGGTACCCTCTCGTTCGCATGGAATGGGTGCAAGGGGACATTCTGTATGACTATGCCCGGCACCGGTGCCGGGCAGGGGACAGCCAGAGCCTTGGCAAACTGACGGAAAATTGGGTCGAACTGGTCTCGGACCTGGCGCGTGCCAAGATCGCTCACGGCGATTTGCAGCATGCGAATGTGATGGTCACCGATCGGGGCGAACTGAAACTCGTCGACTACGATTGCATGTGCGTCCCCGCGCTGACGGGCATGCGCAATTTGGAATTGGGTGTCGTTCCCTATCAAAACCCCCGACGCACCGACGACACCTTACTCTTTCCAGGCTTAGATAACTTCTCATCAATTTTTATCTACGTAGCGCTGCGGGCGTTATCGACGTCGCCTAAAATGTGGGACGCCTATGTCGAACCGCCGGGTGGACTGCCATACGACAAGTTGCTGATTCGAGATACCGACTTTGAGAATCCCGGTACGTCCGTGTTGATGGGAGATTTGAAGCAGTCTTCCGATCAAAAGGTCCGTAAGCTGACGGACAAGCTGCTCCAATTCTGGAACACAGACCTCAAAGACATCCCCACGCTGTCGGAAGTCTTGAACGATTACGAGAAAATCGGCAGTCTATTGACCGCCAAGTCGTTTGACGAGGCCCTGGTCCTGCTGAATCACTCGGCGCCCTCCGCCCCCCCACCTAAAAATCTGCAGTCTGGAATTGAAAACGCCCGGCAGCGTGTCAAATGTCGCGAAGACCTTGAGCGCGCGATCGCTGCGGGGGACGAGTTAGCAATCAAGCAGGCGTATCGTCCGCAATTGCTTGACGACTATGCCAAGGCTCAATCCGCGGTCGAGATCGCCCGCGACGCAGATCGAGCGATCACGGTGCTGAAAGAGTTGCAAGGTGCGCGGTCTCAACAAGATTGGCGCGGATTCGTGCAGGTTTGGGAGCGCGAGTCGCGGCTCCTGGCTCCAAGGAAGAGTGCAGCGGCGTTCAGTATTGAATTTCAACATTGGAAAAAGTTAAACGCTGCCTGCGACGAAGTCTGGCAGGCTTATCGCCGTCGGCCCCCCGATTTGCCGAATTTGAAAACTGCCTGGGGGCAGCTCGAACAGTTCGGCGGCCATCCGGAAACTCAAGCGGAACGGATGCGGATTGAAGATCTGCTTCGCAAGTATGGGTTGCTGTCCGAGTTCTCGCGGCTGCAGGGGCCCATTGGCGCGACGCTCGACGCTGCTCGCTGCAAAGTTTGGCGGGAAGACGATTTTCAAGGGTGGACCGAAGCTGATCAGTACCGGCAGGAATACGAATCGGCACGAGACCGCCTGCAACTGTACACCGAGTTGCGTCTCGCGGTTCAGCAAACGCCAGATGCAGACAGCATTCAGAGCGAACAAGCGATCGTCGAGTTGTTTCGTAAGCTGCCGACACCTTATGAAATCGAAGATGCGGTTAAGAAACGGACGCTCGAAGCCAACGACCGACTCCGATGCTGTCAAGCATGGCAACGCGCGTCGACTGCCAGGCCGTTGGTGGACACAATGCTCGGAAAGGCTTGGCAGGAGCTCGTCAAATTGCGGGCGCGCGAATTGATTCCACTTCCCTTTCATGGCCGTTCCGAATTGGCTGCCAGCCGCATCCCCGTGTTGACGGGACTCGCCGCGGTTGTCCTCTCGCAACCACTCGATCGCTTGGATGCCGAACTCCTGCGAGTTTGGAATCACCAGTTATTGACGGCGTATGAGGAAGATCCCAACCTTCGCTGCGATGAAGCCGAACCTTGGCGACTCCCCCATGAACACGCCGTCCAGCGTCGTGAGTTACTACAGCGACTGGAGCAGGCGCTCGCGGCCTCAGATGCCTCGGCCGTGAAGCAGGTATCCTCTGACCCGTTGCTCAAGAGCTATCCCTTACCCGATCACGTGCGTCAGCAGATTTCGACGTCGCTGGTCGATCTGAATGCCATGACGGACCTGCTGGGAGCTGTCAAGGCAGGAGACCGTACCAAGTTTCACCAGCAATTTAACGCAGGCTTGATCAAGCGGTTTCGGTCTGATTTTGAAAACGTGCAAGCGGAACTGGAATGCCTGATTGCAACCGAAATCTTGCCGAACAGCAAGAACGGTTTTCGGCGCCCGCTGGGGGCTGAGCCGATCGTCGAACGTGCCCCTGGCCAACTGATTTTTGATATTCAATGGAACTGGCCAGCCCCGCGGTTTGTCGATCGAGTGATCATCGGGATTTGTCGCGGAACACCGCCGCCATTTCCTGATCCCGGGAAGCTAGTGACTAGGCAAACCACCGACCGGCAACTGCTGCGGAGTGGTTCGGGGAAATTTGTGCTGCCCGCAAAACGGGAATGGCTAAATAGCCTGGTCGTTGTCTGGGGAGTCGTCGACCTAGGGTTCCGTGAATACTTCACGGAACCCTTCCTGGTGGGCCGGCTCAGCTCACGAGGAGCAAAGTGATGACCGAACCACGGTTGGATCAGCTGTACTGCACACACTGCACTTATCGTACGTCTGCATTGCATCGTCGCGAAGGTGCTTCTGGAGATCAAGTATTCGAGGAAACGACGCGGTCCGGCTCCGTCCCACGTGAGAAAAGCCACGACGTTTACAGCCGTTTCGCCTCGTGTCTGCTGTTCCGTGTCCCCGGTGACATGCCTTCGGAAGCGATGGTCAAGCACACGGCGCACAGCCTGCAACTGCGCCGGCTGGTATATATGCCAGCCGTCGGCGGCTATCGGTTGTTGACTCAAGTTTCCTTTCGACAAACTGACACGCGCGGACGCCCCGGGGCCTCGTTCGCCCACGTACTCATTCAAGATCTGAAGGAGAATCCTCCCTGGTCGGCTCTCGATGCTCTGCGCCTGTGGGGTTCGAAGAAATGGGTCATTGAAGATCGCCCGGACTTGCCATTCGACTTGCCTCAGTTTCACACGCTTGGTGAGTTTGATGCCGATGCGGAACCCAGTATCAATGATGAGGTGCTGTCAAGTTTTCTCACCGCTCCCGCTGATTCCGAAGTCTATGATCCGGGAAAACTGATCCCGTCCCGCTGGCTCCAGCAGTCCCCCGAAAAGCGACAGAAGCTGCTTACCAATCTAGTACAAGCGGTTCTGAATCTGGATTTAGATCGCCGGGAACAACTGTTGGTCGTCGCGGAGCCGTCTGTTGCGGCCCTATTGTTCTATGGAGTGTTTCGCCTGCTGCCTCCATTGGGACTCGTGAACAAATTGAGTTTCTCCACGTACGAATCCCACAAAGACCGTATGATGACGACGCTGGCGGCGACCTGTTTCCACGATCCGGTGGCAACGGACCTGCCCCCAGACTGGTACACGGCGCACGCGCGCGGCGTAGCCTTTAATACGTTCAAGTCTGATCGACACACGCCCCTGAAGAAGCCGAGTCAATATGCTGCCCGGATCGTGAAAAAACTCGTGGAGGAAGGTCTCCCCGCGATCGATGAATTTCACAAGATCTGTGGTCAACTGGGGATCGGCAAACCGTCAGAACTCGAGGGGCTCTCGGCGATCGATGGTCTGGTCATCGAACTGCTGCATCCGAAATCCAAAGATGAGCTGACTTTGCTCGAGCAAGGCTTACCGAAGGAACCCGGCCTGCGGGCTTTTCTGCGTCAGAAGCTGGCCGATTCCTTCAATCTGGATGACGACGACGGCCACCTGCCGATGTTGTTCGGAAATCCCCCCCATGCCATGCTCGTCTTCCGGCTACTGACGGAAGCCGGCAGTGATAACAATTCGCTTGCGCTTGAACCGGTCGTGCAGACGATGCTCGCCCGCTGGCCTGACGAAGCTCTCGGGGCATTTCTACGAGACAAAGATGGACCGAAAGACAGAAAAGTCGCGCTCCTGCTTAGCTACGTCGAGAGCCACGTTGCCTTGCCTCCTGACGCTGAGTCATTGTTCTTCACTCGTGGCGCGGTTTGCAGCAAAGACAAACTGCTGGAAGAACTGTTGCGAAAATTACCTGGGGAAAGATTGCGTGAGTTCGTCGAGGCGACCTACGAATCCTGCCACAAAGAAGAATGTTTCTGTGAACTGTTGCGAGCCCTCGCACCGTTGTACGACAGGGCCGAACACCAGCATGCTTTTCAAGGACTATTCTCGCATCCTCGCTTCCAGAACGATCCCGCCGAACGGACTCAGATGTTCAACGCAGTGCTCGCAGACAAGGGGTTGCGTGACAAGCTGGCGAAAGCAGACCAGTTCGAAAGCGCACCGATCGCGGCCCATCTCAAACACATTCTGAATTCGCTCCACCGAGCCCCCGGGCAACTCGACCACAACCTTGAGCTGTTAGAGGCACTCAAGCACTTTATCTCGGAAGACCGGGGGGGTAGGCTGTCGGCGTGGCACACGGTTTCAAGCCAACTGAAACAACTGCAGCAACTGAATGCAGCACCACAGGGAGTCCTGTCGAGGCTGATGGGTTCGAGTAACAAGAGCGAAAAAACAGAAGCGGCGAAAGCCTTGGCGTTCGCGGCGAAGAAGGCGATCCCGATGACGGGAGAATACGACGACAATCGTCCCGGCGACGTATACAAGCTGGTGAAGTTTGTCGTTGGCGAAGCTGGTCTGCCGGAAGGCCTACACGCGGGCTTACACGGCGTTTTTTTGAGTAACACCTGGCCTAGTCGGAAAGCCCATAAAAGTCGATTGGACGGCGTTTTTACGGTGAAATGGGGGATCATGGCGACGAGCGCACTGGTGTTGCTTGCGATTCTAGGCTTGGCGGTCCCGCAGTTGCGGCGCACGCTGTCGCAAGCTTTGCAAGTTGCAGGAATCGGTTATCCTCGCCCGAAACCACAATTGCCGAAGCCCATATCGGATCCATTGGATACTCCGCCAAACGTGCCGCACCAGAACACTCAGCTTACTGAAAACAAACTAGTAACTCAGGTGAAACTGTCCAAAGAGGAAAACAAGAATCAGCCGGTGCCGAAGGTGGAACAGAAGGAACCTGTTGCGCAACCGTCCATCGCGATTGCCGAGAAGGATGACGGCGGCGTTCCCAAAAAGAGGGAGGGAGACCCAGTCAAAAAGACCGAAGAAGTGGCAAAACGACCGGCCTTGCCTGTCACTTGGCCGGAATATTTCGATTTGCCAGCGCTCCCCCAGCAAAGTCAAAGCACTGGCCCCCCCCCCGACGGGATGACGTTGCGCCAATGGCTCGATGACAAGGGTCGGAGACTACCGACCGAACAAGTCGGAATGATATTAAGGGACACGACCATAAGTGTGACAGGTATTGAAGACGTGAACGAACTCCTGGCGAAGGTCCCGGATGCAGATCTCAATAAACTTCGCCTTGAGGTACAAGTCATCGCATCGAACGCCACCAATCACTCCACGTCCGTGCGGGTATTTGGGATTTCGGTAACCGACTTTGAAGTGCGTAGGCGAGATAAGCGAAAAGCTGAGCCACCGAAGACGGACATTCTATGCATTTTCGAAATAGATTCGAATGGCCTTCATTTCGAATGGACTTCCACGCCAGAAGCTGGGCGTCAAAAACTGCAGGATATGGTGCGTTACTGCTGGTTGGAGATCGAACGGAAGTCGCCGTCGGATTTCAAACGAATTCCACTAGTAGTCATCCAACCGCCACAGCTAATTCCGCCAAAGACTCAACCCACCACAGTGCCAGGAATGGTAAATGCCAAGACGTACAAAACAATCACCACCGGGCCTTGGGAACAGCAGCCTGCAAATAACCCGTTCGGCTTCAATATGTTTAAATGGTCTGTAACAAAACTGGTCCTATCCGTTGATAAAAGCGATCTAAAGCCGCTTGAAGCAATCTTGTCTCCCGGCGACAGGAGTCAGGTCGCTACCGTTGGTACTATGACGGACAAGATTAAACTCCCGTTTGAATCAATCGAGGTAGAAGTAACGCCAACTCTAGATCAAATGACGAATGTTTCCAACGTCTCCGTCAGACTCTCAGGAAAGTTGCCAGCGACCGACACCGGCCAGGCGCTCAAGAAACTGAAGGATGAATACAAGAAGAAACTGGGCGTCGTATTGTTGAACCCGGAAAAACCACCTCAACCGTTGGCGATCAGACCGACTGTCTATCCCGGTTTCGCACCGGTTGCTTGGGTAAACGAGATGTCAGATTTACTTAAACGTCGCAACCCGGAGTTCAAGATATTAGTTCAAGCGCCGAAGCCGCCATTAGGCTTTGTATTCGAAGAAAAAACGAACATGACGGAAATCAAGCAGTCGTTTCAACTGAATGATCCGAAGTTGAAAATGGAACGGGAAAACTTCGTAAAGGAATACACCACTTGGGCATGCGAAAACGTCATTCGCCCTGGATGTGATGAATACGAAAAGATGAAGGCGGAATTGGGACCTTCAGGTGATACTAATTCGAGGGAAAATGAGGCAAGACAGTTTTTGAATGGTATTCGAAGCATCGAAGTCGAAGGCTTATCGAGATTGGTTCATGGAAAGTGGACGTCAGTTCCGTTGCGTACTAAGATTCCTGCGGACGCGCCACCTCGTTGATCAACTGTATTGCGACTTGGGTGCTCACAACGCCATTTGAGGTTATTGATGCGAACGGCAGTGCCTATCGTGCTTGGTTTGATTTGTACTTGAGTCACCAAGACGACCGGAATTGGCGCTCAGAGGAGTGAAGAAATGCCGGCAGCGCGAATTGATCAGCTGTATTGCACGTACTGTACTTACCGTACGTCAGCGCTGCATCGTCGCGAGGGTGTGGCCGGGGATCAGGTGTTTGAAGAGTCGGTGCGGGCCGGGTCGGTGCCTCGGGATGGATGCCATGATCTGTATGTCCGGCTGAGCGGCTATCTGGCATTTCATGCTCCGGGTGATATGCCGGCGGATGTTATGTTGCAACATACGGCCCAGACCTTGCCGCAGCGGAGAATGATCTACCTGCCCACGACGAATGGTTATCGTCTGGTGGCTCAAATGTGTTTCCGGCAGACCGATCCGCATGGGCGGCCTGGGGCGTACTTCGGTCACGTACTGATTCAGGATGCCAAGGAATTACCGGCATGGTCGGCCTTGGATTGCTTGCGGCTGTGGGGATCGAAAAGCTGGATGATAGAAGATCGTGTCAATCTCCCCTTCGATCTGCCGAGTCTCAAGGAACTGAAAGAGTTTGATAGCGCAGAAAATAGTTCGATCAATGATCTGGTGTTACGCAGCTTTCTGACCGCGCCCACAAGTTCGGGATTTCGAGATCGCGGCGTCATCATCCCGGAACGCTGGCGGCAGGAATCACCCCAAGCACGGCAGAAACTGGTCGTCAATTTGCTCCAGGCAGTCCTCAACCTCGATTTTGACCGCCGGGAGCAATTGCTCATCGTCGTCGAACCATCCTTGGCGGCGCTGTTGTTTTATGCGATTTTCCGCTTGTTGCCCCCGACCGGGATTGCAGAAAAACTGAGTTTTTCGACGTATGAGTCGCATCGGGACCGGCCGGTGACGACACTCGCGGCGACCTGCTTCCATGATCCAGTGGCCAGTGACCTGTCGAGCGACTGGTATTCCGCCCAGACCCGCGGCGCTGCATATAACACATTCAAAACGGACGCGTTCACTCCGCTCAAAAAGATCGGCCAGTATGCGGCAAGCGTCGTGGCGATGTTCCTCAATGACGGCTCGACTGCCGTCGACAAATTTCGTACGACTTGCGGTCAGCTGGGGCTGGGCAAGCCCGAAGATCTGGAACGCTTGAGCTCCGTATACGGGCTCGCCACTGAATTACTGGTTCCTAAGTCAAATGAGCAGTTAGCCCAATTAGAAAAACGCCTGCCGAAGGAACCGCCACTCCGCGCGTTCTTGCGGAGAAAGCTGGCTGAGTCGCTGATTGCCGACTCAGAGGCAGATTTACTGGCGAAGTTGTTCACCAATCCTGGGCAAGCATTGGCAGTTCTCAGACTGTTGACGGAACTGAACCCAGCGGATGCGGATCGAGAACTCGAACCCGCCGTGCAGTTGATAGTCGTTCGGTGGCCCGATTCTGCGGTGGGAATGTTGCTCAACGACAAGGGCATCCCGAAAGAACGCAAAGCGACATTGCTGAAGAATTACGTGGCTGCACACCGGGTATTACCGCCGGACGCCGAAGCGTTATTCTTCTCACGCGGGTCGGTTTGTAGTCGGGATAGGATACTGACGGAACTGTTACGGACATTACAGGGAGATCAGTTGCGGCGATTGGTCGAACAGACTTACGGATCGCTGTCGAACCCAGCTTGCTTTTGCGAATTGTTGCGCGCTCTCGGTCCGTGGGTCCCGTCGAGTCCAGATCACGCACGTGTGTTCCAGGGATTGTTCAGTCACCTGAGGCTTCGAATCAATCCTGAAGAAGAAACCCAGATGTTGTCCGCGGTGCTGGCGGACAAGGGGTTGCGAGAGCGGTTGACCAAACTCGAGTTTTTTGAGTGCGAGCCAATCTCGGCCCATTTGCGAGGAATTCTCGATTCGCTCATCCGATCTCCTGCTTTGTTGAGCGAACAGGTGGCGTTATTGGACGAATTTAAACGCTGGATTCCTGACTGCAATGACAGACTTGCAACTTGGCAGGCTGTAGCTGCCCAGTTAAACGTCCTGCAGCAACTAAACGAGCAACCGCGAAACGCATTCTCCCAAATCCTGGGAGGCCGTGTCAGTGCAGCACAGGACGACGCGGCCAAAGCCCTTGCCTTCGCGGCCAAGCAAGTCCTGCCACAGCCTGGCGATCCACTTCAGGACCAGCG
>CAMAVF010000031.1 GCA_945861445.1 Planctomicrobium piriforme | reverse complement strand
ATTTTCACGGCCAGTGCATCAAATGTCATGTCTGCGCCGCTGGATCCCACGGAAGCCCAATCTTCCTCGGTTCGCAGCGGACGGACTGCACCCATTGAGTTCACTCGTGATGTGTTACCTGCGCTGACGAAGGCGGGATGTAATGCGGGTGCCTGCCACGGTTCGTTCCAGGGGCGGGGTGGACTGCAATTGTCACTCCTCGGGTTTGACGCTGCGTTCGATTACGACGTCATTTCGAAGGCATCGCGCGGCCGCCGTTTGAACTCGGGAATCCCCGAAAAGAGCCTGCTGTTGCTCAAACCCACAGGTGCCATGCCGCACGGGGGTGGGCGTCGCATCGCGCCAGACTCGGAAGTCGCCGCCATCATCAAAGACTGGATTACACAGGGGCTGCCTGGCCCGCGTCCTGGCGACCTGCAGGGGTTGAGCCTGAAGGTGGAGCCTGCGGAACTGGTCATCCCACCCCAGCAAGAGGGTTCCGATGCGGTGCCTGTCGGACTGCGCGTCACGGCCTCGTTCGCGGATGGTTCATTCCGCGATGTCACGCGTTGGGCGACTTATGAGATCCGCGAAAAGATGACCGCCGATGTCAGCCGCCTGGGTGCGGTGACGGCTCATCGACCGGGCAAGACTGCCGTCCAGGTCCGCTATCTCGGGCAGGTAGCAGCGGTCAGCGTGTCCGTACCGTATGCCGCTCAGTCCAACTTCGAGTTTCCCGTTCAGAACTATATCGATGAATTGGCCGTGGCCGAGTGGCAGCGATTGGGGGCGACCCCCGCTCCCCTCGCGGATGACGCGACGTTCTTGCGGCGCGTCTTTCTGGATTTGATTGGCACGCTGCCGACCTCCGCCGAGGCGCGAAAGTTTCTCAGTGATGGCTCGGCCACCAAGCGATCGCGAGTCATCGATGAATTGCTCGCACGCCCCGAATATGTCGACTTCTGGTCGCTGCGGATGGGGGATTTGTTGCGGGCCCATCGGCGGTATCTGGGTGACAAAGGATTGGCGGCCTTTTCGGGATGGATTCGCCAGGCAGTCCGGGAGAACATGCCGCTCGATCAGTTGACACGCGAACTGCTGACCGCGCAGGGCAATTTGTTCACGCAGGGTCCCGTCGGATATTACTTCATCGACGAAAAGGTGGAAGACCTTGCGGAGACCACGTCGCAAGTCTTTCTGGGGGTCCGCCTGCAATGCACGCGTTGCCATCACCATCCGAACGAAGTCTGGAGCCAGGACGACTATTACGGTCTCGCCGCATTCTTTACTCGACTGGAAGCCAAGGATAGCGGTGCAGCCGGGGCGAGATTTGGCGGGCCCAAGAGTATCCGGCCGTCGGCCAAGGAGAATCCGAATCGCAAGCCATTGATGGCGGCGACCCCGCGTTTATTCGGTGAGACGATCCAGACCGCCGAGGGGTCCGATCCCCGGCAGAAGCTGGCCGAATGGATCACGCAGCCCAAGAACCCGTTCTTCGCACGCAATTTTGCGAACCGCTACTGGGCAGCCCTGGTCGGGCGGGGACTCGTGGAACCGGTGGACGACATGCGGGCCACCAATCCGGCGTCCTTCCCCGCACTGCTGGATGCGTTGGCCAAAGACTTTGCCGAACATCATTTTGACGCCAAGTATTTGTTGCGCACGATCTGCAATTCGCGAGTCTATCAACTGGCCACCGAACTGAATCCTGACCGTGATTTCGACGGCCAACTCTTTACACACCGCATTCCGCGCCGGATGTCGGCCGAAGTTCTGCTCGATTCGATCAATCAATTGACCGACTCCTTCGAGACGTTTGAAGGGCAACCGCCGGGTACGCGGGCCATCGCTCTGCCCGATCCCACTGTGGCGTCGCACTTCTTGAATACATTTGGCCGGCCATTGCGAAATAATCCTTGCGAGTGTGCTCGTGGTTCGGCACTGGACCTGTCACAGGCGCTGCACCTGGCGAACAGCAAGGCATTACACGATAAAGTTGTCTCTTCGACCGGTCGCCTGGCGACCGAACTGAAAGCCGGGAAGACGGACGATCAAATCATGGAAGAACTGTATTTGGGGGCCCTGGGTCGGATGCCCACGGACGTCGAACGCCAGGCGGTGCGTGAATCACTGGCGGAAGGTGGCACGCGTGAAGAAGCCTGGCAGGATATCCTGTGGGCATTGATTAACTGCTCGGAGTTTGTGTTTAACCACTAGTGCTTCATCAAGGCTCAATTTTCGGGTGCCACTGGCTCTGCCAGTGCTTTTCGGACAGCCGAAAGACGACCGGCACTGGCAGAGCCAGTGGCACCCAACCCGAAGATTAAGTAGGCGAGCGTCTGGCTTCAGCTGGATGGTTGTCTTGCGGTTGAGATAACGAAGAATATGGATCGTGCTGGTCACGGTATCAGGAGAGATCAAGATGTTTCAGCTCGATGGACTGTCGCGGAACTGCGAAGGCTTGTCACGCCGGGCGTGGCTGCAGGTGGGCGGGATGTCGCTGTTTGGGATGTCGCTCCCCAGGCTGTTGCAGGCCGAAGCCGCTCAGCCAGCGGCTGCCCGCAAGGATACTAACTTCATCCTGTTGTGGACCGATGGTGGCCTGGCCAACATGGACACCCTCGATATGAAGCCCGAGGCTCCCGTAGAGTATCGCGGTGAGTTCCGGCCGATCGACACCAACCTGCCGGGTGTGACCGTGTGCGAGCACTTGCCGTTGATTAGCCGCCAGATGGACAAGGTGTGCCAGGTGCGGTCCATCGTGCATGGTGGTGGCCAGCACTCGGAAGCGACGCACTGGATGTTGACGGGCTATCCGCAAGTTCCGGATGTGAATGCGGCCCCCGTGGGCTCGACCATTTATCCGTGCTTTGGCTCGGTGGTCGCGAAAGAACTGGGCTGGAAAAATGGCCTGCCGCCTTACGTCCAGTGTGCTGCCAGTGAGATGGCCTATTCCGGCGGTGGATACCTGGGCTCGGCCTATAACAGCTTGATGGTGCGGCGCAGCCCGGCGGACAAGGATTTTTCGGTCGATGATGTTTCGATCCCGTCGCAAGTCGGCGGCGACCGGACGCAGCGTCGGCGTCGGATTCTGGATCGCCTGGATGCCTGGCAGCGGCAGGTGGATCGGTCTTCGGAAACGGTCTATAACCGCGGTGAGTTCTACCGTCAGGCTTACGATCTGATCACCTCCCCCACCGCGAAGCGGGCCTTCAATATCAATGAAGAACCCGAGACGTTGCGTGACCGCTATGGCCGGACTCGCGAAGGCCAGGCGACCCTGTTGGCGCGGAGACTAGTGGAAGCTGGAGTGCGATTCGTCGCCGTCAACTTCAACGGTTACGACACACACGACAAGAACTTCATTCGCTTGAAGGATCCGCTGTTGCCCACGCTGGACAAGGCCTGGTCGGCATTGCTGACTGATCTGTCCGAGCGCGGCATGTTGAGTAATACCGTTGTCCTGTGTGCCGGCGAGTTTGGCCGGACTCCGCGGGTCAATGGCGCTGCCGGTCGCGATCATTACCAATTCTGCAATGCGATTGGTTTTAGCGGCGCCGGCGTCAACGCCGGCAATATCGTGGGCCGGACCGATTCCAAGTGCGAGCGAGTATCCGGCAAGGAACATACGACGCTCGACTATGCCGCCACGATTTTCCGCTTGATGGGGATCGACGACACGAAGGAATATCACACCAATGACGGGCGGCCGGTGTTGATCAATGGCGGCGGGCACGCAATTGATGAGGTGCTGGCGTGACGCTGTTTCGCTCGTGGGGCTTCGCTGCTCTGTCGGTATTGGCATTTGAGTCGGGCGTTTCCGCTCAACCGATGGCCCCCCTGTATGAAGAGTGTCGCCTGGATAGCATCTATCCGACTGGCGGTCAGCGGGGAACCACGGTCACGATCGATCTCAAGGGGATCGAAAAGGGACTGGCTGCGCCCACCGAACTGGTGATTGATGGGGCCCCTGGTCTGACCGTGAAGGAGCTGAAGCGGATCGATGGCCGGAACATGCAGGCGACTCTGGAGATTGCCGCCAATGCGCCGCTGGGACGTCGTTGGTTGCGCGTTCAAAATGAGCGGAGCGGGTTGACGAACTTCGCCTACTTCGTCGTTGGCGGTTTGCCCGAGCGGCTGGAAGTCGAACCCAATAATACGATCGCCAAGGCCGAACAGGTTCCGTTGCCGCTCGTGATCAACGGCCGCATCAATCCGGCTGCCGATCTCGACTTCTATCGTTTCACCGGGAAGAAGGGGCAGAAGCTGGTCGCAGCCATCGCGGCCCATGCTCTTGACGTTCACGGACAGGGCAAAACCTACGGCATTGCTGATTTCAGTCTCGAATTACTGGATGCTGAAGGACGGACTCTCGCTTCGGCTGAGGACACGTTGGGATTTGATCCACTGATCGAACATGAGTTGCCGCGCGACGGCGATTACTTTGTGCGCGTCCAGTTGCTGAACTTCCAGGGATTTCTGGAGGCTTGCTATCGGCTGACGGTGGGGGAAGTGCCGTATGTCAAGGGAGTGTTTCCGGCTGGTTTTCGCCGTGGAACGAATACGGAAGTGGAGCTGTTCGGTGCCAATATTCCGCCGGGGACCAAGCGCCTGATGGGGCAAGTGCCTGTGGCCCAGTCGGGCATTGCGCTCGACAAGCTGGCCGCGGCCGGTCTGCCGGCCTGGCTCGGTGAGCAAGGTGCCGTCTGGGATCCTGCATTCCCGTTGCGACATGTGACCGTGGACAGTGACCTGAGTTCCGGGCTGGATGTGCCGCTGGTGGTCGGCGATCTGCCGGAAGCACTCGAAGTGGAACCCAACGAAGATCGCACTCAGTCCAGCTTGTTGGCCATTCCGAGCACCCTGAATGCTCGATTTCAGCGATCGGGTGACATCGACTGGTATCGGGTCCGTCTGGAAGCGAAGCAGAAGGTGCAAATCGAGATCGTCGCTCAGCGATTTATCCGTTCTCCCATCGACACCCTGCTGCAGGTCTATGATGCCCAGGGGCAGATGCTGCTGGAGAACGACGACGAGACGTTCGATCCGAATTACGAGGCGTATCACGACTTTAAGACCACCGATAGCAAGCTGGTCTTTACGGCACCCGCGGCTGGTGAGTTCTTCGTCAAGGTCACCGACCAAACGGGTGTTAATGGGCCACGGGCCATCTATCGTTTGACGGTGCAGGAAGATCGACCGGACTTTCGCCTGACGCATTTTCCGGATGCGGTCCCCATTTGGGGTCCCGGTTCGACTGCCTGCGTGATGGTCCGGATTGACCGCTTTTCTGGCTGCGGTGACGAAATTGAGGTTAGCGTAGAAGGGCTGCCGGCCGGCTGGTCGAGCAAATCTGCCACGTCGCTGGCGACATCCGCTGACCGACCTAATACTGCTTATCAGTTTAAGATTTTCTTGAGTCTGACCGCACCGGACAACGCGGTGCCCGGTACGTCCTTCCCGTTTCGCATCGTGGGACGGGCCAAGCAGGCCGATGGCACGACATTGGAACGTGCCTCGCAGCCGTTGAATCTCTTCTACACCAGCGATACGGGGTTCTTTCGCGCCAGTCCTGTTTCACGCGTTGCCGTGGCGAAGTCTCAGGGGCCGTGGTTGGAATCAGTGACCAAGGAGATCACGATTCCGCGCTCCGGCACTGGAAAGATTCTCGTCAAAGTGCATGGCGCCGACCCGACTTTGAAAGAGATGCCCATCGTGGTGAACCTGGCGACGCTCGGTGTCGCTTGCGGCCTGACAACGCCCCGCAATCTCCCGATTGTCGACGGTCAGGTGGAGGTACCGCTGACGCTGAATCCCGAGCTCCCTCCCGGCACCTATGGGATCACGATCGCCCAAACCTGGCGCAGCGATATTCGGATCGGCATGCCCGGGCCGTGTACTGAGCTGATTAAGCTGACCGTTGTTCCCAAGTAACCTTCACGTGGAACTTGGAGGCTACTTCGTGGACGCTGCGCGTGCTACAATGCGGCCGCTCGCCCGCCGCTATTCTCATTCTTGCTATCGCCTCCGCATCGCGTAGAGAGAGTTTCATGCAACAGGTTCCGGCATTGCCGCTCGTTTACGAGTTCGATCGGCGTCTTCCTCCGCGTGCAACCATTAAGCCGGGTGAGACCATTCGCGTGGAGTCCGAGGACGCCCTTTCGGGTCAGATTCGGAAGCCCGGCGATCGGCGCGACAAGAGCCAGGTGCCCTACAGCAATCCGGTTGCGGGTCCGATTTTTGTCGAGGGAGCGCAGCGCGGTGATGTGCTGGCCGTGACGATTCACGAGATTCAATCTCGCGATGGCCAGTGCTCGACGTACACCGGGGCTCCCCGGCAACTGACCGAATGGCTGGGGGCGGATGTGCCTCATGGGGCGCATGTGTGCCCGATTCGTGATGGTCACATCTATTGGAACGACAAGATTGCCATTCCCTACACGCCAATGCTGGGGTGTATCGGGACCGCTCCCGACTGGGGCGTGCCATCGACGGGCCCCGCGGGTCCGCATGGCGGGAATTTGGATCTTGTCGAGGTCGCGCCGGGAAATACCCTCTACCTGCCCGTCTTCATTCCGGGTGGATATCTCTTTCTGGGTGATGCCCACGCGGCGATGGGCCACGGCGAATTGTCGGCGACCGGATTGGAAATGGCCGCTCAGACGACGATCACCGTCAATGTCGTTCGCGGTTGCTCACTGTCCGGGGTGCGTGTCGAGGCGCCTGACTTCCTGATGACGGTGGGCACTCACAGCACGATCGAACGGGCCATTGCGGAAGCCTATTCCCGGTTGATCCTGTGGATGGAGGCTGACTACGGCTGGAATCGCTGGGAAGCCTTCGACATCCTCACTCACGTGGGGACGATTTCCGTCGGACATTACACCAGCGGGACAGTCGGGACGAAAATCGACAAACGGTATCTGCAGAGATAGCCGTCGTTCGAAGAGCGATCAACGACCAGCAGCGATGAGAGTTGTCACTTGCCCGAGCCGTTCCCAGTTGTGATGTCGCCCGCCGCCGAAGTTCGCGCACTCCGGTTGCGATGGGCTCGGTATGGGGTGCTGTGCATCCTGGCCGTCACCGTGGCGAGTGCCTACCTGACGCGGCATTGTCTGGCAGTGGCCAACACAACGATGCAGCAGGAACTGGGATTCAATAACGAACAGTTCGGCTATATTTACAGCGCGTTTTCCGTGGGCTACTTCCTCTGCCAGGTCCCCGGTGGCTGGCTGGGGCAGCGTTACGGCACGCGGTTGACGATTTCGATGTTCAGTTTGCTGTGGTCGTGCATGGTGCTGGTCACGTCGGTCGCCTGGACGCTGCCGACGCTGCTGGGTGCCCGATTCGGATTTGGCTTGATGCAGGGGGGCCTCATTCCCAATCAGGCCCAGGTTTTGAAAGACTGGTTCCCGACCGAAAGCCGAGGCACGGCGAGTGCCGTCGTGGTCACCGCAATGTCCGTGGGTGGTGTCTGCGGGTTGTGGTTGACGTCGTGGTTGATGGGCTACTGCCATTGGCGGACCCTGTTGTGGAGCTACTCGCTGTTCGGCATCGGGTGGTCGGTGCTGATGTATGTCGTCTTCCGTTCGACTCCCGAGGATGTGCCGTGGTTGCGAGTGGCAGACACCATCGCACCACCGGTTGAACCGATTGCAGTTGAACCGAAATCCCCATCACCCGGACTGGGTTTCTTCGATGTGTTTCTGAGCCTGACGTTCTGGGCATTGTTCGTCCAGATGATCTTCAAGGCTGCGGGATACAACCTGTTTGTGACCTACTTTCCGGCGTATCTGGAATTCGCCTTCCAGGCATCGAAAGAGGACGCTGGCCGATTGACGTCGTGGTCCATGATCGCGTTGATTTTGGGTTCTCTGGGGGCGGGTCACTGCATTGATGGGCTGCAGCGACTCACGGGCAGCAAGCGGGTCAGCCGTTGTGGCGTCGCGGCCTCTTCCCTGTTCCTGACGGCGTTCATCACGTGGTGTGCGACGTGGACGGGCAATGCCACCCACATGGCGCTGGTGATCGCGACGGCTTCGTTCGTGATGGGCCTGGCGAATCCCTGTGCCTGGGCCGCGACCATCGATATTGGTGGCAAGGATACCGCCGTGGTGATGGGATTGCTGAATATGGGCAGTGCCCTGGCGGGCATCTTGATCACCCCGCTGGTGGGGCGGTTGATTGACGGAATCAAGGCCAGTCATGGAAACTGGGATCTCGTGATTCACGTTCACGCTGCATTTTATTTGACGGCTGCGATATGCTGGCTGGTCGTTAATCCGGAACGCACGCTTAATCCGCGGGAGAATCTCGATGCTGTTTGATACGCATACCAACCTGATGTGGTACCCGGACCATTATTCCGATGAATTCGTGGAATTCGCCTGGGAAGCCAAACGGGCGAAAATGAAGCTTTCAAAGGACGTCTATTTTGCCGGGGGCACCAGCAAACAGCAGAACGCGTTTGATTCGCGTCCGCCGGAACTGCTGGAAGCGACCAAAGATGCTGATAAAGTCATCGTGTTCGCGATCAAGGCGCCGTTCTGCGGGATCAATGGCGACCAGGAACTGGTGGCCAAGTTCGTCAAAGACCATTCCGATCGTTTCATCGGCTGGTGCTCGGTCGATCCGAATGACGCTGATTGCGTCGAGCAACTGACGTACTATGTGGAGAAGCTCGGATTGCGGGGCCTGAAGTGTTCACCGATTTATCAGAACTGGGATCCGCAAGATCCCAAGCATTTGCCACTCTTCAAAAAGGCTGAAGCGCTGGGGATTCCGGTGAACATCCATCAGGGAACGTCGTTCGTCAGGCCAGGCCCGCTGAAGTATTCCAATCCCATCCAACTGGAAGACATTGCGATTGCCTGTCCCAATCTGCGGATTGTCATTGCGCACATGGGCCATCCGTGGGAAGATGAATGCGTCGTGCTGATTCGCAAGCATCCCAATTTGTATACTAATGTTTCGGCCCTGCACTATCGGCCGCTGCGGCACTACCAGGCCTTTATGACGGCCATCGAATACGGTGTGGAGCACAAGCTGATTCTCGGTTCCGATTTTCCCTCGGCGACGTTGCCGCAGGTGATTGCCGGGCAGCACAAGGTCAACGACATCCTGGAAGGGACGAAGTTCCCGAGGATTTCAGACGAGATCATCCATAATATCATCTATGAGAACTGGAAGCGGTTCTTGCCGGAGTATGCGTAATTCAAGTTCAATTGATTGTGATAAGGATTTCCCCCCTGCTTGATTGAAAGACCTGCCATGTTAGCCACCCTGCGGAGATGTGTTGCGTGTGTCCTGGGTATTGTCCTCTTTACGCCCGGGGTGTATGCCCAGGAGACGGCGCCTGCTTACGAGTGGGAACTGATCACCATGAAAGCGGCGTTTGCTCCACGCGACGGCGCCGGGGCCCTGTCCTACAAGGGAAAAATGTGGTTCCTGGGTGGCTGGAATCCTGCAGCCAGCCAGAGGGCTTTTTTTCCATTGATTTGCAACAACGAAGTCTGGTCCTCGGAAGACGGGGCGGCGTGGTCGTTGATCAAGCCCAATACCTTCAAGGATAAATCGTTCGACCCGACGTCGGATTGGGAAGGCCGTCACACGGCTGGATACGTCGTCTATAAGGACCGCATGTGGATCGTCGGCGGCGACTGCAATCAAGGTCACTATCAGAACGACGTCTGGAACACCGAGGACGGCAAGAAATGGAACCTGGTCAATAAGGGTAAGACGCCACCCTGGGCGAATCGGGCACTGCAATACACCGTCGTGCATGATGACAAGATCTGGGTCATCGGCGGGCAGACCATGCCGGCCTTCGCGAAAGCGGATCAGAATTTCTATCGCGATGTGTGGACCAGCACCGACGGCATCGAGTGGAAAGAAGTCGTTCCCGTCGAACCGTGCTATTCGGCCCGTGGCATGATCGGTGGATCGGCCGTGAAGGATGGACGCATCTGGATATTGGGGGGCGGCACGTATGACACGCCAATGATCCCCAGCCGCAAGTTCCACAACGACGTCTGGAGTTCCGCCGATGGCGTCCACTGGAAGCAGCACACGGCGGCAGCTCCCTGGACGACTCGTCAGTATCACGACGTAGCCGTCTGGGACGGGCAGTTGTGGGTGATGGAGGGTTATTACAAAGAGGGTGGCAACCGCAACGACGTCTGGTATTCTCCGGACGGAGTCAAGTGGACCGAAGTGAAAAATACCCCGTGGAAACCACGGCACGCGGCCAGCCTGTACGAGTACAAGGACTCGTTGTGGATGGTCGCCGGCAATAACATGGAATCGGATGTCTGGCGGTTGAAACGCAAGAAGTAGTCTTGTAGAAAAATCGGGCAGACGTGGTGGATCAAGACCCCCCTAACAAAACCGGTTGTGGGAAGTTCAGAACCGCGATCTTTCAAGCGGTTCTGAACTGACGCAGAGGTTTTGTTAGAATTTATTGGTCGGCATTTCGCGAACATCAACCTGAGAGCAAGCATCATTATGGATACCAGACCCATTACGCCAGCCACCCTGGCTGGCTCGGTGGTGGCGGTGCCGCCGTTGGCCCGCAACGCAGACTATTCGTTGAATCATGCCGAAAACGCACGGCTGATCCGCTTCCTGGAAGCTGGCGAAGTCACCACGCTGCTGTATGGTGGCAACGCCGTGTTGAATCATGTGTCGTTGAGTCAATACGCCGAGCTGCTGACGATGCTGCGCGATGCGGCGGCGGAGGAGACGCTGGTGGTGCCGTCGGTCGGGCCCGGGTTTGGCATGATGCTGGATCAAGCCGACATTCTGCGTGACTTCGAGTTTCCGACGGCCATGTTGCTGCCGACGAAGGATGTCACGACGCCGGCCGGCATCGCGACGGCCACGCGGAAATTTGCTGACCGTTTCGGTCGACCCATCGTGCTGTACTTGAAGCAGGATGGCACCGTGGATGTCGAGACCATTCAGCGGCTCATGCAGGACGGTTTGATCTCGTGGATCAAGTACGCGATCGTCCGCAAGAATCCGGAACAGGATCCCTTCCTGCGAGATATTATTCAGGCCATCGGCCCCACCCAGATCGTGAGCGGCATGGGTGAACAACCCGCCATCCTGCACCTGCGCGACTTCGGCGTGCCTGGATTTACGTCAGGCTGTGTCTGCGTGGCTCCGCAGTTGTCGACCGACATGCTGCGAGCCATCCAGGCCAAGGATTTTGACACGGCAGAGAAGATCCGAACGCAGTTCCGACCGTTGGAGAATTTGCGAGATTCGATTAACCCGGTACGCGTGCTGCATGCGGCAGTTCAAGCGGCAGGGATTTGTGAGACGGGCCCGATCCTGCCGTTGTTGTCACCGGTCGATAGCGCTGACCTGGCGTTGATTGCGGCTGCGGCGAAGGACTTATTGGGCGTGCCGGTGTAGGGTGGCGTGTCGAGGAATTCTAGTGCGTTTTGACGACAGGGCTTGCGAGCTAATCGCCCCGTGAGGATGAATTATCTCCCCTCGCCCCAGTAATCTGGGGAGAGGGGCCGGGGGTGAGGGGCACGATAAACCAATGGCTCTGAGTCCTAAATTGGCAGGGAAAATGCCGCTGGAAGGTCGCGACGCAATGACGATTGCAAAGCCCCTCACCCCCAGCCCCTCTCCCCGGAGTACCGAGGCGAGGGGAGCGAGATTTCCGTAATTGCGCATTTGGGGGGCATGTTCCCGGACGCCCGCATTCTGGCGAATGCGGCTACGCAGAACCATTTCATTCCCAGACCAAGGAGCGTCCCGTGTTGATCGGGTATGTCAGTGACGAGCGGTATGTCGCGTTGGCCGATGTGTTGATTGAATTCCAACGTGCCGGGGAAACGGTGGCGGTGGTCCGTTCCACGCCGCGCGGAGGCGTGCAGGCTGATGTGCCGCCGGGTGACTACCAGGTCACATTGGTCAAAGACGGGTTTGGATCCAAGAGCGTCAATCTGACGATCACGGCCGGTGCCCCGCCCTATCAATTCCGGTTGCTGTCCGACTGCATTCTGGGATATGTGTGGCCGCGTTCCGTGAAGTCGGGTGAACGCTCGGAATACCGTGTTCATTCGTTCGAACCGTATCGGCTGACGCTTTGGCGGTATGGCTGGAAACGCGAACTCGTGAAGCTGCTGGGCTGGTTTGATGAGCACGGTCCGCGAGCCGTCATGCAGATCACGCCCGATGGGGACTATACGCAAACCGGCGTGAATTGGAACAAGATCGGCTATGGCAGTGCCCATCACACGCAGTACGTCACGGGCCCGGAACGCTCGGGGTTGTACTACCTGCACGCCAAGGGTGAGAAGTCGGGCGAGTTCTTTTCGTTCCCGTGGGTCGTCGCACCGGCCAGGCCGACCGCTGCGATCGCGATCCTGGCGTCGACGAACACGTGGCTGGCCTACAACAACTTCGGCGGACGCAGTAACTACATCAACGCGAACTGCCTGCCCACTGAACCCGTGGTGAATGCGCGCCAGGACCTGATTCGCTACACCAAGGCGGGCTCGTTTAATGTCTGGGGTTTTCAAGACGACGAGTACCTGCCGCTGTCCTTCGAACGTCCCGAACCCGGGAACGTGGTGCGCGAACACGAAGAAGTGACTGATCCCATCGAGGGCCGGTTGCCGTGCGGGATGGCTCCCGCGGAATGGCGATTGCTGGGTTGGATGGAACGCGAGGGGTTTGCGTACGACTACTACTCCGAGGGACAGCTCCACGACGGCACGTTGGATCTGGATGCCTATAAAATCCTGATGATCAGCATTCATCCGGAATACTGGTCGCGCGAGATGTATCAAAGCGTGAAGGACTGGGTCCACAACCGGGGTGGCAAGTTGATGTACCTGGGGGGCAACGGGCTGAATTGCGAAGTGGAGTTTCTGGATCAGGACCGCCTGCGTTTCAAGACGTATCTCTCACCCACGACAGGTGGAGCGTTGGGGATGCCGGATCCGATCAATCCCAAGATCTACCGCGAAAGCCGCATGGACCGCACTCTGGAATCCGAGGCGAACCTGTTGGGAGTCGTCTGCACCGAAACCGGAATCATGACGGCGGCACCGTACAAGGTGGTCGACGCCGACCATTGGATATTTGCCGGCACCAATCTGAAAAATGGCGATTTGTTCGGCGAGAAGAGTCTTCAGGAACGGATCAACGGCGGGGCGTCGGGTCACGAGACCGATAAGATGAGTCCGCAGTCGCCCGCCGGCACCGTCCTGCTCGCCAAGGGGATCAATCAGGACGACGGAGGTGCCGAGATCGTCTATTACGAGAGCGCCAGCCAGGGGGCGGTGTTCTCGGTGGGCTCGATTACGTACGTGCCATGTCTACTGGTCGATGACGCGATTTCACGCATTACCGCGAACGTGATTACGCGATTTCTGAGTCGCTAAACCCCGCCGCGGAGTTTGAAGAAATAGCGTTGCACGTCTTCGATGCACGACTTGCCGTTGACTGATTGGGTTCGACAGTGGGCGTCGGCCGACTTGGCTCGGGCGAGGAGTGCTTTGACGCGCGTCACCCCCCCTTCAACCACGTCGTCCTCGACGTCTTCGCAGGTGAGTCCAAAGCAGCCACACAGGGGGGCTGTCTGATCTTTGGGGTAGACGGGCCGAATGATGTCGGAGGTCAGCACCACGCGCTCGAACATGTCGAAGTACACGACCGGGCATGGCGGATACGGGCAAAAATGGGCCGAGTCCGGTAGCGGGTCGTGAAAATCGGGACGGATAAACGCCGTCACCGTGTCGAGCCCGACCGGTTCGCCCAAGGCGTCGCACCGCGGACACCGTTCGATGCCTTGCTCGGGTTCTCGGACAAATGCCTTGTTCATGATGAATTGGATCTCACGGTCGTCTGAATTTCTGAGTCGAAACATTCGAGCTTAGGATCGCCCAACTCTCGAGAGTCAGGCTACGGGGGCCATTGCAGATTAGGGAGTCGGGCCGGTCATTTCCAGCAGATATTGGTTGGCGGTGGCTGCCGTCGCTGGTTGCAACTGATGTCCTTGCCCTACCAGCAGATGTTCGGCGCGTTCGATCGAACAGAATTTCTTGAGTTGTTTGTGATAGGTCTGAAATTCGGCAGACTTCAATGCCGCCGGGAATGACTCGTAGCGGCATAGCAGATGATTCGGGCTGTGCGTCTTCACGAGTTCTCGACAACGCTCGGCGATGTCCAGATAGCCGGCAGCACAGGCGGCGGCACCGGCCAGGATGAGGAACTTGTTGCACGGCAGCCACTGGCAGCGGGCATGAGAAATCGCGGCCAATTGCAGATAAGCACTCAGGGCGAGATCCGGGTCAGCCATCGGTTCCTTTCTGAGTCGCGGAATGGTCGCGTGGTGTCACACACTAGACAATCGGCATCCGCAATCCATCATACGCCAGCTTCACGTTCGGTGGCAGGCGAGCATTCGTCGTTTCGTAATCCAGGCTATGGCTGAGATGCGTCAGATACGCCTGCCGTGGTTTCACGCGTTCGATGATCTCCAGGGCCTGTTGCACCGACAGATGGGTCGGATGCGGCTTGTCTCGCAACGCGTCGATGAACAACACATCCAGCCCTTCCAGCAACGGCCAGGTTTCGTCGGGGATCTCGCTGACATCGGTGCAGAAGGCGAGATTGGAAATGCGGAAACCGAGGACCGGCAACTTGCCGTGCAGCAGACGCAGCGGCTGAATGGTCACACCCAGGAGTTCGATCGGATCGAGACCGATTCGCATCAGCTCCAGCATCGGCACCGAGCCCGGATGGTAATTGACGTTGGGTTCCCCGAAGGCGTATCCAAAAGCACGGCGGATCTGTGTTTCGACGATCTCTTCGCAGTAGAGGTTCACCGGCTTGCCGAGATAGTGGCCGAAGAGTCGCAGGTCGTCGAGGCCGTACAGGTGGTCGGCATGACTGTGGGTATAAATCACGGCGTGGATCAGATCGATCTTTTCGCGGACCAACTGCATCCGCAGCTCGGGAGACGTGTCGATCAGAATATTGCCGAGCGGAGTATGAATAATGGCGCCGGTGCGCGTGCGACTATTGTGCGGGTCGGTGGACTCACAGACGGCACAATGGCAGCCGATCATGGGGACGCCGTGGCTGGTGCCGCAACCCAGGATCCGGAATTCGTTCGGAAAGGCTTCAGAATCATTCGGCACTTTAAATTCAGACACGGCACAACTTCCCTGCGGAGACCAGTAAAACGCGTCTCACGATCAAGATCACATCGGGATGCGGTACTTCAATCAACTCTACAGACTTATTCGCAACAACTTCCGGGACGACGGGCAGGAGTGCCCATCTTACAGGCTGTCAGCCTGTTTAGGCTACGTTCCGTTTCCGGGATGTTCCATGATATAGCGATGTTCGTGAGAACGATAATATCCGTCGACCCGTTCGCGGATGCGATACCCGGATTTTTCATAAACACGAATCGCCGCCACGTTGTCCGGATTAACGGTCAACAAGACGGGAACCGTTGCCCGCTGCAATCCGGCCTGCATCAATTCCGTGGCCAGTCCCCGCCCCCGGCATGTGGGATGGACCATGATCTTGTGCAGAAACTGTTCCCGGCGATCGGTGGGAAACATGACGAGTGCCGCTGCAATATCACCCGTGTGGGGCAACTCACGATCCGAGCGGATGACCAGCACGGTCGCATACTCGCACCACAAACGCCAGACATGCTCACCATCCGGAATGAATTGCGATCCGGAATCATCCCAGGAGATCCGGTCCAAGGCGGCGATGCTCAGGAAATCTGCCGGTCGCGCCTGTTCCACCACATTAGCCATGCTCAAACCAATCGGAACTCGAGACATTACTTTACTCCCAGCGCGGGCGTGCCCCGCAACCCAAGGAGGACGAAGAGTTTTTAGCCACGGATGGACACGGATTGAACACGGATTAGGAAGGATTGATTTTCACCCCGGTAGAGCAACGCCGTGAAGGATATTTCGACGCCACGGGAGGGTGAGGCTCCTGCCAAACCGCAAGCGTTTATCGACCCTCGCAAGACTATTCGGCTCGGCGGGAGCCTCGCCCTCCCATCAACTTGAATCACGATTTGGGTCGTATCAGTGCAATAAACCCTAACAAAAATCCTTCACGGCGTTGCCGGTAGGGGTGACAGCTATTAGCCCCGGGTTGAGCGTCAGCGACACCCGGGGTTCCAGTTGATCCCGATCTCGACCCTGGAGGGGTCGCAGCAAAATGCGGCTGCGACCCCTCCAGGGTCGACTCGATCGTCAATTGCCTACCTGGGGTTTTCGCTGCGCTACAACCCCAGGCTAATGGCTGCCACTCCTCCGGAGTGAAAGCCTACCAACATGACTGATAGTTAGTTACGCGACTTGCCACAACAAATCTTTGCGCCAAGCAGCGATGTCGCGGGTTTGTGGAACAGATCCCATCGTCAGCACGATCCATCGAGATTCGCAATTGTTTGTCGGAGATGCAGCTCTACCAACCTGCGAACGAGTTCCTTGGTAATCGCGGGCTGTTCCATATGGATGTTCCCATAAACTCGACTGATGAGTTGCTCTTTGCGCTCCTCTTCAGTCATTTGATAGGACCGTGCGGCCTCGATAGCCTGATAATAAAGGTAATGCATGTTGGCACCGATAACAGCAGGTTTTTTGAAACCCAATGCTTTTGCTTCAACTTCAGTTATATCTTAATGTAACGGCGATTCAATCGCTGCAATCAGAAGTTCCTCGACAAGTTTAGTCGGGTCCGACTACGATAAAACCATGACCACCCCGCCTAAATCTCGTCGCAACAATCCCCATCCCGCTCCGTCTGTGGAATCCCTGCTGGCCCCTCGCGGTCTGGACGTCACTGCTGGCCGTACTGTGCCTCGCGTGCAGGTCAAATCGCCCACCAGCCATCCGTTCCTGTATCGCAAGCGAATGGGGGACATCGCTCCGGGAATTCGCGATGGTGAACTGGTGCAGGTGACGCATGGTTCGGGGACCGTCTTGGGGTACGGGTTCTACAATTCCAAAGCGGAAATCGCCGTCCGCATGCTGACCTTGGGGCCGGATCCCATCGACTCGGCCTTCTGGGAGGGGTTGCTGTCGCGAGCCGTCGAATTGAGGACGAAATTCCTCCGACTGGACGATCAGACCGATACCTATCGCGTCATTCACGCCGAGGGAGATGGGCTGTCCGGACTAGTGGTCGATCGCTACGGGGACACCCTGTCCGCGGAGGTCTACAGCCTGGCCATGTTGCAGCGGGTCGATGCCATCCTGGAGCGACTACAGTCGCTATGCGGGACCAAACATTGGCGCATCCGGACGGCTCCGCAGGTTCACGGCCAGGAAGGATTTGTCGGATTGGAGCCCAAGACATCAGTGGAAGCTCCCGACCGAGTCACCGTGCAGGAGTTCGGGACCCGCTTTCGTGTCGAGTTTACCGGGGGGCACAAGACGGGTTTTTTCTGCGATCAACGCGACAACCGGCGACACCTGGCCGAGTTCTGTCGCGACCGCACGGTGCTCGACATTTGCTGTTACACCGGCGGTTTTGCCGTGCAAGCGAAGAAGCTCGGCCAGGCGCGCGAAGTGACTGCCGTTGACCTCGATGAAGTGCCGTTGGAGATTGCCAAGGAAAACGCGAACCTCAATCAAACTCGTATCCACTTCGTCCACGCGGACGCCTACGCCTACATGCGCGACATGGTCCGCAATGGGCGCAAGTACGAAGTCGTGATTCTGGATCCCCCCAAGCTGATCCGCAACCGGCTGGAACTGGAGGAAGGAACTCGAGCCCACTTCGACATGAACCGCCTCGCGATGCAATTGGTCGAACCTGGAGGCCTGCTGTTGACCTGTTCGTGCAGCGGATTACTGGATGAGCCCACGTTCCTGCGCTTGCTCCATTCGGCAGCTCAAAAGGCGGTGCCGCAAGGTTCCGAGGTCGATCTCTCACGCCCCGGCCGCACGCTACAGATCCTGGCGAAAACCGGTGCGTCGGCGGATCACCCAGTTACGACTGTCTGCCCGGAAACAGAGTATTTGCGAGCCATGTGGCTGCGGGTACTTTGATTTACTTGGTCGCCGTGTAGATCAGCTTGCCTCCCAGGTAGGTTTGGTCGACGGTGATGTTTCTCACCTCTTCCACCGGGCAGGTCAGGATGTCACTTTTCAGGACCACGAAGTCGGCTAGTTTGCCGGTTTCTAATGAGCCTTTTTCTTTTTCTTCGAAGGTCAGGTAGGCGTTGTTGATCGTATAGAGTCGCAACGCCTGCTCGCGCGTAATGGCCTGTTCGGGATGCAATGGCTTGTCGTCAAACCGGCGCGGTTGACGGGTCAGCGTGACCCACATTGCGAGGAACGGATTGTAAGGATTTACCGACCGCAGGCTGCCGATCTTTTGCATGTGGTCTGACCCACCCCCTACCACCACGCCCTTATCAAAGCACGACTTGTAGGGTTGGAAATAGGCCAGCCGTTCGTTGCCGAATTGCTTGTGCAGGGTGGCACCGTCCAGCCACAACCAGGCCGGCTGCAGGTCCGCGACGATGCCGACCTGCGCCATTTTCTCGATGGCTTCGGCACTCATGAAATTGCAGTGCGTGATGCAGGGGCGTTGCGGGGCCACTGGGAATTCTTTATTGATCTCAACATACGCGTCCACCAGCGCCAGCACAGCGGCATCACCCACCGAATGGGCCGTAAACTGCAGATCGTGCTGCAGTGCGAACTTCGCCATATGAACGAGGTTTTCCTGCGGGATGAACCGGATGCCGCGGTAGTCAGGATCGGTGATCGAGTAGATTTCGCTCTTACCCCACGGCTCGCGCATGTAGGCACTGCCGGTCAACATGCCGCCGTCCAGGAAGACCTTGATTCCCCGCAGCCACAACATCGAATCATACTTGTGCAACGGATGATTGGCGGCCCCGGTCAGTCGATCTTCAATCTCCTTTTTGGTGCCGTTTCCATTCAAACTGTAAGAGAGAAAGACGCGGCAAGTGAGCTCGCCTTTGTCTTTCAGGGTTTTGTACGCGTTGACGGCCCCGTCTCCCGCATTGCGGTCGGCGATACTGGTCAGGCCCACGGAATTGTAGTCGGCCAGCAGTTTTTTGAGGGCGGCTTGACGCTCCGCCTCGCTGGCCGATTTCCCATTCGACTTGGCTTTCACGAAACGCGACGCATTTCGCAGGATCCCCGTGAGTTCTCCGGTCACCGGATCTTTCTCGATCTGGCCGCTCTTGCCATCCGTGATCTGAAAGTTCTTGTCGATCCCACTCAGCTCCAGGGCCAGCGAGTTACAAGAAGCATCGGGACCTGTGGCGAAGATGACCGGGTTCTTCGGTGCGGCGGCATCCAGTTCTTTGCGATTCGGATAGCGTTGATCGCGGAGCCTGGTGATGAAGACCTGGCTCAGGCTGATCCATTCTCCGTCGGGCAACACTTCCGCCCGGGCGGCCACATATTTCAAGACATCGGCGATCGTATCCATTTCCGGGATCGGATGATCGTACTCATACAGGGCGGCGCCAGTTGGATGGACATGTGAGTCGCACATTCCGGGAATCACGGTCTTGCCGCCGAGGTTCAGCTTCTGGGTCCCCTCACCGGCCAGGGCCAGGATTTCGTCATTCTTGCCGACCGCGACGATCCGCCCTTCGCGCACGGCAAAGGCTTCCGCAATCGAAAACTTCGCATCGACCGTGACAATCTTGCCGTGGGTGACCACAAGGTCCGGCGGTGCCGCAGTCACCCAATTTGCCGTGAGCAGCCAGCCAACAAGATTCAAAATGAGAAAACAATTTCGCATGGGGCCATGTTCCTGGGTTGAAAACTCATTCGCCATCTAGTGACTGATGCCGACCGGCGTCAGATTGTCGGACGCGTCGAAGCGCATCTCCAGGGGTTCAGACACGATCTGCAGGTCTGGACGTTGCTTGATTTCATCGAGATAAGCCTCGGAAACCAGGACTTCAGCCATGTGCAGCGTGTCGGGTATTTGGATGACTTTGGCGCGATCGGGGGTGGCGAGGCCGATTGTCGTCAGGGCATTTTCCAGGACTTCACGATCCGTGTCGTACCAGATCGGAATCGACGCCGCCGGCGCGTGGCCGCCAGTAATCGAGTTGATCGAGGTGATGCGGCGATCGATCGAGTTGACCGTCCTGGTATTGGTGAATTCGGCCATGCCGATGCCGCACGCGTTGCCATGCGTCGCTTCGGTCAGGCCGCGGACGAAGACCGTGCGGACCGAAGTATCATCAAGGTCTGTGGCTTTGTGATCGTTGTATTTGCGGCCAATGACATTCGTGTCCATTCCCGTGCCGCTGATGTTCTTGCCGATCTCGTCAACGATCAGCAAATGGACTTTGCGAAACGGCAATCGAGGCAGCCACTTCTTGGCCAAAACGAGCAGTTCCTTTTCGCGTTCGTAGAATTCGTGAGGCGCCACGGCCGCAATCAGCCCGGTCTCGTCATAGGCATTTTCGACGATGCCCAGGCCCGCGATCACCTTGCAATTGCGGATGACGGCGTCAGCCACGGAGCGGACGATTTCGATCCAGCTATAGTCCATGATCGCGCGGTGGTAGATCTTGGCCCCGTTGTGCTTGCCGAGCCCGATCAGCATCATCTTGTGCAGGCCGCTTTCGATATCGCCCACGAAATTGGTGTGCGGTTTCACTCGGCCGCAGACCAGGACGTGATCGGCCTGGGAGGCATGCTTGTCGAAGTGAACCGGAATTCCCTGGGGAGTTTCCGCGACGACCACCGTCTCCATGGAAGCCTTGATCGGGCAGCCGCAGAATTCTTCGGTGACGCCGTAGCCTTCGATAATCTCGCGCTGTCCTTCGGCCGTGCCGCCACCGTGGCTGCCCATGGCCGGAACGATGAATGGTTTGGCGCCCAGACGCTGAAAATGCTGGACCGCCGCCTTGATGATCATGGCAATGTTGGCAATCCCACGACTGCCCGCCGTAATGGCGACCGTCTGCCCAGGTTGAATCTTGGCCTGCAATTTCAGCAGGGAGAGCTGGCGATCGACCTCGGCCGGAATGTCCTCGACCCGGGGGGCATCAAACTTCTGGCGGATTCTGAGCATCCGAGGAAACGTCATGCTGTCAACTCCCAAGTCAAGTTCACAAGTCACGGTTGAAAGTCGCCGCATTGCTCACGGTTGGAACTGTCTAGCGCGGATTATTCCGCAAATCAGCCGGAACGCGCTAGCGTCCGGTTTCTACGGGAATGGCTCTAGCAGCCTGTTGAAAAAGGTGTCCGGAACTTTGCCAACCACACGGAATCGAGCGTTTGTTCGACGTTCTGAGAGTTCCAGACACCTTTTTCAACAGGCTGCTAACCGTGGGCTAGCGCCCTGCGGCTGATGAATAATCCGGGCTATTACTCTGAGTTTATATCTTCCGCCTCAATCAGACCACTCAAACATCACAAATGCTTCGCGCTCAGAGCTTGATTGAAAAGGGAAGATTCGGGAGGGCGAGGCTCCCGCGATTGAAGTTGCGCTGATTCATGACCGTTGGACAATCAAGTCATGTTTTTCAAGAAATTGCAAGACGTGCTGGCAATCAAGAAGATACGAAGAATGGACTCACGCAAAGACGCAAAGACGCAAAGACGCAAAGTAGAACATGATCTGGCCCGTAGGATGTCGGAACTTTGCGCCTTGGCGCCTTTGCGTGAGATATTCTGTAAGTCTTCGTTCGTTGCAAATTGCCAATAGGCGCAACTTCAAAAGCTCCCGCTGAGCCTGGTACGACCGCAGGTCGGCGTCCGCCGGAGGCAATATTTGAAGCCTCCGGCTGACGCCGAGCTAAAGCTCGTGTTAGGCTCCGCAGGAGCGTCGCCCTCCCTTATCAAGCACGCACTCAGGCGGCTTTCAAGTTGGTGCTTCATAGCCCGCATTATTCATAGTCTCGTCAATAAGCAAGCGGAACGCTGGTCAGGTAACCCGCAGCGTCAGCGAGGGCAACTTGTAACTACGCCCTCGCTGACGCTGCGGGTTACCAGACCCGAAAATTACAATCGGAAGGTGGAATTGCGGAAGTGCAGAGATAGACGAGAACTCGTGCGGCTGGTATGACTTGGACAATTCGGTAGGATCCAGACGACCTCATTAATGGCAATTAATGGCAAATCGACGCACGAAACTCGGGCAGGCTGCCTTGATCTGAGGCAGCTCGGGCCGGTTGGGCGTCTGCAAGGTCGGTCCAGCAGGCGGTCGTTTGATCGTCACCAGGCTGACGTTAGTTGCTGGCAAGCAGTGATTTACACGAACATTGCCGGATGCTGATCGGTACGAAAGGTCGCTCGAAAACAATCTGATTGTTGGCATGAGGGTTGCTTTCAGTTCAGGCAGACCCTGTTTTGGTGGTGACTTTTGCAGCGGTCCGCAATCCGAGGTAGGTGTGTCATGCAGCTCGAGACGTATCAAACTGATGGATTCTTCGATGAAATGTTTCACGCCAACGGTGTCCCGCGAGGCCCCGTGCAGGCGTTGGCGAGCCGCTTGGCCGCGTTGTCCGATGGTGAGTTGGTCCAGCGCCAGAAGGCGGCCGATCTGACGTTGCTCAATATGGGCATCACGTTTGCCGTCTATGGACACGAAGCGGGGACCGAGAAAGTCTGGCCATTCGACATCGTCCCGCGCGTCGTCGAGGCCCATGAATGGATCCGCATCGAGCGTGGACTGAAGCAACGCATCACCGCCCTGAATATGTTCCTGGATGACGTCTACAACGACGCCAAGATCGTCAAGGACAAGGTTGTCCCCGAAGAGTTGTTGCTGTCCGCCCCGTGCTTCCTGAGTGAATGCAAGGGATTGAAACCGCCCGGGGGCGTGTGGTGTCATGTCACCGGGACCGATCTGGTCCGCCACGGTGACGGCGAATTCTACGTGCTGGAAGACAATCTGCGGTGCCCCTCGGGAGTCTCGTATGTGATCGAGAACCGCGAGGTCATGAAACGCACGTTCCCGCACTTGTTCGGCGGCTTGAGGATTCAGCCGGTTGAGGACTACCCCGATCGGTTGCTGGAAACGCTGCTGCACGTCGCTCCGCCGACTTCGGGCACCCCCTGCGTCGTCGTCTTGACCCCGGGCATTTACAACTCGGCCTATTTCGAACACAGTTTCCTCGCCCAGCAGATGGGCGTCGAACTGGTGGAAGGCTCGGACCTGGTTGTCGCGAATGGCTTCGTGTGGATGCGCACGACCCGCGGTCTGAAGCGGGTGGATGTCATTTATCGCCGCATCGACGACACCTTCCTGGACCCCCTGCACTTCCGGCCCGATTCGATGCTCGGGGTGCCCGGGCTGATCGATGTCTATCGCCAGGGACGAGTCACCCTGGCGAATGCACCGGGCACAGGCGTTTCCGACGATAAGGCGGTCTATGCTTACGTGCCGAAGATCATCCAGTACTATTTGAAGCAGGATCCCATTCTGCCGAACGTCCCGACTTATGTTTGCTGGGAGCCGGAACAAAGGGAGTATGTCCTGTCGCACCTGGCGGAACTGGTCGTGAAGCCGACGAATGAATCGGGGGGCTACGGCATCATGATCGGGCCGCGAGCATCACAGCAAGAGCTGACGATGTACGCCCGGCAGATCAAGATGAATCCGCGGAATTACATCGCGCAGCCCGTGCTGGACTTATCGCGGGTTCCCACCATCGTCGACGATCATCTGGAAGGTCGGCATGTCGATTTGCGGCCCTACATCCTGTACGGGAAAGACGTCTTTGTCCTGCCTGGCGGGTTGACCCGAGTTGCCTTGAAGAAGGGTTCACTGATCGTCAACTCATCGCAGGGAGGCGGCAGCAAAGACACCTGGGTCCTGACCGACGAGACCCCCGACGATCTGTCACAGCAAACGACAGTGGAAGAGCAAACAGTGCAGTCGCAATTACAGTCTCAGTCACAATCACAAGTTCAAGAGGCCGTAGAAGTGGTTTAATGAGCGACAAACAGTTTTCTCGCTCCCCTCGCCCTGGTACTCCGGGGAGAGCGGCTGGGGGTGAGGGGCTTGGCGAGCGTCATTGAGGTGGCCTGTTTCAAAATGTCTTTTAGACTTTAAACATAGAACTCAGCGTCAATGTTTGATCGTCCCCCTCACCCCCGGCCCCTCACCCCAGATTACTGAGGCGAGGGGAGATAACTTATCCGCGGGGGCGGCGTCTAGGCTGTTGCCAGGTCAAATCTAGCCCGAACGTAGAAATCCACACGAGATTCTAACATGCTAAGCCGCGAGGCTGATTCCGTTTTCTGGTTGAGCCGCTATGTCGAGCGGGCCGAGAACGTCGCGCGCTTCATCGAAGTCAACATGCACCTGACGCTCGATCTCGGCGACAGCGTCGATCAGCAATGGGAACCACTTGTTGCCACCACCGGTGATCACGACGAATTTGAAACGAGTTACGGTGTGCCGACGCGGGAAAACGTCTGGCAATTCCTGACGTTCAATCGCAAGAACCCGAACTCGATCCTCTCGTGCTTGTCCTGCGCCCGAGAAAACGCCCGGACTATCCGGGGCGCCCTGCCCTCGGTCCTCTGGGAAGAACTCAATAAGTTCTATCTGTTTGTCCGCGGGGCGGCGACCGAGAATACCTTCGACAATGCCTCGATGTTTCTGGAGCAGGTCAAGATCTCGAGCCACCTGATTGTCGGCATCACCGAATCGATCATGTCGCAGACCGAAGCCTGGCACTTTGCCCGTCTGGGACGGATGCTGGAACGGGCGGACAAGACGTCCCGGATCTTGGACGTCAAGTATTTCATCCTGTTGCCGACGACCCAGGATGTCGGCACGCCGATCGACATCATTCAGTGGTCCGCACTCTTAAAATCGGCGAGTGCCCTGGAAATGTATCGGCGGCTGCGAGGCCGGATCACTCCTACGCATGTCGTCGATTTCCTGATGCTGGATCGGGAATTTCCCCGTTCGGTGCGTGCCTGTTTGTCCCGGGCTGAAGAATCCTTGCGTGCGATTTCCGGAGCACCCGACGGCACATTTCAAAATCGAGCCGAAAAACTGCTGGGTCGATTACGGGCCGAATTCGACTTTACGCAAGCCAGCGACATCATGAATTCGGGATTGCACGAGTTCATTGATCAGTTCCAGATCAGCCTGATTGACGTCGACAAGGCCATCTTCGAGACCTTCTTCGCGACGAATCGAGTGCAGCCGGAACAGGATTCGTCCAAGACGGCTCAGTAGCCCCGACCCCGGGTTCACTTACTCGGCAATCTGACAATTCCGTCCCATCCGGCGGGGGGTTGCCGGTTGTGCTGGGCGATCAACACGGCCAGGAAATCCTGGGCCTTGTCGCTGGCAGGAAGCTTGTGTAACGCCTCGTGGGCCGATTCCCAGCGGCCGGCGATGAAGTGGTCGACGGCCGTTTCGTAGGTCGTCAGATGGCTGTCGGTCAGGGCCGCGTCGGCCCGGACGGGGGGGACCAGTTCGCTGACCAGCAGGGGGGTTTCCATGCCATACGGCAGAACGCGTGCCAGATGGCGGACACGGCCTTCGTCCCGCGCCAGATGGCCGCGGACCATGTCGGACACGGTTTCATCCAGCAGGATGGGGACTCGCAATTGGCGCGTCATCCCCTCCAGCCGGCTGGCCAGATTGACCGCCGGTCCGAAGACGGTGACCTTGACCAGTTCGCTGGTTCCGATCTTCCCCGCGACGGCGCGTCCATTCGCAATGCCGATCCCCATTTGAAAATTCGCCAGCGGATGATCGGGCTGGTGATTCAGGGCATCGAAGTCGGCGCGAATGGCGAGTGCCGCGCGGCAGGCATCCAGCGGTCCACTGGGGGCATCGACGGGCCAGCCCCAGAACCCCATCGCGGCATCGCCGAGGAAATCGCCGATACCGCCACCATACGCCAGGATGTGCTTCGTCATGATGCCCATCGCCTGGCTCACCCGGTCCAGCAGTCCCAGCAGATCCCGCCGGGCACTCTCGGCTTGCTTGCTGAAGCCCCGCAGATCGCAGAACAGGATCGTGACATCAGCTTCGCGCGGAGCCAGCAGACCGGTATCCAGATTTTCTCCAACGGCGGCCAGGACCGCAGGAGCGAAGAACTGGCGGAGTCCAGACTGCTGCCGTTCCAGTTGCCGCAGGCGTCGCACCGAGCTGACAATTTCCGACACCAGTTCGGCGAACTTCACGTCGGCTTCCAGGTTCATGACCGTGTCGCTCAAGACCTCAGCGGCCCCCAGTACCCGCGGACGTTCGCCGGTCAGATACAGCCCCCAGCCTTCCGTCGCCGAGCCGAGGACCGGAGTGCAAAAGGCCCAGTCGGAGTTGGCGGCGAGCGTGTAATTCGACGAATGTCCGGCAGCGTGTTCCCAGACGTGCAGCACGCTCTGCTGACGGACCGAGACGGCTTCACGCACCAGGCGCGTACTGGGATGCAATTCGCCGGCGGTCTCGCGGCGCCGATCCCAATGGAGCACTTTCAGCTCGTCGGCATGCCAACGGACGATGGCTGCGGCCTCGGCCGCCACGATGCCGGCAAGCAGCAAATTCACCAGTCGCGACAGCAATTCCGAATCTGTCCGCGCTCCCCAGATGACTTCCGGCAGATTCGCCAGGACTTCGATGCGCTTGTCGGCATCTCGAAAGCGGACTCCGCGTAATGCCTGCCGGCTGAACGTGACTTCATCTACGGGAGATGTCGACGGGGTGGGTGCCGTCCACTGCGCACTGGCGAACTGAAAACTGGTTTCACCAATGACGAAATGTTCGCCCGGCTGGAGTTCGCACGATTCAACGTCCTGGCCTCCGAAGCAAATGGGGTTGCGAGTCTCCGGCAGGGACTGCACGAGTAATTGGTCCTGACTCAGGGTCAGCCGCGCATGTCGGCGCGAAATCCGCTGGTCCCAGGGCACGACCAGCACCCCCTCGTGGTCTCGTCCCAGGATGTATGTCTCGCCCGGTTGCAGGCGCATGCGCCACCGCTGTCGGGGTTCCCGTCCCACGGCAATCAAGTCCATCACAGGCAGCACTCCTTATCCCACAATGATGTCAATCCCAAAATTTCGCACGGAATCTCGAAAAATTGCCCAGACTTCGCTGACAGGGAACCCAGTCTCTCTAGTTTGACTGTTTTTGGGCGTGTCAGTTCCGCATATTCGTCAAGCTCGGCACAAACTGCAGACTCTGAACGGGATTTCTCCAAGTGGATTATCCACTACAACCGATACTCCGGGTACATCGCGCCATTTCGTTTCGCCCGACATCCGTTCTGCACCTTACGCAGCCGGCAATTGAGGGAGTGACGAAAGCGCAACTGGGTTCTGCGGAGTGTATCGCACGAATCGCTGGAAAGAACACCACGCCGGGGTCACTGTGTTTGCAGTGGGCACCGCGTGTCGTACCAGGGAAGAACGCTATGGCAAGCAGGAAATGGCTCAGCTGGCTCATGGGCTGTGGTCTTCTCGTCGGCAGCAGCCTGATGGGGACCGCGTACGCCCAGGATGTCTACAGCGACGGCGCGACAATTCCCAATACGCCGCCCGGCCCGTACAGCCAACCGTATGGCAGTGGCGGGGTTGATCCGTATTGGGTCGCACCCACGCCCGATTCCACCCAGATTTTCTCCCGTCCGGATGGATTACAAACGGCCTTCCGCAGTTGGGACGGCTTCTTTTTCCGGACGGAATATCTGCAGTTTGATTATACAAGACCGGGTGATGTCCTGCTGGGGGCACCCGTGTTCGGGGTCAGAAATCCGTCTCAACCGTTTCCCGTGTTCGATTCGCTCGGTAGTCCGCTGGGGTTCGCCGCGGTGCCGGCCTTGAACACGATGAAGTCCAACAACATTCCCGGCGTGCGCGGCACGGTCGGCGTGCCGTTGATCTTCGGTTCGGCGGAAGCCAGCATCTTCGGCATGGGCAACCAGCAACAAACGATCGAAGACACGGCCTTGCTCGGCACACGCGGTCAACCGTTTTTTGGCACATCGACCCTGGTCAACGGCATCGTGGATCGCAATATTGAATTGTACAACGACAGCTTCAGGACCACGTTTACGTCCAAGCTGTGGAGCAGCGACGTGAACCTGTTCTTCGATGGCCCCAGTTCCAACTACTTCACGTTTGCCCCGATGTTGGGCTTCAAGTACCTCGATTTGCGAGAAGATCTGCAGCAACGCGGCGTCTTCAATCCGAATCCCCTCCTGGGATTGCCAAAGGTCGTCACGGACATTGACTCTTACTCGGCCAATCAGTTGTTTATCCCGCAGATTGGTCTGCGAACCAAGTTCGAGAACAGCTTCATGGCCGTGGCGTTCGATCCCAAGTTCGGTCTGGGAGCCAACGTCTACAAGAACCGCCTGGAGACAAACCACTTCCGCAGCAACGCCGATCCGTTTACGGTGATGACCGACAGCACGGCACAACTGGCTCCCGTCATCGACCTGAATCTGACCGGTCGGCTAAAGGTGACGCCCAATATCAATATCACCGCCGGTTACAACTTCATCTGGGCATCGAGAATCACGCGTCCGCAGGACAACATCTACTACAACGACACGGGTTCGGCCGACCCGCCAGGCGTGGTGTTGCGAACCCACAAGGAAGACATGACCTTCCAGGGTTTGACCATCGGCTTGGAATTCCGCCGACCATAACGGGGGCGATTGGAAACGCAGACGCGACCGAAACATCGGCCGCGTCTGCGCGCATTTTCGCACGGTCGTCAAATACTGGAGAGAATGTTTGATGATTCGCGCTCAACGTATTGACAGGTTCTAACGCTGATTTCGCTCCCCTCGCCCTGGTACTCCGGGGAGAGGGGCTGGGGGTGAGGGGCACCATCAACCAGCGACGCAGAGTCCAGAATTTCTCAGACTTTGTCAGTTCTGCGACCAGAGATCCATCATGTGGGACGCGTTGCTGGAACTTTGGCCCTCACCACAAGCGGCAGTTGTCGGCATGCTGTCGGGTTTGACGCTGTATCTGGCTGCTGGTATGACGGCGGCGACGCTGCGCGAACGGGGCTGGCGGGTGAGTGATACCCGCAAGATCTTTCACCTGACAATCTTTACCGGAGCCGCCCTGCTCCGCTGGCAGTTCAACAGTGGTGCCGTGGCCGCCTATGGGGCCGTTGTCGCGGCCGGTGTCTTGTTCGCGACCTGGCAAGGGTCTCGGTCGCGAATCTTCAACGCCCTGGCCCGTCCCAGCGATGCCCCGCACGAGCGATTGCATGTGCTGTCGCCGTTAATCTGCACTGCAGTCGGCGGAGTTCTGGCTCATCTGATTGCCGGGCCGTTGGCGGGTGTGGCCTACCTGATTGCCGGTTGGGGGGATGCTGTGGGAGAACCCGTTGGCATCCGTTGGGGACGGCATCGCTACCGAGTCCCGTCCATCGGGACGATCACCGCCGAACGCTCCTGGGAAGGTTCATTCGCGGTCTGCGTGGCGTCGACCCTCGCGGCCGGATTGGGATTGGTTCTGGCCGGGAAGACAGGCCCGGACGTCGTCGCCTGGTCAATGGTGTTGGGGTTTGCCGCAGTCGTGATCGAGGCCGCATCACCGCACGGCTGGGACAATTTCACGTTACTGGTCGGCACGGCGTGCCTGACACGCTGGTGCGTTGGGTGACGGGAGTCGCTGATCGACAAGGCGAGCGTCCGGCGTAAGCCGGATGGTTGTTGGCGAGCTGGCACAATCGACAACCGCACGAACCTCTGTTGGTGCCAGTCACTTGGTTTGTATGGAGTTCGATTGTTGCCTCGACCGTCTAACAACCATCCGGCTTAC
>CAMAVF010000030.1 GCA_945861445.1 Planctomicrobium piriforme | reverse complement strand
GCTCACTGGAGTGGTGAACCGCGCGACTCCCGGTGCTTGAATTGTAAAGCTGAACGGTAAGTCAGATACGCCGTTCGGTAACATCATTCGCACGTAATCTGCTGCGACAATGCTGATTCCAGCTCGTACATCATCCATCACCTGACCGTTCAGATCGACAGCCGAATTGGGATAGACCGTCATGCTCACTAACGCCGCCTGCTCGGCGGTCAGGTTGAGACCGGCGATCGATTCCAAGTGAATGACCGTGGGCACGGTGTTACTGACGTCATGCAACACGGACGTCGAAATTCGTGGCAGATAGAATTCGGGCATTTCCTCCATTGCCCAGTTTTCGATGCCCGGGATGGACTCCATGTCCATGACCATTTCGGGGAAGTAGTAGCCCGCCGGCGCGTTTGTGGCGAATCCCCCCTGGAAGACCAGCTTGACGTTGCCAGTCGGCGCGGGATCGATCTCGAAATGTCCCGTAGCGTCGGTGAAGACGGCATGCTCTTCCATCCCCTGAACGAAGACTTTGACTCCGGCCAGCGGATGCAGATAGACGTCGTCATCGGTGTTGATGATGCCGTCGGGCCCGGCGCGGACGTCATCGAAATCGTGCGGAATCTGATCCGGTCCCGGATCCAGTACGAAGCCTGCAATCGTCGTTCCCTGCACGCCCGTGGTGCTGACCGTACGGAACGTATTGAGTAGGGTACCGCCCGGCGTTCCGTTCCCATCGGCATCCAGTGGCGTGCCATCGGTGCCCAGGATCCCTGTGCCGTTCACGGTGATCTGGATGGTGGTACCGCCCGGCATGGGGTCGTCGAAGAAGATCCACGCGGAAGTCCCATCTCCGCTGGCGACCACATTGATCGGCAGTTCCTGGCCGCTGACACTGGCGTGGAAGTTCGCCGCAGTCAGGGTGGCCGGATTGACGGGGCGCGAGAATGTGAACTTCGGGTGGAACGTCGTGCCCACTTCGCTGGCGCCGTGCAATGGCTCCATGTCGACAATGGTCAGGGGCAGCGCGGCAGCCAAATTCAAATTGAGACTGGTCGACGTCGAGTGCCCGGCGGAATCAGTTGCCACAACATGCATCACGTGCGAACCCGTCATCAGCAGGCTGATGTTCAACGGCGAATCGAATGCTCCGGTCCCAAAGTTGAAGGAGATGGGTGTCGCGGAACCGTCATCGAAGGCATACGTGAGTGACACGACAGTCGACGAAGTGCCATCGACTGTTCCGGTCAGTCGCAGACCTTCCGTAATCTGTCCGTTGGGGGTGGGACTGGTGATCGTCAGGATCGGTGCCGAGGTGTCGAGCGCGAATGTCAAGTCGAGGGGATCGGTCGCATTGCCCACTGCATCCCGCGCAACGAGCACGATGTGATGCAGTCCGTCCGCCGAACCATTCGTGGCAAGGTTCAGCGGCAGGCTGAAGGCTCCGTTACTAGGATTGAAGATCACGCTGATCGGCACGCCACTGTCGATCCTGGCTGTCAGTTCGACGACGCCGGAGACCGTATCGAGAACATGCCCGGTCAGCGCAATGCTCTGCTGCGAGGCAAGAGGATAGTCATCCAATACGATGCGTGGCGGCTGTGTATCAATGCCGGCGAAGGCTTCGAGTACGCTCGCACCGACGGCGCGACCGGCGGCAAGGCCATCCAGATCCGAGGAGAGATAATGAATGCCGCCATACAGTCGGCTCAACCCGGCTTCGTCGGCCGCGTGATCAAAGCTGGTGAAGTTGCGTGTCACATTGGGCAGGCCGATCGAAGTTGACGAGAACGACACGTCTTCGCCAAAGAGGTCGTTGAGAATCGCGGCCGCAGCGCCGCTGAAGGCGCTATGTCCCGATACATAGTCGGGGAATGAGGGTGTCCCCAGAAGAGGCTGCCAATCGAGATCCGGTGTGGTCGCCGCAATACCATCGGTATCCGCGGCCGCGATGGCGGTGATCGGTCGCCAGAACTCGAACTCATATTTCGCCCGCCAGGCAACAATGCCGGCATCCATCATCGCCAGGTTCAGCATGGCGAGCATCCGTGCATTGGCGGAGGTACTGGTTCCCTGGGCAAGTGCCACGCGCCGGGCGATTTCGTTCCAGTGCCCCGGTGGTGTGTACGTCCCTTGTCCGTCCGACCAGAACCGGGCAATCTGCGTCTGATCTACGGTGCGAGTCGTACTGTCGGCGGCTCCCAGTTCCTTGATCTGATTGAACTCAGTGGCCCATTGCTCGCTGCTGAGATCCGGCGGACCATTGGGCAGGAAGTCTTCGGGATCACCTATGACGAACGGCGTGACATCGGGCCATTGAGCCCCGACGGAAGGCATCAACATGGGCACTGTCAGACCCCACTTGCCGGGGCCCGTGGCCGGGATGTACGCAACGAAATCACGTGAGCCATCTTCTTCTCGCAGGGCGAGTACGGCATCCGCGACAGCCTGACCAAACGCGATTCCGTCAGTCCTGGCCTGCCCCAGAGGCACACCGGAGAGCGATGCCTGCAACAAGCCGTCGAGAACCGCCTGTTGAGTGGGGTATTCATGCACCAGGATGCGATGTGCCGCGGCAGCGACAGCAGCGGTCAGCGACGCTCCGTCGGGCGTCTGCAGGGTCACGTAGAATCCCGGCGTACCGTCGAACGCATTCAACACATCAAATACCGCCAGCGATTCCATCGCCAGGATTCGCGAAGCGATCAGTGGGTCCGAGCCGTCGCGTTGGATAGCCTGCAATGTTTGTGAGTTCCAGTCGAGGACGATGTCGCTCGAGACCGTCTCATTCAAGCGTGTGACCACCAACACCTGCTGAGCCACATTGCCGATACCATCGGTCGCGCGCGCCGTCAGGGTATTGGGCCCCACGGTCAATTCCACGTTGCTGAACTGGAACCCGCCCGACACACTGGCCGTCGTTGAAGCCCCAGTCTCAACCAGGGTCACCATTGTCCCAGGTTCGGCCTGTCCCACGAGCGTGACGATGGACGCAGAAGTCTGGTCGTCGCCTGTCGCCCCGGAATCGGATCCCGCGGAGAGGCCGAGCGATGGAGTAGTGGTCCCCGAATCAAGTACAAACGCGACATCGACGACTTCGGAACTCTCGCCGAACGCATTGCTCACTTGCAGATGGAATGTATGGCTGCCATCGGTCACCTGACCGGGGAAGAGAGTTTCCAGGTTGGTGCGGCTAATCGTGAATGATCCATTCGGCTGGACGAAGCTCGAAAGGTCAACATAGTTGACGAGCGGCGTGTTGTCGAAACCCCCGATCAGTTCGTTCCCGACAGCAAAGCCAATGACCGTACCGGCAATCGCGGGATCACTGGTCAGCCCGTCTTCGTCACTGACGCCGGTGTCGTTGGCCAGGTCGGCCGTCAGTTGAGGCAGGGTTCCGGGCGAGTGGCTTTCGACGAGCTTCTCCTTCGTGGCGACCTGACTTTGTGTGGAGATCGACAGAGTATCGCTACCATCGCCGCCATTCACCGTCATGGGTTTAGCCGCAGTGGCGCGGCGCGAGCTGTCACCATCGATGCCGATCCGTACTGCGTCGTTCCCGCCTTCCAAAGAAATTGACGATTTGTTGTTGAACTGAACCAGTCCGGCAAAGCCTTCGCGGCGGTCGATGAAGACGCTGTCGACTCCATCTCCGGTCTTCAACGTGACCTTTTTCACAAACTGGGAATCATCCATCTGGACGAGATCACTGCCGGAGCCGAGTGTTATGCTGGTCGTACCATTGACCTTCAAAGTCCGCAGGTCGACGACGTTCGAGCCATCGCCCAAGTCGATGACCAGGTTCTTAGGCAGAGTCAGTCCCTGGACGATCAGTTGGTCGTTCCCGCCCCCCAGCGTGACGCGCACGTCCTTGGTCAATCCCGCCAGGTCCACTGACGCCTGGCCATTGACAGTCCCACCGGTGACGGAGATGTGGATCATTCCCCCGGCCAGCGCCGGCTCGATGGTCACCTTGTCGGCATCGGTCGAACCGCTGATCGTAAGGATTCCCTTACTGATCGAAGCCGTGATATTGCTGGCCAGCAACACCCGGTTCTCCAACCGCTCCACCATCGCCGCCCAGACGCCCATTGGAACCGAAGTGCCAACACCGGGGCGTATCGAAGATCCGGAGCGTTTTTTGAACCACGGAAATTGAGAGAAGTTCATATGGATCCATCAGATTTATGGCATGGAGAAGATGGGGCCAGTTGTCGACTCGATCCAGGTTGTGTTCCAGAGAGAAACAGGAACTCACCGGTGTCGATGGTGCTGATGTCATCATTAGAATCGCACAGATCGTCACTTGCAATCCATTACGACACCGCGTCTTTATGAACTCTAACAAAACCTCTGCGTCAGTTTCGCGAGACCAGAGATTCCGAGCATTTGCACGGGCCGGTCGTCGCGGGACACGCGATCTCAGTCAGGGGCGAGTAGTACAGACACGCGCCGATCTGATCGACTTTGACAAACGCACCAGTTTTGCATTGCGTCTCGTATGATGATTGATAGAATTTTGTTTATGCATCCTGAATAACACTTAAAATGCCTTGTGGCGACTCAATCACTGCACTTTTGCAAATTCAGTTGTCGAGATCAGAGTGTCGGCGATCATCTCACGTAGAATCTTGGGGTTTCGCCGGGGTTCTGGCTGGATGCGAGGCTTGGTTTTTTGTTTGGCAACACATCGTTTCAGGGAAATGACTCAATAGATCTCGAAAAACGAGATTTTTTACAATTCAGCTGATGCCGTTGGGCGCGTGAGCTGACGTGGTGGAATCCTTCCAGGGTTCCGCCACGTCAGCTTTTTTTTGGCATGTGGTGGCGAGCTACTCGGCGGCCATCAGAGATTCAGGTGGGGAACCTCCGATTCGGGCTTTTGACTGGTTACATCTGATCCGGACACTGGGTGGCCTGTCGCGGCGTTGGACGTCTGCCAAACGCGCTCCGTCGCGGTGGCGTTTCTCGACTGCCGGGACGACCCGGACCCCCGGCAGCTTCCAACCGGCGGTCGAAATTCTGGAATCGCGCATCGTCCTGGACGCGACACAGGCCAGCCTCGCCGACATGGCCCAGTATTTCGACACGACAAATGGGAATCCGCCCCAATTCCAAGCAACGGGTGTGACGATCGTCACCCATGGCTTTCAACTCACTGATGGCTCGGGGGATTCGTTGGGTCCCTTGGCCCAGGCGATCCATGCCCGGACGGGTGGCTGGCTGCTGGATTACGATGTTCCAGATGATTTTCTGCCGGGCTACTTCGATCTGAACGCGACTCACGATTTTTATTCCAAGCTTCCCTCCTCCACGAGTGGCGAGGTGGTCCTGCTGTTCGATTGGGCCGCGGGATCCAATCAGCTCTCATCAGGATGGGGCGAAGCGGCGGGCGATGCCCTGTTCGGCATGTTAGTCGGCTTGCACCTGGTCGACCCTGCAGCCGGCGCGAACAGCACCATTCCACTGCACTTTATCGCTCATAGTTTTGGGTCCGCAGTGACCAGCGAGGCGGTGGAGCGGTTGGCCTACTTCAACGTGCCCGTGGATCAGGTGACCTATCTTGATCCGCACGACTTCAACCAGGGGTTGGATTTCGATGGCCAGCAACGGCTGTTCGACTTGGGCAAACCGCTCGGATATGGGGCGGCGGTGTGGGATAATGTCGCGTTTGCTGACGTGTACTATCAGACCGAAGCCTTACCTTCGGGCCGACCGATCTCCGGTGCGTACAATTTTTGCATTAACGGTCATGTCGACGGTCTTTCGGCACACACGCAGGTCTGGGATGACTTCTACATAGGGTCCCTGGCAGTCGGCAGCGGCACGGGATTTGACTACAGCAGCTTCGGAACGGCCCCCCGACCTGCTCCCGCCTTCTTCGGGGGCGGTCAGGATTATCGATTCAGTAATCCGACACTAGTTGACATCACGACCGGTCTGCCGAACCTGAATGGCCTAGCGGCCCTGGGGTTGACCGTACCGGACATTGACATTGGTCGTTGGGCACCTGTCTGGAATCCCAATGACTTGGTCGTGAACGGCGACTTCGAAGACAGTGGGCTGCTGGGAAGTTTTAACGACAGCTACCCCGGTTGGAGTCATTACGGCGGTGGAGGGCTGGGCCATATCGATCTGGACGGCGGCAATCATTACCTGGAACTCGATGTCGGGAACGAGAGCCGCACGCACAACGATTTCTACTTCCCGGCGGATGCCAACGCGCTCACGTTTGAGCTGTGGGTCAGCGACCGGAGCTCCGACGATCTCCTCGCGATTCTCATTGACGGCGTGACATTCGGAAACCTCTATTCACTGACGACTTCCACCGACCACCTGGTACGTCAGAGCGTGCCCATTCCTCCCAGTTTGCGAGGACTCGCTCACACCGTGGGCTTCAAGATCATCAGCTCCAACCTGTTGATTGACTCAGAAGTCCGCATCGATAATGTCCGTGTACTCAATGACTTCACTCCCCCGATTGTGGATGCTGTCGTCGTCAGTGGGATCACGACTCCGACGCTGATCTCCACGAATTTCTCGCTACCCACCGTCGTGCCTTCGGTGTTTGCCGTTTCGGCTGGCGTGCTGCAGATGAATGGCAGTGTCGTGCTGGGTGCGGTGGACCTGGAGAGTGGCATTCGGTTGAATGGATACTTGTTCCATACGCAGGCAGCGACAGACTCGACGGGCTTGTCCTGGGGATCAACGAGGGATTGGGCACCGTCGACAGCCAACCGCACCATCGAAGAATTCATGCCGGGCGTCTATCGCATCTGGGTCAGCGCGGAGAACATTGTCGGGCTGACTGACGACACGCTGCCAGCCTATCGCTATTTCCAAATCGTATCGGATCTCCCAGACGCGCCTCTGCCGCCCCTCCAAACAGCCGAAGTCTTCCGCAGCATCGGGACGGCTCTGCAGACTTCGGCCGAGGACTTGATCGGTTCCAGTCAACACGACGATATCACCGGCAAGTTCCCATTTGCCGTCGAAGAATTATACGACGTGATCGACTTGCCCGGCATGTTCGATCAATTCATGAATCGGTTCGTCCAGGAGCCGGAAATCATCGCGCCGCTGGGATCCGCCCCGACCAGTTTTATCCTGGGCCAGGATGTGCGTTTTGTCGTGTCGGGTGATGGTTTGGCCCTGACTGAGGTTGTAGTCCTGGCCACGGCGACGGGCGATAACGTCACGCTCGGTGATCTCATTCTCGACATCGACGCGGCATTGGCCGCTGCCGGGATTGGGGACGCGCTGCTGGCAGTGAGCACGTCCGATGGGCGACTGATCCTCAGAGGCCGACAGGAAGGCATGCTCAAGTCGCTGGTGCTGACGACGCTGCGGTTGACTTCAGACGGGACGCTCCCCCTGAATGGTCAGATCACCAATCCTCAAACCAGCAGTCCGAGTGATACCTTCAACCTGCGGATATCACGCGAAATCAGTAACGGCGTTGATAGCCAGAACAATGCGATCCTCGTTTCGACAATGACGGACTACCATATTCCCATCGGCACATTTCCCGCCGCCAGCAGCCAGAATCCGTTCGCCTTCACTCAGGACAACATCAGCCTGGCCGATCTGGTCGTGGACCTGAAAATGGCGTTCCTGCAGCAGGGACTGTCCGACATCGTTGCTGTGATCGATGCGAACAATCAACTGGCCCTCGTCGCGACATCACCCGAGGTCAAGACAATTGAAGTCCTGCGACGCACGGACAATAACCAAAGCACCGGTCTGCAATTCGGGTTCGCCAATAGCCTGACTCAAACCATCAACCCCAATCTCGTCGCGGGACTGGGCTTCGTGCCTGCCCGCAATCAGAATGTCGGCACGCTGAAATTCGATTCGGTCGAATCGTTCCTGACTGTGCTGGAAGACGAGATGCATTCGTATTCCGATAGTCCTTTGCCGGACAATTTTGCGTTAGACCCGGTGTACGACTCGAATACGAAGATTCTGCTGTTCAACTTCGCTCTCAATAAAGTGTTTACTAAACCGACGGAACTGGACTTCCTGGACCAGGGAATCACGCTTGGTAGCCTGGGGACGCTGCAGGCCGCAGCCGTCGCCGATGCGAACCTGACCGCCACGCTTCAGCTCAACTTCCGCATGGGACTTTCGCTGGAGCCCGAAGCATCTCTGCTGACGACCACCCCGCTGTCCGCGCTCAATGCCGGGAATGGCGTCCGGCTGGCTGTCGGTTTGACCGGGGTGACTGCTCCGGCCGGTGCCGTTCTGGCCAACAACGTGCAATTCACCGTCACCCTCAATGGGTCCGCCATGCCGGTGACGGTCACCCTGTTGCAGACGGCGACCAGTGATAACGTCGGTCTCAGTGACCTGGCCGCGGATCTCAACACTGTGTTCGGCACCCTTCCAGCACTGGCCGGCAAGATCCAGGCGACCTACGACGTCAGCGCGAACCGGCTCGCCCTGTCCGCCCTTAGCCAGGACGTCTATTCTCTGCAGATTGCCGATATCAGCGGACTGATTTCGCTCGGATTTGGCAGTCTGCAGTCCGGAAGTCGTCCGGAATTGAAAATCACGGTCGGTGGGACGCTGATTCATGATCCCCTCTTCGGCGATCTGTTGATGGGAGGGACTCCGTATCTGGTGGACTTGGTTGATACGGACGGTGATGGCGTCATGTCGATCCACGACGTGGAAGTCAGTATTTTCAACCAGACGAATCAGAACGTGACGGTGACCATCGATGGCCAGAGCAGTCTGAAGCTGCAGACCAACGCGAGTACCATTCCGCTCTGGGTGCAGGCCGCCTCGACCAACGGGATCAACTCACTGGCAGGGTTAGGCCTGGGGATCCTGGGCATTTCCTCAGCCGGTGAGATCACGGGCACTCCTCTCCTGGGTGCCTCGCTGAGCGATCGGGTCTTCATTCTAGAAAACCAACCGAGTTCCAAGCCCAAAGACCTGACTCTGACCGTCCGCGTCGATGCCACCCTGACGGTGGGCGCGGCCCTGGGGACGATTGAAGTCGGGCTGCGCAGTTCGGGTCCCACCTTCTTTCAGGTGACGGCTGCGGCCAATCTGAATGCTCCTGCCACCGACCATCGCCTGTACCTCAACGAGCTGTTGAATGCACCGTTCAGCGCGATTGACGGGCTGCCCAGTTTCTCTCTAGCCGGTGGTGGAACATTTGACGTGTCCGCCAGTCTGACTAGCGGCGGTAGCCTGCTGGGAGCGATCGAAGATGGGACGACTGCTCCGCCGCTGTTCTCTGTGGCCGTTGCGGTGGAGAACTTTCACTTCAAATTCCACGTCTCTCAGCACTTCGAGGAACTGCTGACGCAATTCCAGGAATTGAAAATCGATGACGTGCTGTTCTCGATTCGGTCGTTGGTGACGGTGCTGCAGGAGAGTGCCAGTCTCGACGCGTTGAATACGAATATCCCCTTGCTGAATCTGTCACTCAACGACGCTCTTGGCCTGGCCGACGGCTTGCTCGATGGGATCGACAGCGTGATCACAACCGTGGATTTGGGCCAGCTCAGCACGGCCACGAACGAGTTGGATACTGCGGTGTCGAACCTGTCCCTGCCTTATGACGCCCGGCGACCACTGTTCCGCGCCATGGACCTGTTGCGCCAAGTGCCCAACGGCAACGTGACAAAAATCCCCGGACGACTGATCAGCGTGGCCCTGGTGTTGAAACAGTTGATTGAAGCTGTGCCCGTGGGCACCGTTGGTGAAATCGCGCTGGACGCGGCTCTGGTCAAGCTAGTGATGCTGGTCCCTTCACTAAATACTCTGGAAGATCGACTCGCGCAAGGCCTGGAAGGGGGCCTGCGGTCAACCTTTAAGAATCAAACACTCCATGTGGATGTGACGTTGGGCTTCGTCGATTACGACGGACTCGTCAGCACCAAGGACCGAGCCGTGGTCGTTGGCCTGAAGGTCAGCGCGATCAATCTGCTTGAAACGGAACTGAATCCTCAGCTACCGCTGACGGCAGAATTCGGGCCTCTGCAGATGAGTGTCGATCCGGTTCTACACCTGCACGCCGGCGGATCCATTAATATCGGCGTCGGCGTGCAACTGCCGGTCCCCGGTGGAACTCCGACCGGCGTCGTGCCGTTCCTGCTGGTTGCCGATTCCACGACGGCGATCTTGCCAGATAAGGCAGCGTTGACGGACCTGAAAACGCGTTTGGATCTCAATGTTGGTTTCGACAGCCGCTTCAACGGCGCAGTGCAAATAGGCAGCCTCGACCTGATTCAGGCCAACGTCGATCTCAGCCTGCTCAGGTCTGTTAAAGACGAGCATCTGATGGTCAGCTCCGGGGTGGTCCAGTTGACCAAGGGCATTCCGAGCAACAGCGATGGGCGCTTCGTCATCGTGGTTGATGAATCGAACGGCCATGTATTGGCGTGGGATGACTATCACTTCGCCATCGATACTACTACTTCCAAGTTGACCTTCACATCAATGCCGCCTACGGGACTGCCTTTGCCGACGCTGGTCACGGTCGAATACCAAACGGGTATTCCGGTCCAAACAAATCCAGCCATCGACCGCGCATCCGACCCGAACAACCGAGCGGCACTCAGCGTCTATTTCACTCCTACTCAGCCGATCCTTAACAAGATTGGAGCGGTCGCCTTCAGCCAGCTCAGTGCCCAGACCGATCTCAAGGCGGAACTAAACGGGCATGTGGTGGGGAGCGTCGGTGTCACGCTGCTCAATAGCCATGTTGAGAATGCGGTGACCTTGACGGACAGTTTGAGTCATGTCGCCCAGCCCCAGCTCGTAGTGGACGCCGACGCACTCGGGGATCTGCTGAATAACGTCGACTTCAATTTCTGCTTGATTGTGGAAGGGGTCGAGGCGTTCCTGACGACGCTGCAGGATGGCCTGCAGAGCCAGATCCTTTCCAAGTTACCGTTGGTCGGTAAGAGCCTGAACCTGGCAGGCACCTTCCTCGGCAAACTGCAGACCGAGTTTCTCGGGCCGTTTGACGCGTTCGTGTGCGATCAAGTGGGCAGCTTTGCCCAAGTCGAGTTGAATGTCGAGCAGTTCATTTTTGACAAGCTGGGGCCTGCGCACCAGGGCAACAATGGCCTGGAAGGCCTGAACATTCTGGGCGATTTCAACGGGGACGGATCGGTCACCCTCGCCGACGTCCAGGCCACGCTCGACACTCAGCACTTCGAGATCTTGTTCAAGCTACATGGCGAAGACAAGCAGATGGTGGATTTCGACACGGCTCTGGACGGACTGCCGATCACGGCGGGTGGTCAGGGGGGCGTGGAATTCGGATGGGCCTATGACGTGGATTTCGGCATCGGCGTGGACCGCAATCAAGGCTTCTATTTCATCGTCAACGAGAATGCCGATCCAGAAATCACCCTCGATATCGGCGCTGGCCTGACGGTCGACACGAGTGCGACTCCGCATATTCCGACCACGCTGACTGTCGACCTATTCGGTCTCAAGCTGACGGCGACCGACATACTGACACTAACTGGCGAGACGGGAACGCACATTGGCGGTGTACTCACCGTTGACCTGTCCGAACCCACTGGCACCAACCTCGATCAGCGGCTGTTACTCTCCGAGATCACCTCGCACTCGTTTGGCGAAATGTTCGAGGCCAATTTGAGTCTGGGCGTCGCGATCAATCTGCAACTGGCGGCTTCGATCAGCTCCGACTTGCCCAGCGTGCAAACCGATTTCATCGCGAGTTGGACGGCGGAAGTCACCACGACGGGCGGTCAGATCAATGTGGCGATCGGTGCCCCGCCGGCCATGATGGCGATGGGCGGTCAGATGGCGATGATGGCCATGGGTGGCTTGCCGACCATCATGTTCAAGAACGTCGGCATCAACCTGGGCGACTTTTTAAGCAAACAGATCGGTGCGGCGCTCGATAAAGTCAATAAATACATCGAACCGATCAAGCCGCTCATCAAATTGCTGAAGCAAGATGTGCCTGGAGTGTCAGAACTTTCCATCGCCGCTGGAAACGGGCCCATTACATTCCTGGATCTGGCGTTGTTGAAGAATCCCGATCAGGCCGAGAGTGCCCGAAAGTTCGTCGATACCATCGACACGATTATCGGCTTGATCGACAGCCTGAAAACCGTTGACGGCAACGATGACGTGCTGTTCGTGTTAGTCGACACAGTCAATCTGATTGACAGCGGAACCGGCACCGTCAATACCATGAACGCCATTCCAGCCGCGACACCAATCAATACCCCAGCCCCGGCAGCGCCCGGTAACACGTCGAACAAACTCAGGGGACTGCTGGACAAGATCGAGTCGATCGGCATCCATCTGGATATCCTGGAGCCGAAGAACATCGTCAGCCTGTTGCTCCATCAGCCGTTTGACATCATCGCTTATAAGCTGCCGTACTTCAGCCTGGACTTCACTGTCGAACAGTCGTTCCAGCTCAGCCCCCTTCCGATCCAGATTCGGATCGGCCTAGATGCGAGTCTGTTCGCGGACCTGTCGATCGGCTACGACAGTCACGGCATCGATACCGGGAGGTTCCTGGACGGCTTCTATTTCGGCGATCGGGCCGAAGTCACCACAGGCGATGACATCGAAGAGTTCGGCGTGTCGCTGGGCGTGCGTCTGGCGGCGTTGCTGGGGGTGGGGCCGGTCAATGCTGGCGTCGAGGGAGAGATCCAGGCCAACATTTTCGCCAATTGGCGCGACACGGATGGCGACGGCAAGATGCATCTGGATGAGATCAGGCAGATCGTCCAGGACGGTGACCTCGCCTGCCTCTTCGATCTGCATGGCGAACTGCGAGCTATCGTGCGACTGGTCTACCAGATCGCCGGCATCGAGGGGAGCAAGGAATTCATCAATGAGATCCTGTTGTCGTACCATCATGAATGTCCGGAATTCGAATTGGGGGAAGTCACCAGCGACGGCACACTGCTGTTGAATGCCGGTCCACGCGCCAGCCTGCGCCGGGCGGGTGTCACCTCCGACGTAGATGAAGACTTCACCGTGACGCAACTGGCGCCCGGTGTGTACAACATTGAGGCAATGGGTCTGGAACTTCGCTACAGCGGCGTGTTCAAAAAGATTGTGTTTGACGGCGGTGCTGGTAGCGATCGCCTGCGGTTGATCGGCGTGACCATTCCCGTCGAGGCATATGGCGGCCCGGGCAATGACTGGCTCGAAGGAGGGACCGTTATGGACACCCTCAATGGCGGCGCGGGCAATGATAGCCTGGTCGGCCGCGGTGACGCCGACACGCTGTCCGGCGGGGCGGGCGATGACATGATCTATGGCGATCCCAGCGCCGACGACATGACGAACAATGTGATGTGGGGAGCGCCCGGCAGCGACACGATCTTCGGCGACGAAGGCCGCGACTTGATCTTCGGCGGCTTTGGGAATGATCTCATTGACGGTGAGGCCGGTAGTGACATGATCTTCGGCCAGGCCGGTGACGACACGCTCCGCGGTGGGTCGGGAGATGATCAGATCAGCGGCGGCCTCGGCAGCGATTACATGTTCGGAGACGCGGGGAATGACGCACTGGTCGGCGGCGTCCTCGATAGCACCCTGTTCACGCTGTTTAATGACCAGAATCCGGACATCGCGAGTATCGGTCTCGATGGCGGCGATGTGATCTGGGGAGGGACAGGGAACGATTTGTTGATCGGGGGCGCCGGCAGTGATTCGATGTTCGGCGGCTGGGGCGATGACGCGATCCTGGGCTACCGGATCCAGAATCACGATGATATCTCGCCCGACTACATCGAAGGCGGTCCCGACAACGACTTCATCTGCGGCGCCAACGGCAACGACACGATCCTGGGCGGCACCGGCGATCTGGGTCTGGCATCAATCCTGGCCGACCAGGCCACGGCCGGAATGCCTTCGACCGGCGGCTACCATCTCGTGTCCTGCGATGATATCCCCACCTATACCGAACCGCCGGTCGGAACAATTAGCGGACAAGTCTTCAGAGATAACAACGGCAATACGCTGCAGCAGGCGGCGGAGCCCGGGCTGAATGTGTGGACTGTCAATCTCCTGGACGCTCAAAACGCCGTCGTGGACAATGATATCACAGCGGACAAGGACTTGAACGGCGACGGCGTGATCGATCCGCTCACGGAACGAGGTTGGTACTCATTCGACGGGGTGGATACAGGTGCCTACTACATTGCGGCCGTGCTGCTACCGGGCTACGCACAGACCACGGTGGACCAGTTGCTGACCGTCGCGGACGGACAGAGTGTGTTGAATGCTGCGATTGGCGAACGATTTCAGCCAACGGTGATCAGCGGTCACAAGTTTGAGGACACGAATGGAAACGGCACGGCCGATTTGCAGGAGCGCGGCGTGAATGGCTGGGAAGTCCAATTGCGCGACACGGAGGGCAACGTCCTCGCCACACAACTGACGCAAAACATAGATCTGAATGGGGACGGCAGCATTGACCCGATTTCCGAAACCGGCCGTTACGCGTTTTCCGACCTGGTGCCGGGCACTTATACCGTCACCGAGGCGCCGCGAGCGGGCTGGATCCAGAGTTTCCCATTACTGAGTGCTGCGGACGTAGTCCTGCCGCTCGCCGATGACGGATATAATCAAACCAGGTCAGCAGCGCTGGTGGCGGGACTCGGGGGTGCGATCACCAAGGTCAGCGTGGCGCTCGACCTCACGCATGCCGACGTCCAGCAACTGACCGCCATCCTGACCAGCCCCTCGGGCACTCAGGTGCGATTGTTCCGAAATGTGGGAGGTGATGGCGACAACTTCACCGGGACGGTGTTCGACGATGCCTCGGCCACGATGATTTCGACCGGCATGGCTCCGTTTACTGGCAGTTTTCGACCTGAAATGTCCCTCGCCGCATTTCAGGGTGAAGATCCCAACGGGACCTGGACGTTGACCTTCGACGATGATACGGAGGGCACCAGCGGCAATCTGGATGGCTGGTCGATCACGGTCATCACGGGCACCGGAACAACCACGGGAATCGGTGGGGCCGTGGATCCGAAAAGTCCGGGCCGCGTCAACTCTTATCAACTCACCGTCGAGCTGGGCGCGCTAGTTTCCGCGGTGGACTTTGCGAATTATCGGACGATCGCAATTCGGGGTGAAAAGTTTGAGGATCTTAACGGCAATGGGCAGCGCGACGAGAAGGAACCGGGCCTCTCAGGTGTCGAGATTTATATCGACCTCAACCACAACGGCGAATGGGACCGGGAGGAGCCGAAGACGCGGACGCAATCCGATAACCCGGCGACAGAAGACGTCGACGAGACTGGGATCTACGAGCTGACCGGATTGCCCCCCTCACCCGTAAATCCGTTAACGAATCAACCCACCGGTTACACTGTGGCAGAAGTGCTGCAGCCCGGTTGGGTTCAGAGTTTCCCTGGAGTCGTGCAACCGATCTCGCCCTTGTCATTGCCACTGTCGCCGCTTCCGCAGGCGTTTGCCAGCCCATTCCTGGCGCCACTTCCGCCGAATAACGATTCTCCCGGTGCGATTCACGGCCAGAAGTTTGAGGATGTGGATCACGATGGCGTCCACGATGCGGGCGAACTGGGATTGAACGGTTGGACGATTCAACTCGTCAACGCCGCCCACCAAGTGATCCAGATGACGACTACCATGGATCTGGACCTCAACCACAATGGCATGATCGATCCGCAGACGGAACGTGGCCAGTATCTGTTTACGAACGTCGAACCAGGCACGTACACAGTTCAGGAAGTGCTGCAACAGGGATGGGCACAAAGCGCTCCGGCCGCCGGCAGCTATACCGTGGTCGTATCGGGAGATACGTTCCTGTACACGATTACCGATGCCAACCAACTCGCGGCAATTGATGTTTTGACACATATCACGACGATCATCGGGGTGACTCAGGATTCGCCCCTGTTTGCCGCGCGGCGCATTCGCGGTCTCGCCTATGACAGTGCTGCCGATATTCTGTACGGCATGACTCGCGAGGGCAACCTGGTGGAAGTCGACCGAACCACCGGGCACACCACGTTCCTCTATAGCATGACTACCGGCAATCCGCTGACGGAGTTCTGGAGCGGCCTGGCATTCGATGGCGCGAACCACCTCTACACAACTAATGCGTTTGGCCGGCATGAACTCGTTGAACTGACCCGCACCGGCAACTCGTTCAGCGAAGTCCATGTGGGCAACACGACCTTTAATAATGGCGCCCAAGTGCTGACGGTGTTGGGGCTGGATTTCTACCCGTCCTCCGCACCCGCGATGCCCTCCACATTCAACGGCACCGATCCGACGACCGGCATCTTGTACGGCAGTAATCGGAACAACAATAACATCGTCGTGGTTAATACCTCGACAGGGGCCCTATCGATGCCCTTCGGATCGAGCACGGTCGGCGTTGGTCAGATGCAGGAGATCGCGTTTCATCCCGTGACGGGAGAACTGTACGCCATCCACGATCATTCCTCTCAAAGCAGCAATGCCGCTTTGTCGGTTTACAACTTCACGACAGCGACGTCGACCGAGTGGGGTGAGCTGCCGTTTGGTATTGTCGAGAACCTTGGTCCGGGCGGCGGAACGTTCGGCTGGGGCGGGCTGGCCTTCGCACCGGCTCCTCTGGTCGTCGACGATCGCACGTATGACTTCGCCAACTTCCAGCGGATCTTACTGCCCGATGGCGATGACTCGATCTGCGCCGGTGCCGGAAACGACATCGTGTATGGAGATAATCTAGTCACTAACCCATTGGTGGTGAGCGTCGGCAGCCGGCGCGACACACTGCTGGGTGACAGCGGCGTCGACATGCTGTTCGGACAGGAAGAGGACGATATCCTCTCCGGTGGACCCGACGAAGCAACACCGTCGAACGACATTCTGGATGGGGGTACCGGGATCGATCGTGTCCTGCAGGAATTGGATGGAAATCAGACGCTGAACAACTCGCAGCTTGTCGGCGAGGGGACCGATGCAGTGATCAGCATCGAACGGGCAACGCTGATCGGCGGAGTCTCGGCCAACATGCTGGATGCCACGCTGTTCACGCTCGGCCCTGTCACACTGATTGGCATGGGCGGCGGCGACACGCTACGCGGCAGTGCATCCGACGACTTCCTCCAGGGTGACGATGGCGACGATCTGCTCGATGGCGGTGCCGGGAATGACACGTATGTCTTCGCCGGATCACTCTTGGGAACCGACACGATTATCGAGTCGGCCAACCAGAGCAGCGACACGCTCGATTTTTCTGAGTTCACCCAGGCGGTCGTTGTTGATCTTCAGTTGGCGGCGAGTCAGACGGTTGGCGCCGGGAATCTGGTTCTCGTGCTGGGCGACGCAGCCGCGCTCGAAAACGTGCTGGGTGGATCTTTTAATGACACCATCCACGGCAATAGCCGCAACAACACGCTGGTCGGTGGTTCCGGCAATGACGTCCTGTTCGGGCTGGGCGGCGACGATACCCTCAGCGGCGGCCTCGATGATGACGTCCTCGACGGTGGTGCTGACAGCGACCTGTTGATGGAAGCCGGCAGCGGCGACTTTATTCTCACCAATGCATCGCTGAGCGGAATCGGAAACGATGTCCTGATCGCGCTGGAAGCGGCCGATCTGATGGGAGACGCGGGCCCCAACCGCTTCACAGTCAGTGGCTGGACCGGGACCGGCAACCTGGATGGTGCCGGTGGCAGCGACACGGTGATTTCCGTGAACGATGCGAACTTCACGCTGACCGATTCGTTCCTGTCGGTATCGGGCGGTGCGAATCTGGGTTTGATCGGAATCATGCAGGCATTACTCACCGGCGGTGTCGGCGACAACTTCATTGATGCGTCGGGCTTCTCCGGGACCACCACCCTGGATGGCGGCGCCGGCCAGGATCTGATTCTGGGTGGGTCCGGTCGCGACACTCTCCTCGGTGGATCCGGTGCCGATACGTTGATCGGAGGCGGTGGCAACGATGTCCTGGATGGCGGCGCGGACGGCGATCAACTGTCTGGCGACGCGGGCAATGATGTGTACTTCTTCCAGGACAATTGGGGGAATGATTCGGTTGCAGAATCGCCCGGCCAGGGCATTGACACGCTGGACTTTGGCGCGGTGACTACCGGCATCGTCATTCATCGCGGGGCGGTGACCTTGTCGGCCAGCGATTCGTCGAGCAACAGTGTGACTCACGCGGGCGACGCGATCGAGCGTCTGATGGGTGGCGGCGGTGATGACACGTTCGCCTTCGATAACGGCGTGAATCTCGCCGGGGGCGCAGGCGTCATCGACGGTGGGGACGGAATCAATTCGCTCGACTATTCCACCTTCAACACGCCGGTGTCGGTTAACCTGGCACTCGGCCAGGGAACCGGTCTGAATTCCGTCCAGCACGTTCAACGCGTCCTGGGTGGATCCGCGGCGGATCAGCTCATCGGGGATGGTGCCGACAATTCGCTGTTTGGCAATGGGGGCAACGACACTCTGAACGGCGGCAAGGGCAAGGACACGCTGGCCGGCGGACTGGGTTCTAATACCCTGCTGGGTGGGGCTGGTGACGACAGCTTTCTCATCGCCGAGCGTCTCACGGGTTCCGAAACTGATCATCTTCAGGAAGACTCAGGCACAGCCAGCGGTGGCCTGGCCACCCGCGGCGGCGAGGATACGGTCGACCTGTCGTCGTGGATGCAGTCGGTGACATTCAATTTGGGAACCCTGATCGGACTACAGACGCCGAACCTGATCATCAAACTCGAAGACGGCATCGGTGGTGCCGGGCCAGACAACTATGAGAACGTGATCGGCAGTCTGTTGCAGCCCAACAACCTGACGGGCAACGCCGCGAACAATGCACTGACGGGTGGCGTAGGCCCAGATGCGCTGACGGGAGGCAACGGCAATGACGTCCTGCTAGGCGGCGCCGGCAACGATCTCTTGATGGGAGGGGATGGCGATGACACCTATCTTTTCGCGGCGGCCAGCACGGGGGTCGAAATCGATCAAGTCGGCGAGGCAGACGGCCGGGGAGTCGACACGCTGGACTTCAGCGCCTTGTCCAACAGCGATCCACTGACCCTGACTCTGACCCCACCCATAAGCAATATGATGTTGGGGTCTCATTTCCAGCGGACCATCATGAGTGCCGACGGGGCGAATTTCGAAAACGTGATCGGTGGGAGTGGTCACGATCAACTGACTGGCAATGCGGCCAACAATCACCTCGTGGGCGGCGACGGCAATGACGTGCTCGATGGTGCCAACGGTAACGACTTGCTGGAGGGAGGGCTCGGTACGAATTCCCTCCAGGGGGGCGGGGGCGACGACACACTGGTCGGAGGTCCGAGCGATACTCTCACTGGCGGCAGCGGGAATAACTTGCTGCTGCAGGGCGTGACCGTCATGGTTTCCGTCCCGCAATTCCCCGACGCCCCCCAATTAGAGTTAGTATACACCCAGGCCGGAAACACGATGGTGCAGGGAATATTGCATGGACGCCCCCTCAGCCTCTTCACTCTTAAGTTCTTTGCCTCGACGGATGTGACGACTCCGTTGCATACAATGCAGGTGACCAGCGACGGCAACGGGAACGCACACTTCATGGCCACGTTCGCTCCTGCCGTGAACTCGGGAACATTCCTGACGACCACGGCGACTGATGCTCAGGGCAACATCTCGCAACTCTCGAGCAATCTGCAGGTTCGGTCTTCGGTTGACTTGGAGTTGGGGCTGACGGTGGATGACTCCGCACCACTGACGGGCAACACGTTCCACTACACTGTCAGCATCCAGAACACTGGATTGACGGCCGCCACCGGCGTCAAAGTTAAGGACCAACTGCCGGCCGGAGTCACCTATGTCTCGTCTACGCCCAGTGCGGGAACGTATGACAGCGCCACCGGGATCTGGGTGCTTGGAAACCTGGCTCCGGGTGCCACTGCCACCTTGATCATCGCGGCGAGTGTCAAGGCCAGTGCCGCCGGCCTGGACATCACCAACACCGCGTTCCTGACCGCTGTCGATCAAGTCGACATCCTGGCCACCAACGACGTGGCCGAGGTGACAACTCGGTCGCCGTTCGCCATGATCCTTGGACGAAAGTTTGCTGACGGCAACGGGAATGGAATCCAGGATGCTGGCGAAGCCGGCCTGTCCGGATGGATCATCGAACTCAGGGATTTGCAGAATACGCTTTTGGCCGCCACGACCACGACGGCGGACGATCCACAAACGGGGACTGACGAGGCAGGCTTGTACTCGTTCGCGCTGGCGTCGGGCACCTATCAATTGACTGAAGTGCTGCAGCCGGGTTGGGAGCAAACCCTGCCGGGCAATCCGAGTTTCAGGACGGTGACCGTGATGAGTGGTCAAACCGTCGACAACCAGGACTTCGGCAACCATCCCACTGGCACGCTCGTGGTGACGAGTGGCCAAGATGTGAACGGCCAGGTTTTCGGCAACTATCGCCTGGGTTCGATGCACGGCATCAAATTCAGGGATTTGGACCGCGACGGTCACTACGACGTGGAGGTTGAGCCCCGCCTGCCCAACGTCCAATTCACGTTGACCGGCACGACTGGGATGGGTCAGACCATCGCTCCGGCGGTACAAGTCGTGACTGATCAAAACGGCGAGTTCTCATTCGTGGGCCTGGCCCCGGGCTCATACACCGTGACCGAAACCGTGCCGGCAGGTGACATGGCAACGACACCCACTTCATTCAGGTGGTCAGTGACGAGCGGTGAGGAAGTGGTCGCCATTGCCGGTCAAGCGAATCTCCTCGAGAATGATCCTCGATATGAACGGGTGATTGGACAGGGGTTGATGTTCGGTAATGCTGCCGGTGGAGTGGATCTAGAAGTGGTGAAGACTGAGTCGCGGGATCCCGTCTTCGCGGGGTCTGGGGCTCGTAACCTGACGTACATCGTGACGGTGACGAATCACGGGCCCCTCAATGCCACCGGCGTGATGTTAAGCGAAGATTTGATGCTTCCCAGCGGAGTGATGCTGGTGTTGGTCACTCCCAGTGCGGGAACCAGTTGGAGTCTGACCACGTCTCCAGATGGAACGTGGAATGTCGGGAATTTGCCCAACGGCGCCAGCGCCACGTTGACAATCGTGTTGACCGTATCCGCGAAGGCCGCCAGCGGCACGAACGTCATCCGCAACACGGCGACCGTCACGGCTACGAACGAAACACGGATCAACCAGACCGACGACACCGCGACCGTCAACACTTCGATCGCCAATCAACTCGTGCTCGGTGAAACCCCCGTAACCTGGACTAATCGGCGGCCTCCGATGTCAGTGTCTGTGCTGCCACACATCCTTGTGAAAGGAGATATCAGCCTGGCGGGTGGCACCTTGACCATCAGCGTCAATGCGATTGGCACTGCCCGGAAACTGATCGATCAGTTTGTCATTCCAGCGACAGCAGGACTGGGGTCAAGCCTCGGGCAATCATTTGCCAATGGAAAGCTCATGTTGCAGATTCAGTTGAGCGAAGCCGTCACCAGCAGCGATATTCAGTCATTCCTGCAAAGGATCACCTTCGCAACGAAGGGCAAGGGGCTGAGGACATTGACTCGAACTATGGATGTGACGCTGATGAATGCAGGGGGCGTGATCGGTGTCGTCCAACAAACAATTCATGTTCGCAAGAAAGCGTAGCATGATGTTCAAACCGTCCTGATCATGGCCTCGTGCGGACATTGATGGTCTGAGTCATCATGCTGGATTGCCCGGTCGTATTGGCCAGGATGACTGTCATGGTTCGCGTGAGGACTTTCAGTCCCGCCCCCTTTGTCGAGAACTTGATTCCGCGCAGGTATGTTTGAATTGCAGCTATGCTTGTGTTGGGGGCCAATTGCATTTGCAACGTCAGGTGACCATTGGCAAATCGAAATCCGGTGGATGTGCCGACCCCCGTCGATGCTGGTGGGCTGAGCAGATCGAACGGTTTCTTCTTGCCGGGGGCATTCATGCTGATGGTCAATGTTCCGCCTCCCAGGCTGGCACCGGCGACGGTTGACAGGGGCAACACAACAGCCGCTGGCTGCTTCTTGATCCAGGTGACGGCGGATCCAACCAGAGTCAATTGCGGAGCGTCATTCACATCCGTCAGTTTGACCAATACGGTTGCCGTGTCGGACGCGCCATGATTGTCTTTGGCTTCCACGGTCAGACTAAACGTCGGTGTGCTCTCAAAGTCGAGAATTGCTGGATTCGCGACGGTGAGCGCACCTGTCGTGGGATGAATCGCGAATGCACCCGAGACGTTGCCGCCGGTAATGCGATAGGTCACCGTGTCACCCACGTCGGGATCATCGGCAGTTGGCTCGCCCACCGGTGCGTTGAGCGGTGAATTCTCGGCGAGAGCGAACTCAGCATCGAGCATGACCGGTGGCTGGTTGGCTGGGATGACGATTAGTGTGTGGGCGTCCGCAACTTCAGGCGACGCCTCAACATGTCCCACTGCGTCAACCGCGATCGAATAGAAGGCATAGGTATGTCCCACCACTCCGCTGAACTGCGCCGAAGTCTCCGTCGTTTCTTCGAGGAACGGGGCAAATTCGCCACCATTGTCCGAAACATAAATGATGTAGAGTTCAATCCCTGATCCATCCACGTCATCGGCTCCGGACCAACTCACAATAAAGCTGGCCGGCCGCGACGCGGGCAGCGCGGTGACGCTGCTGGTGGGCCCGACGGCATCAATGGTGTTGAGCGCCTCCTTATTGGGATCGGTGCCCGCAGCGGCGTTCTGCGGATCAATTTGATTCGTCGCGATGTCAGTTTGGCCGTCAAAGCTGATGTGTGCAATGTTTCGTAGTTCGGTCCCTGTGGCCAGACCCGCTTTGACCTGGATGGTGTAGGCGAAGTGCGCCTGGCCGATGCCGGTGCCATCTTCCGGTGGCAGGAAGCCAGTCAACACATCGGGGGGCAGGAATGTGGCAGGATCGAGCGACTGAAACACGGCCCTGACGAAACCCGTGGAAGAGTCGAAGGTCAATTCGATCTGCACGTCGAACCGCTGATCGTTGTAGGTCATCCCCACCGTTTCAAAGTGGTTCGCACGACCGACCGAGACGATGACAATCGTATCACCGAATCCGAACTCAGTGAACTGGAGCGAGTCCCAATCCAACTGATCCGATAACTGGTCGGTGACCTCGACCCGTTGGGCCGGAGCAGATGCCGGTTGGGCCGGCGTCGGCACGCTGCCCGGCCCGAGGTTCTCGAAGTTGATCCGATACGGGATCACGGTGTCGGCCGGAATGTAGGCTTCTGGTCCGAAGCCGCCGGCACCTAGTTTTTCGTTCGGATCGACCGCCTGCGCGACACCTGCGGGTGGAGGGCAAATCGGAGTGAAAGTGATAGTAGCATCGATACTATCACCAAAGACGGGTTTGCATGGAAGAGTAGGAGGTAATGGAATCGGGATGGGAGGCGTCGCGCGAATCACTTCTTCTTCAAAAATCAGCTCAAGCCTCGAAGGCACGGGTATTTCGTGAGCTGGTACGGTGCCGTGAATCACTTCTTCTTCAAAAATCAGCTCATGGCTCGAAGGTACGGGTATTTCGTGAGCTGGTACGGAGCCGCGAATCACTTCTACTTCAAAAATCAGCTCAAGCCCAGTCGGATCAATAGACGTCAGTGGATTCCCCGCCACGTATGCGTACAGATTGATTTGTCCACCGCCCAGACCGAGCGGGTCTTGGCTGAGGAAACGCCCGACGCTGGGCGCATAGAAACGCGCCCGCATGAAGGTCAGTCCATTCTCGTCGGCCATGACCCCGAACTCGCCGACGAACTCGAACGGATTGGCTTGGGTTTCATTCGACAGTAAACTGCCCCCCCACGGATCGTACGCATAGCGATCCACATACTGTCCGACACTCCCGCTCAGCCCTGACGTGGAACCGATCACGTCGAAGTCGTAATACCCCCAGCCGACGGTCGTCGCGCTGCCTTCCAGCCCCAGCCCGTGAGCGTACCCCGTCACGCGATCGCCGGTCCCGTTGTACTCGCCAATCACGTTGCCCAACCCCGCCGGGTCGATGAGGTATTCCGTTCGCACGCCGTTCTCAACGACCGCCGCGCGGTTGCCGAAGATGTCGTACTCGTACTGCCAGATGCCCGTCGGCGTTGCTGCGCGAGTCAAGCGGTTGAGCAGGTCGTACGTGTACTGCTTGAGTCCAGCCGGGCCGTTTTCCTGAACGAGGTTGCCATCGGTGTCATAAAGAAACGTCGTGCCGCCGGCTGTAGCGTACTGGTTCATGTTGTTGGCAGCATAGATCGTGGTGGCACCATTGAGCACGGTACGGACGCGGTTGCCCAACGCGTCGTACTCGTAGCTCAGGTCCTGGTTTGGAATGGCCAGGTTAGACGAGACAAAGACGGCCCGGGTGAGCTGATCGATCAGATCGTAACTGTAGGACCACACGCCATCGATGGTCGTCTGAGTGTCTCGTCGGCCTGCGGCGTCGTACGTGTAGAGGAACTGCGAGTTAACCGCATCGTCCGGAGCGTGATTGAAGATGCTTGTCTGGCGGCCCTGGGCATCGTAACCGTACAGGGTATAGGTGCCGTTCCCTTTGTCCTCGCGGACCAACCTGCCCGCAGCGTCGTAGGTGTAATGGTCGATCAGGGCATTCGTTGCATCTCGCAAGCGTACCAAACGCCCCAGGGCATCGTACTCGTAATTGGTGGCGAAGCCCGTGTGATCGAGAATCTGCGAGCGTCGGCCGGTGGCTTCGTAGGAGTATTGAATCCAGCGGCCAGCCGGATAATCGATGCGAGTCAGTCGATCGGCCGTGTCAAACGTGAGTGTGGTTGTGCCGTGTGAGTCGGTGGCACTCTGCAGCCGTCCGCGCGCGTCATAGGTGTAATCGATGGCGGTGCCGTCCGACCACGTTTCATGCGTCACCTGGCCGGCGGCATTGACCGTCCGGTCCACGGTCTGTGCGCGGCGATTGGTCGTGATGTCGAGATTGCCGTGCGCGTCATAGGTCGCTTGCTCGAATGTTCCGTCGGCATAAGTCGTCCGCGTCAGGTTGCCGACTGCGTCGTAGGCATATTGGGTCAGGTTGCCGTTGGCATCGGCGAATGCGGTAGGGGCATTGTTGGGACCGCCCAGCGTGAAGGTCAGGATCGTGCGGCCATAGGCATCAGTGATTGTCTTGGGCCGGCCACAATCGCAGCGAGTGAACGATGTGACGCGTCCCAGGGAATCGGTTGACTGGATGAGCTGAAGATCTGCGTTGTATTGATTGACAACGTAGTTCCCTGCGTCATCCTCAGTCCGCAGCACCAGCCCCCGATGGTCGAAATAGACTTTGCCGCTGGTTCCAGCGGCGTTCGTAATGGTAACGCTACCGGCCGTGCCATACGCGTAGTCCACGCGCTCGAAGTGATCGTTGAGGTAGGAGGCGCTAATCCGGCCCTGAGGATCGTAATCGAAATGGGTCGTGACTCCGTCATGAGCGGTAACGGTCAGCAGGGCATGTTCCAGATGGGCGCCGAGCCCGGTGGCATACGTGTAGTTGGTGGTCCCGGACGGGCCAGTCGCACTCAACAGGTGCTTGTTCGATGCGTCATAGGCGAATGTTGTGCTGCGCCCCGTAGAATCTGCGACGCTGCTGATCAGTCCGGCGGCGTTGTAGGTGAGCGTGACCGAACCGCCGCTGGAGTGGGTCAGACTGGTCAGCAGATTGCTTGTGAATCCTGCCGTGATCTGGTTGCCGTTGATGTCGCGCACGAAGCTGAGTTTGCCGTTGGCCAGGAACCGCGTTTTCAGACCGCTGGTTTCGGTCAACTCAAAGCCGCCGGGCACGGTCGTCAAGACGCCGGTGTCTCCGGTCTGGCTGAAAAAAGTTCCGGCGTGTCGGCTATCGGGTTGGAAGCGGCGCTGCGAGTCAGCCGATTCGTGGACGATCACAGTACCGTCAGCGAGTGTTTCGAGCGAAACCTGCCACGACGCGGTCCAACCGCGCCCGAAGGGGCCAACGCCATAACGCTCGGTGATGGTATTGCCAAATGAACGCTCGAACGACAGGGACAAGCCGGGCGTCGGAACAGCGGCGTCAACTGCCGAAGCGAGTGTGCCGATCGGACCGAGGCCGAGTGCCTGTTTAATCTCAAAGCCGTAGAGCTGATTAATGCTGTTCACGTGCTCGCCCAGACGACCGAGGTAGAGGGCGTTATCCGCGAGCATGCGGACGTAGTCTCCCCAGGTTGTTCCGATCTGGGTCCGCAAGGTGTCGAAGACCGCGGGCCATACGTCGGGGGCGATCCAGTCAGGCCGCAGTTCGGCCTCCAGGGATGGCCAATCGATCGCGGTCGTGTCTCCCGCGGTGTGAGTACCCAGTTCGAACTCGACTGCGGTATCATTGAAATCCCACGGCTGTTGCAGGCCTGCATAGTACACTGGAATGCGGATTCGCTCACCAGGCTGAAGCACACCCGGCGTGGCACCGCTGGCATAAATCTGCACGGAATTCGCAAAGCCATCGGGAATGGCAGACGTCCAAAATCCCTGCGTCACCAGTGACTGGTCCAGGGTCAACAAGGGGCGGTCACTGTTGTCGGGATCTTCCGACCCCAGGACGAGGATCGGTGCGGCAATCGGCACGGTGCCGATATTGGCGTATTCAACGTAGAGCGTGGCGACTCCGTGCCGGCCGAGAGCTCCGGGCAGGATGACGTGATGCTCAAACATTCCAATCCCGAGTTCTTCAACCTGGAATCCTCCCGGCAGGCTGTGGCTGGAGCCAGAGGGTTGCTTCGCACGAATGTCGTAGTTGCCGAGAGTGGCTCCGGTCAGGTCGAACATCGCAGTGGCTTGGGATGTGGAATTGATGCTGACCTGCTGACCCGGGATCGTTACGCCACCGCCGACCGGAACGAGATCGAACTGCGTGCCAGGAACGAACCCCAGTCCCGCGATCGTGACGTACGACCGCTCGCCGACTCCGCCGATATCTGGCGTCGCACCGAGTGTGAAAATCACCCTGGGCTCAACCAGCAGGGTGAAGGTGCTGGGAACGGAAATACGGTCGCCATAGACCAGTACGTACCAGATACCGGGTGCGGCATATGGAACCGCCAACCGATGGTCTGCCCCATTGATGTCGAAGCGAACATCAAAGGACTGTCGTGTCGGCGGCGAACCAATGCGGGCGTAGACCTCGGTGTGATCGCTGCCCGTGGCATCGTCGAAGTTGATCAGTAATGGGGACCCTTGAGTGACGACCACTTTGAAGAGTTGGGCGAACCCGGAACTGGGCAGCGTTCCGTGATACGTGGTGCCGAGGTCCAACTCGGTCTGACTGGTCGCGTCCAATCGCAAAGTATAGGCGCCGAAGCCGTTCAAATTGCTTGTCGCCTGCAAGACATACGATCCAGTCGTCGGCAGATTCACGAACCCCGAATCGGCATTCAGGTCAATGAACCCTACAAACCCATTCGGACCGGTCAACTGAAAACGGATGTCCGTCGACGCGGCACCCAGCAGATGAAACTGAACTTGCTGGTTGGCGATTGCCGAGAACGTCCAATTATCGGCGCTGAAATGACTTTCCAGCAGTCCGGTCACCTGTTGATTCAGGACGAACGGGTGCGTGTCAACCGTCGCGTCCCAGACCGTCAGCACATAGTTGCCGATGTTCCCACTGTGATCCGGTGTGGCGCTCACTTGAACGCGATAAGTTCCATCGACAGTCAGGGAAACGGCCGGGACGAAGACGAGTTGGCCGGCTACGGAACTCATCGCAGTCGCTACGAAGTTACCAGCGGGGTCGATCAGCCTGACCCGGGCGAAATCCAGGGTTGGCGCCAGGGGGGCCGGTTGAGCGGTCGCACCCGGATTGACTTGAATCGCCACCGCTTCGCCGGCACGTCCCAAGAAGGTCCATTCATCCTGTTCACCCGCCACCGCAATGGAACCCGGCGTGGGAAGATTCTTCACGACTGTTCCACCATCCGGAACGACACTTAGCGAGCCCCCCGTAATGGTGCCGTTGATTTGAGCGAGCCTGGTGTAGACATGCAGCAGGTTGAGATCCAGGGTCAAACCATTGGGAACCTGCAAAGTGCCGACATACAGGGCCTCGGGGCCCGTGCCCGACAGGTTGTCCGCGGTATCAATCAGCCGGACATAGCTGTTGCTGAGAGTCAGTTTGGCCAGCGCGAAGTTGTGACTGAAGCCCCCCGCAGTTGGTCCCAAGTCTTGGCTCGCGACTTCAAAGACCTGGGGCAGCACCGCAGAGCCGACGTTGGTCAGTGACAACGTGCCGTCACCGGTTACGACCGCTCCGCTGAGGGTTTGTCGGGCAGCGAACGCCAGCGTTCCAGACGCATCAATATTAAAACGCCCGGAGCTGGTCCCTGCCGTTAGGAATCTCAAGGTCCCGGCCTGGACGTTGACGGTCCCGGAATTGTTGAAGGCCACGCCCGTCACGCTGGCGAAGAACTCCGTCGTGCCGGTCCCCTGCGGGGGCAGACTCTGAGACAGTGAATTGCACCGACCAGGTCGCGACAACCGGATTGATTGGCACGATCAGACCATAACAGGGTGGGGCAACGGCGTTCAGACGCTGAATGAACTTACGTAGAAGTGCTTTTAGAGTTTCGTAGTCGGAATGGATTCCAAGATCTGCTGCAACTTTGCGAAGTCGGCGGGCTTGACCAGGTGGTGATTGAATCCGGCATCCTGGGACGCCTGCCGGTCGGTCTCTTGGCCATAGCCGGTCAGTGCCACGAGCGTGATCTTCTGCAGGGACGGTTCCTGCCGGATGCGTTTCGCGACTTCAAATCCATTCAGGCCGGGCAGGCCAATGTCTAACAGCGCCACGTCCGGCAGGTATTCGAGAGCGACTGAGACTCCCGTTGGACCGTCATGCGCCGTTCGCACATCATGTCCGAGTGCTCTTAGTAACATCGAGAAACTCAACACAGTATCCGAATTGTCATCAACCACAAGCACTCGCAGTGCGCGGGTGACGGGTGGGCTGATCACAGTGATCGGCAATTCGGGCGGCTGCGATTCGCCCGCCATCACCGGCAGGCGCACCACGAATTCCGTACCCTGGCCCACGTCACTAAAGGCTTCCACCTTTCCGCCGTGCAGTTCAGTCAGGCGTTGCACCAATGCCAGCCCAATGCCCAATCCGCCCTGAGAGCGATCCAGCGTTCGTTCCGCTTGGGTGAACAGGTCGAAAATGTGTGGCAGCAGGGCTGCAGTGATGCCGACGCCACTGTCCCGGACGCGAAGCAGGCATTCCTCGCCCTCTTGTTGGACAGTGACCCAGATGTGCCCCCCTTCCTCAGTAAACTTGGCGGCGTTGGTCAGCAGGTTCACCAAGACCTGTTCCAGACGCGGGGCGTCGGCATGCAGCCAGATCGGTTCCGCGGGCAGCGATACGGTGAGTTCGTGCCCGTGTTCCTCAATCAGCGGCCGGACAGTCTCAATGGCACCGTTCACGATTCCACTAATGGCAACGCGTGTCTGCAGCAGTTGGACTCGGCCTGACGTGATGCGGGATACTTCCAGCAAATCATCTACGAGATGTTGCAATTGGCTGAGAGCGTGTTTTAAAAGGTGACTGTGGATCACAAAGCGCTAGAATTCTTGAAGCACCAGGAGTTGTGACAGGTTTGGAACCTGTCTCTCAGGGAGGACCGATTCAAGGATTCGAAAATGAAACCCTATTTGACGAAAGCGGAGATCGCGCAAAGATATCCGACGGATTTGACGGACGAACAATGGGAGCGAGTGGAACCGTGTCTGCCTGCGGCCAAATTGGGAGGCAGACCGCG